>NZ_BCNQ01000115.1 GCF_001515525.1 Piscicoccus intestinalis NBRC 104926 | reverse complement strand
CGGCCGCGCGGGTCCAGCGGGGTGACGCCGCGCACCTGGCGGCCCACCGTCGTGACCGCGCGCGAGCGGCGCCCGGTGACACCCTGGCCGACCCGGTCGAGCGTGAAGACCTGTGCGGCGTGGGGCTTTCCAGCTTTCTCGGTGCTCGATCGGGCGGCGCCCGCGGCGGGCGGGGATTGTGTCGCGCCTCGGTCCTGCTCCTGCCGTGGCGGCTGCGGATCGGACTCCGATCGCGGCGGCTGCGGCGGTTCGGAACCGTCGGCAGCCCGGTCGTCGGCAGGGGGCTGCTGCGACGGAGCCTGCGGCTGCGTCGAATCCGGCTCATCGGTCTTCGGGTCGGTCGACGGCTCGGGTTCGCGATCGGGCTCCGGCTCGGGCGGCTCCTCCCCCAGCACCCGCTGCAGGATCTCCTCCAACTCGGCCGCTGCCGATTCGGGGGTGTCGAACGGGTTGCGGCGCCGTCGATGCGGCAGGGCGAGCCTGGCCGCGACGCGGATGTCGTTGTCCGACACAGCGCTTCGGCCCTGCCAGGCCGCGTGCGCGGAGGCGGTGCGGGCCGTGACGAGGTCGCCGCGCATGCCGTCGACGTCGAACTCGGCGCAGATGCGGGCGATCTTGACCCACGCCTCCCGGGGCGCCTCGACCCCGGCCACCGCCGCCCGGGCGCGGGTGATCCGGCGGGCCAGCGCCTCCTCGTCGGCGGCGAATCGGTCGGCGAAGCCGCCTGCGTCGCGCTCGAAGTCGAGCCGGCGGGTGATGACCTCGACGCGGGTGTCCGGGTCGCGGCTGGCGGCGGCGTCGGCGACCAGGCCGAACCGGTCGAGCAGCTGCGGGCGCAGGTCGCCCTCCTCGGGGTTCATCGTGCCGACGAGCACGAACCGCGCCGCGTGCTCGACCGAGACGCCTTCGCGCTCGACGCGCGCCCGGCCGGTGGCGGCGGCGTCGAGGAGTCCGTCGACGAGATGGTCGGGCAGCAGGTTGACCTCGTCGACGTAGAGCACGCCGCGGTTGGCGGCGGCCAGCAGGCCCGGCTCGAACGTCACGTGCCCGCGGGCGAGCAGCGAGTCCAGGTGCAGGGAGCCGGCGACCCGGTCTTCGCTGGCGCCGACCGGCAGCTCGACGAGCGGCACCGGACGGCGCCCGACCCCGTCTGCGTGCCGGTCGAGGTCGGGGCACGAGGGGTCGGGTGCGGCCGGGTCGCAGGCGAATCGGCAGCCGGGCACGACGTCGATCTCGCCGAGCAGCCCGGCCAGCCCGCGCACCATCGTCGTCTTCGCGGTGCCCTTCTCGCCGCGCACGAGCACCCCGCCGACGTGCTCCCCGACGGCGGCCAGACACAGCGCCAGCTCCATCGAGTCCATCCCCACGATCGCGGTGAACGGAAACGCCGAAGGCTGCCCTTTCGGTCGAGGGCCAGGGCTGGAGCCGGAGCCGTCGGCCGACAGGGCAGCCGTCGGCCGGTTGGGGGTCACTTGGCGTCCTCCAGGTCGCCTTCGGTCTCCAGGTAGGTCGTGCGGAGGGCCTCCAGGGTGTCCGCCTCCGGGTGCTCCCACAGGCCGCGGTCGACGGCCTCGAGGAGGCGCTCGGCCATGCCGTGCAGCGCCCACGGGTTGGACTGCTGGAGGAACTCGCGGTTGGTCTCGTCGAGCACGTACTCGGCGGTGAGCCGCTCGTACATCCAGTCGGCGATGACGTTGGTCGTCGCGTCGTAGCCGAAGAGGTAGTCGACGGTCGCGGCCATCTCGAACGCACCCTTGTAGCCGTGGCGGCGCATCGCCTCCATCCACTTGGGGTTGACGACGCGGGCGCGGAACACCCGCGAGGTCTCCTCCAGCAGCGTGCGGGTCGCGACCGTCTGCGGCCGGGTCGAGTCGCCGAGGTAGGCCTCCGGAGACCGACCGGTCAGCGAGCGCACGGTGGCGACCATGCCGCCGTGGAACTGGAAGTAGTCGTCGGAGTCGGCGATGTCGTGCTCGCGGGTGTCGATGTTCTTGGCCGCCACCCGGATGCGCTTGTACGCCGATTCCATGGCCTCCCTAGCGGGTTCGCCGTCGAGATCGCGTCCGTAGGCGTAGCCGCCCCAAGTCGCGTAGACCTGCGCGAGGTCGGCGTCGGTGCGCCAGTCGCGGCTGTCGATGAGCTCGAGCAGCCCGGCTCCGTACGTTCCCGGTCGGGAGCCGAAGATTCTTCGCGCCGCGTGGGATTCGTCGACACCCTCGGCGACGTCGGCGCGCACGTGGGCCCGCACGAAGTTCGTCGACTCGTCCTCCTCCTGGGCCGCGGCCAGGCGCACCGCGTCGTCGAGCATCGCCACGGCGTGCGGGAACGCGTCGCGGAAGAAGCCGGAGATCCGCAGCGTCACGTCGACCCGCGGCCGGCCCAGCTCGGCGGCCGGCACGACCTCCAAGCCGGTGACCCGCCGCGACGCCTCGTCCCACACGGGCCGGATGCCGAGCAGCGCGAGCGCCTCACCGATGTCGTCACCCGCGGTGCGCATCGCCGAGGTGCCCCACAACGACAGCCCGACGGAGGCGGGCACCTCGCCGTGGTCCTTTTCGTACCGCTCGATGAGCGAATCGGCCAGGGCGCACCCGGTTTCGTAGGCGAGCCGGCTCGGGATGGCGCGCGGGTCGACGGCGTAGAAGTTGCGCCCGGTGGGCAGCACGTTGACCAGGCCCCGCAGCGGGGAGCCCGAGGGCCCGGCGGGCACGAACCCGCCGCCCAACGCGTGCAGCGTGTGCGCGAGTTCGTCTGTGGTGCGCCCCAGCCGGGGCACGACCTCGGTGGCGGCGAACTCTAGGATCGCCGTCAGCGCCTCGGGGTCGGGGTCGATGTCGGCGGGGCCACCGTCGTCGAGGGCCATGGCGACGACCTCGTCGACGGCCTCGAGCGACCAGTCGCGCTCCTCCATCGCCTCGATGAGCTCGCGGGCGGAGGCCTCGACGTCGTCGGTCTCCCGGCGTCCGGCCTCGCCCTCGACGAGCCCGAGGGCCTCGCGCAGCCCGGGCAGGCTCTGGTTGCCGCCCCACATCTGGCGGGCCTGCAGGATCGCGAGCACGAGCGCGACGCGCGGCTCCCCGGTCGGGGCGGCGCCGAGGATGTGCAGGCCGCCGCGGATCTGCACGTCCTTGATCTCGCACAGCCACCCGTCGACGTGCAGCACGAGCTCGTCGAAGCCCTCGCCCTCTTGAACCTGCGACAGGTCGGTACCGGCGAGCCCGAGGTCGTGGTCGAGCTTGGCGGCCTGCAGCAGAGTCCAGATCTGCTGTTGGATCGCGGGCGCCTTCGCCGGGTCCATCACCGAGACGATCCCGTATTCGTCGAGCAGCTGCTCGAGCCGGGCGATGTCGCCGTAGGAGTCGGCGCGGGTCATCGGCGGCACGAGGTGATCGACGAGCACCGCGTGGGCGCGGCGCTTGGCCTGGGTGCCCTCGCCGGGGTCGTTGACAAGGAAGGGGTAGATCAGCGGCAGGTCGCCGAGGATCGCGTCGGGTGCGCACGAGCCGGAGAGCGCCGCGCCCTTGCCGGGCATCCACTCGAGGTTGCCGTGCTTGCCGATGTGCACGAGCGCGTCGGCACCGAAGCCGCCGTCGTCCTGGCGGGCCTGCAGCCAGCGGTAGATGCCGAGGTAGTGGTGCGTCGGCGGCAGCTCGGGATCGTGGTAGATCGCGATCGGGTTTTCCCCGAATCCCCGTGGGGGCTGGACGAACAGCACGACGTTGCCGGCCCGCAGCCCGGCGTAGACGAGGTCGGGGCGTCCGTCGCGACCGGCTCGGGAGGCGTCCAGGTACATGTCGCCGGGCGCCGGGCCCCACTTCTGTTCCACCTGGGCGCGCAGGTCGGCGTCGACGTCGGCGTACCAGCGTTCGTAGTCGCTGGTCGGCACCCGCAGCGGGTTGGCGGCGAGCTCGTCGTCGGTGAGCCAGGCCTGGTCGTAGCCGCCGCGGGCGATGATCGCGGCGATGAGCTCGTCGCCGTTGCCTGATTCCAGCCCGGGCAAAGCGTCGGGGCCGCTCAGCGGGCCGACGTCGTATCCGGCGTCGTGCATGGCCCGCAGCAGCGCGAGCGTGGAGGCGGGGGTGTCGAGGCCGACGGCGTTGCCGATGCGGGCGTGTTTGGTCGGGTAGGCCGACAGCACGAGCGCGATGCGCCGCTGCCCCACCGGCACGTGCCGCAGCCGGGCGTGCGCGACGGCGATGCCCGCGGCGCGGGCGGCCCGGTCGGGGTCGGCGACGTAGACGGGCAGGCCGTCGTCGTCGGTCTCCTTGAACGAGAACGGCACCGAGATGATGCGCCCGTCGAACTCCGGCACGGCGATCTGGGTGGCGGCGTCGAGCGGGGACACGCCGTCGTCGTTGGCCTCCCAGTCGGCCCGGGAGCTCGTCAGCGCGAACGCCTGGATCACCGGCACGTCGAGATCGGCGAGCGCGCCCGCGTCCCAGGCGTCGTCGGCGCCGCCCGCCTGCGCGGTGGCCGGGGTCGACCCGCCCGCGGCGAGCACCGTCGTGACGACCGCGTCGGCGCCGCGCAGCGTCGCCAGCAACTCCGGCTCCGGGGCGCGCAGCGAGGCGACGTACAGCGGCATCGCCCGCCCCCCGGCGGCCTCCACCGCCTCCGCGAGCGTGCGCACGAAGCCGGTGTTGCCGCTCATGTGGTGCGCCCGGTAGTAGAGGATCGCCACCGTCGGAGCCGGTTGCTCGCCCACGGCGTCGAACGCCCCCGACCAGCGGCGGCAGTCGTCGACGCGGCAGCGCTCCCGGGGCTCCTTCGAGCTCAGGCAGGCGCCCGTGCACCCGAGCCAACCCCACGCCGGGGCGGAGGCGGGCGGCTCGAACCCGTGGCCGGTGAGCAGCACGGTGTCGGACAGGAACGCGCCGAGGCGGGCGAGGTTCTCGGAACCGCCGTGGGCGAGGTAGGCGTGCGCCTGAGCCGCGACCCCGGCAGGCACGGTCGAGGCGCTCATGAGCTCGGCGTCGGGGGCCTGCTCGCCGGTGAGCACGACGACGGGCCGGGGCTGGTCGGCCGCCAGTAGCGCGTCGAGCCCCTCGGCCCACGCGCGCCGTCCGCCGAGCAGGCGCACGACGACGAGGTCGGTGCCCTCGAGCAACTCCGGCAGGTCGTCGACGACGAGCCGCGCGGGGTTGGCGTAGCGCCACGACACGGCAGCATCGGGGCGGTCGTTGGCCGCCCGGGCGGACAGCAGGTCGGTGTCGGACGTCGACAGCAGCAGAAACACGAGCAGTGCCTCTCTCGGGGTCCGCGCCCCGGGACGGATGGTCGACCGGGAGTCTCTGGCTACCCGCATCGTCTCGGCGAGGCCGCCGAGCGCACGCGGTTCACAGTGGCGGGACCGCGCCGGACTCACACCGGCTTCCTCCCCGCTGGCCGTCCATGAACGTTGTCGGGCCGATCGTCGACCCTCAGCGAGGCTATCAGCGCGACCGCGGACCCGACCGGTCGCGCTGACCGGCCGGCGCCTCACGCGCACCCACCCGCACCCGCCGGATGGCCCCCGGACGGCCGCCGCCGACGGCGCCCGGAGGGCCGCCGGCGACGCTGCCCGCGATCATTTCGCCGAATCGACTATCCCGTCGACGATGACGGCTGCGCGCCGACCTCGTGACCTGCGGATTCGCCGGCCGACGCCCGAGCAGGCTTCATCGGGATCGTCGAAATGGCGAATCCTCCGGGGTGGCGCGGCCGGCCTGGGCATCCGAGTCTCGACAGCCCACGCACGGGAGCGAGCCACCGCAGAGTCGGCCACACGCTTGTCCAGACGTGGCCCTGCGCCGGCGACGAGTGTCCGGCCTGGCGTGTGGCTTGGCCTGTGGCCTGGCTGTGGCCTGCCGTCGCCACGGTCGCGGGAGCGCCGCGAGCGCGGACACCCCGATCAGCGCGCGCCGCTGCCGGACCGGTCGCCGCGCGCGGAGCGGCCGGCCTTCTGGGCGCGGCGGTGGGCGGTGGCGTTCTGCCCGTCGTGGTCGAAGGTGACGTCGACGTTCTGGAAGCCCTTCAACGACTGGGTCTGCACGAGGTGGGTGTAGGCGAGTTGGTCGGCGATCGTCAGGTCGACGCGGTCGGTCATCGGAGTGAGCAGCGCCCGGGGGTAGAGCCGCCGCGACAGCACGACATTGAGTTCGACGCAGGCCACCAGGCCCATCGACGCGATGTAGAGCCACATGATCAGACCCAGGACGATTCCGAACACGCCCTCGGTGGCGCCAGCGCGCCCGATGACGGTCTGCACGACCGAGGCGCCACCGGCCTGCAACAGTTGCCAGAGCACCGCCGCCAACACCGCCCCCGGCAGCACCTGCCGGGTGGAGACGGGTGCGACCGGCCCGAACCGCAGGATCGCCACGAACAGCGCGATGGACAGGACGAACGAGCCGAGCAGCACGAGGAACTGCGTGGCGGCCGACAGATCGACGGTGAACGCCAGGGCGCCGCCGAGTTGCGACAGCAGCGTCGTGGCGACGACGAACAGGCCCAGGATGCCCAGCACTCCGATGCTGCGCAGCCGCAGCACGACGGGATTGGGGCGCTGGTTGCGCCGCACGTTCCACGCGACGTTCATCGCGTTCTGCACGGCGGAGGCGACGGCGATCGAACCGTACAGGGCGGTCAGACCACCGATCGTCACCGCCGTCACGCTCCCGGTCAGCTCCCGCGCCTGGATCTGGTTGCCGATGAGCGGAAACTGCGCCATCGCGGTCTGCAGGATCGCGTCGCGCAGCTCCGGGTCGGAGTCGAGCACGAAACCCAGGATCGAGGCGAGCAGCAGGAACAGCGGGAAGATCGAGAAGAAGCCGTAGAACGCGATGAGCGCCGACAGGTACACGCCCTGGTCGTCGAGGAACTTGTAGAAGACCGCGACCGGCACCCCGAGCACACGGTGTCGGCGCTGGAAGTGGTCGAGCCGCCGGGCCAACGACATGACCGCCTCCTTCCCCAATGGCGGCGCTCCCCAGCCGAATCGCCAGGCGCGTACGCCGATCCTCCCATCGCCGCCCTGGCCGGATCCGACGGCCGCTGGGGTTCGGGCTCGATCGTGGCCGTTCCGTTGCCGGCGCGACCCCTCCCGGTTCGCTCCCGACGCGCTCCCGACGCGCCCCCGGCGCCGCGGCGCACCGCCCGGACCTCGACTTTCCCGGTGCTCGCACCGACCGCACAGCCCCGGCGTAGGGTCGAGACGTGTCCACCTCCGCGCCCATCTCCGAACCGGTCTCCGAGCCCCCAGAGCCCCCACAGCGGTCGTCAGCCGCCACGTCCGCGATGACGTTCGCGACGGCATCGGCTCCCGGCCTCGCGGCCTTCGGTCCGCGCGCCGGAGGTGACCGGTGCCCGGGGGCGCTGCGCATGCACGAGGCCGCCGACGGGCGCCTGGCGCGCATCCGGGTGCCGGGTGGTCTGCTCACGGCCGACCAGGTGCGGGCCCTCGTCAACGTCGCCGTCGTGCTCGGCGACGAGCACCTGCACCTGACGGCCCGCGGCAACGTCGAGGTGCGCGCCGTCAGCGACCGCGACCTGTTCACCAGCCAACTCGACAGCGCAGGCCTGTTGCCCGCGGCCAGCCACGAACGCGTCCGCAACATCGTCGCCTCCCCGATGGCCGGTCTCGACGAGTTCGGTTCACCCGGCGTGCTCGGAGCCGGTTTCGTGCCGACCGTGCGGGCGCTCGACGCGGCGCTGGTCGCCGAACCGGCCCTTGCCGACCTCTCCGGGCGGTTTCTCTTCGGCCTCGACGACGGGCGGGGCGACGTGCTGTCTCTCGAGCCGGACCTGGCGGTCGTGCTCCTCGACCCCGCCGGCAACGAGCCCGCCGAGCCCGCCCAGCCCGCCGGGCCTGACACACCCGGTGACCCGCTCGTACGTCTGGTCGTCGGCACCGAGGCCCAGGCGCCCCTGGCGCACGGGCCGGTCTTCGCGCTGGCCGACGCCCCCCGGGCGCTCATCACCGCCGCGCTCGCCTTCCTCGCGCACGCGCGCGAGGTCGCCCCCGACTCCGTCTGGCGTTTCGAGGACCTCGCCGACCCGGCGGCCGCGGTACGCGCGGTCCGCGCAGCCGTCGAGGCCGACGTGCCGACGCGTGCCACGACCGCGCCGACCCGGCTCCCGCTGCCCGGGCGTCGCCCGGCGAACGCCCCCGCGGCCCAAGGCGGCCCGGCTCCTGGGGTGCACGTGGCGAACGGCTCGGCCACCCTCGTCGTCGCCCTCCCACTCGGCTCGGCCCCGGCCTCGGCCTGGCGGCTGATCGCCGAGGTGGCCCGCGCCGCCGACGGACTCGTGCGCACGACCCCCTGGCGCAGCCTCGTCGTCGGCGGGCAGCCCACGCAGACGGCGGACGCCGCCGCCGGTGTGCTCACCGAGGCCGGCTTCGTTCTCGATCCGCTCGACCCGTGGACCTCGCTCGGGGCCTGCACCGGGCTGCCGGGCTGCCTGAAGTCGCGCGCCGACGTGCGCGAGGCCGCGTCGCGGGTGCGCGCTGACCTGCTCGAACGGCCCCGCGACGCGCGTGGCCTGCACCTGCCGGTGTACCTGTCCGGCTGCGAACGCCGCTGCGGGCACCCGCGCACCACCCACGTCGATGCCGTCGCGATCGACGCGACGACCTACCGTGTGGGTCGGGCCGACCACCGTGACGCCCCGGCCGCGGGCCGCACGCTGCTCAGAGACGAACTCGCGCGCGCCGTGACCGCCAAGGAGGCCAAGGAGGCGAAGGAGCCCGTGACCGACCGCTACGACTACCTCACCGACGGCGCGGAGATCTACCGCCGCTCGTTCGCGACGATCCGCGGGGAGGCCGACCTGTCCGGCTACGACCCCGACGAGGAGCGCGTCGCGGTGCGGATGATCCACGCGGCCGGGGAGATCGACCTCACCCGCGACATCGCCTTCTCCCCCGGCGCGGTCGCCGCGGGCATGGCGGCCCTGCGCGCCGGCGCCCCGATCCTCACCGACGTGCAGATGGTCGCCTCCGGCGTCACCCGGCGCCGCCTGCCCGCCGACAACGAGGTGATCTGCCTGCTCTCCGACCCGCGCGTGGCGCCGCTGGCGGCCGAGCTCGGCACGACCCGCACCGCGGCCGCGGTCGAGCTGTGGCGCGACCGGCTCGACGGCGCCGTCGTCGCCATCGGCAATGCCCCGACCGCCCTGTTCCACCTGCTCGACCGGCTCCACGAGTGGCGCGAGCGGCCCGCGGTGATCCTCGGCATCCCGGTCGGGTTCATCGGCGCCGCCGAGTCCAAGGCGGCCCTCGCCGACAACGACCTCGGCCTGGCGTCGATCGTCGTGCACGGTCGACGCGGCGGCAGCGCGATCACGTGCGGCGCGCTCAACGCGCTGTCCAGCACCGATGAGTGAGGCGGCGGCGCCGGGAGCACCGGAGGCAGCGGCTGCGGCTCCCGCGTCGGCCCCGGGCGTGCTCATCGGCGTCGGGGTGGGTCCCGGGGATCCGGGGCTGCTGACGGTCGCGGCCGTCGAGGCGATCCGCGAGGCGGACGTCGTCGCGTTCCACTCCGCCCGGCACGGCAGGTCGGTGGCGCGCGGCATCGTCGCCGACCACCTGCGCGACGACCACGTCGAGGAGCACCTCGTCTACCCGGTCACCACCGAGGGCACCGACCACCCCGGCGGCTACGCGGGCGCCCTGGCCGACTTCTACGACGAGGCCACGCAGCGCCTCGCCGCCCACCTGCGGGCCGGACGCACGGTCGCGCTGCTCGCCGAGGGCGACCCGTTCGTGCACTCCTCCCACCAGCACCTGCACTCCCGCCTCGCCGGGCGCTTTCCGACCCGCGTCATCCCCGGCATCAGCTCGGTCACCGCCGCCGGCGCGTCGCTGGGGCGCCCCCTCGTCGAGGCCACCGAGACCCTCGCGGTGCTCCCCGGCACCCTGCCCGAGGAGGAGCTCGCCGCCCGCCTCGGGGAGGCCGACACGGCCGTCGTCATGAAGCTCGGCCGCACGTTCGGCCGGGTCCGCGCCGCCCTCGACCGCGTCGGTCGGCTCGACGAGGCCTGGTACGTCGAGCGGGCCAGCACCCCGGACGAGCGGGTCCTGCCGCTGCGCGACGTCGACCCCGAGCAGGTGCCGTACTTCTCGCTCGTCGTCGTGCCCTCCCGCGTCGGAGACCCCGCCGCGAAGGCCCCCCGGGAGCCCGCGACCGACCCAACCGACCCGGCTCCTTCGGCTCCTTCGGCAGAGCCGGCAGACCCGGCTCTCCCGATGGGCGACGCCGGCGGCGCGGTCGTCGTTGTCGGACTCGGCCCTGCGGGTCCGTTGTGGCTGACGCCCGAGGCCAAGGCGGCGCTCGCGGCGGCCACCGATCTGGTCGGGTACACGACGTACGTGCGGCGGGTTCCGCTGCGGCCCGGGCAGATCGCGCACGACTCGGACAACAAGGTGGAGTCGGAGCGGGCCGAGTTCGCCCTCGACCTGGCCCGTCGGGGGCGCCGGGTGGCGGTCGTCTCGTCCGGTGACCCCGGCGTCTTCGCGATGGCCAGCGCGGTGCTCGAGGTGGCCTGCGAGGAGCCGTACGCGCACGTGCCGGTGCGGGTGCTGCCCGGGGTGACGGCCGCGCACGCCGCCGCCTCCCGGGTCGGCGCCCCGCTCGGGCACGACTACGCGACGATCTCGCTGTCGGACCGCCTCAAGCCGTTCGAGGTCGTCCGTGACCGGGTGCTCGCCGCGGCGCGCGCCGACCTCGTCATCGCCCTGTACAACCCGGCGAGCAAGGAACGCACCTGGCAGGTCGGGGCGGTGCGCGACGACCTGCTCACCGTGCGCTCCCCCGACACGCCCGTGATCGTGGCCCGCGCCGTGGGCGCGTCCGACGAGGCCGTGAGCGTCACGACCCTGCACGACCTCGATCCGGCGGTCGTCGACATGCGCACGCTGCTCATCATCGGGTCGAGCCAGACGTTGGTGGCGCCGCGCGAGGGCGGACGGCAGAGTGTGGTGTACACGCCGCGGCGCTATCCGGAGCCGAGCAGCACGACTGGCGCCCCGGCACCGGGAGGTACGGACCACGCTCGGGAGGGCTGACATGACATCTCTGCGCATGGACGCACACAAGAGTGTGCTGGTGATGGTCGACTTCCAGGAACGGCTGATGCCGGCCATCGCCGACGGCGAGAACGTGCTGCAGCGCGCCGGTTTCCTCACCCAGGTCGCCCAGGAATTGACGGTGCCGACGATCGGCACCGCACAGAATCCTGGGCGATTGGGCCCCAATCTGCCTCCGGTCGGCGACCGCCTCGACGTCGTGGTGGAGAAGATGACGTTCGGAGGCGGAGCCGGCGGCCTCGACAGCGCGCTCTACGCCTACCCCGACCGCCCGGAGATCGTCGTCGCCGGCTGCGAGGCCCACGTGTGCCTGCTGCAGACGGCGCTCGAGCTGCTGGAGTCGGGCGCCCACGGCCGGCGGGTGTGGGTCGTCGCCGACGCGTGCGGATCGCGACACCCCAGCGACCGCGACGCCGCGATGGCGCGGCTGCGCCAGGCCGGCGCCGTCGTCGTCACCGCCGAGATGGTCGCCTTCGAGTGGCTGCACACCGCCGAGCACCCTTCGTTCAAGGCGGTGTCCCGGCTCGTCAAGGAGCTGTGAGCGCCCACACTGGCACCAAGACCGAACGGTCGCGACGAATCGCCCGGGGCGGTGTGACGAGCGACACCGTCTCCCATACGTTGGGTCCATGACGACTCGCATCGAACGCGACAGCATGGGCGAGATCCAGGTCGACACCGACCGTTACTGGGGCGCCCAGACCCAACGCAGCCTCGGCAACTTCGACATCGGACGGGACACCTTCGTGTGGGGCCGGCCGATGATCCGCGCCCTCGGCGTGCTCAAGCTCGCGGCCGCGAGGGCCAACGCCGAGCTCGGTGAGTTCGGGCCCGACAGCAGCGCACACCTCACCGACGACCAGCTCGCCGCGGTCGAGCAGGCGGCGCAGGAGGTCGTCGACGGCGAGCTCGACGAGCACTTCCCGCTCGTCGTCTTCCAGACCGGCAGCGGCACGCAGTCGAACATGAACAGCAACGAGGTCGTCTCGAACCGGGCCATCGCCATCCTCGGCGGCGAGCTCGGCTCGAAGAGCCCGATCCACCCCAACGACCACATCAACCGCGGGCAGAGCAGCAACGACACCTTCCCCACCGCGATGCACATCGCGGTCGCCAGCGAGCTGCACGCCCGGCTCTACGACAGCGTGCAGCAGCTGCGCGACACTCTCGCGGCGAAGTCGACCGAGTACATGGACGTCGTCAAGGTCGGCCGCACGCACCTGCAGGACGCCACTCCGGTCACGCTCGGCCAGGAGATCAGCGGCTGGGTGGCGCAGCTCGACGCGGCGGTCGCCGGCGTCCACCACGCCGAGGAGGGGGTGCTCGAACTCGCGATCGGGGGCACCGCCGTCGGCACCGGCCTCAACGCCCACCCCGACTTCGGGCGCACCGCCGCCGCGAAGATCGCCCAGATCACCGGCCTGGGCTTCCGCCAGGCGCCGAACCTATTCGCCGCGCTCTCGGCGCACGACGCGCTCGTCGCGCTGTCGGCGTCGCTGCGCACGCTGACCACCGCGCTCATGAAGATCGCCAACGACGTGCGCTGGCTGGCCTCCGGCCCGCGCAACGGCATCGGCGAGATCCTCATTCCGGAGAACGAGCCCGGCTCGAGCATCATGCCGGGCAAGGTCAACCCCACCCAGTGCGAGGCGATGACGATGGTCTGCACCCGGGTCTTCGGCAACGACGCGACCGTCGCCTTCGCCGGCTCCCAGGGCAACTTCGAGCTCAACGTCTACAAGCCGGTGATGTCGCACGCCGTGCTCGAGTCGATCCGCCTCATCGCCGACGCGTGCGTGTCGTTCGACGAGCACTGCGCGTCGGGCCTGCGCCCGAACCAGGAGCGCATCACGGCCAACCTCGAGTCCAACCTCATGCTGGTCACGGCGCTCAACCGGCACATCGGGTACGACGCCGCGGCCAAGATCGCCAAGAAGGCGCACAAGGAAGGGTCGACGCTGCGGGAGGCGGCGCTCGCCTCGGGCGTCGACGGCGGCGACTTCGACCGCTGGGTGGTCCCGGCCGACATGACGGGTCGCTGATCGGCCGCCCGCCCCACCCGGGGCGGGCGAGCCGGCGCCGGCCGCGGCCGGCGCGTCACCGTGTGGCGGTACCGCCCCATCCGTGAGTGCGCATGGTGGCCAGGCTAGGTCGGCGTCAGCCGCGGTCCGTGAGTAGCAGTACTCAGTGCCTGAAAAATCAACCAAAAGAGGGAGGGGTCGCCCGGGCCGCAGGGCTCGGAACGCGGCCCGGGCACTTCGTCCAGAGCCGCTCGCGTCCCGGCGCTTCGTCCGAGGCCACTCGCCGCCCGGGCACTTCGTCCGAGGCCACTCGCCGCCCGGGCACTTCGTCCGAGGCCACTCGCCGCCCGGGCACTTCGTCCGGAGCCGCTCGCCGCCCGGGCTCGGCCGGCTCTGGCTCTCCCGGCCTCCTACTCCCGGGTCCCTCTACCTTCCCGGTTCCCCCCTGCTCCCCCGGCTCGCCCGGCCCCCCCGCGGCACGCCGAAGAATTCGCCATATCGACGATCCCGATGCGCCCGCCGGCCGCGTTCTGCCTGGTCAGCGAGCGCGCGGCCAGATCGGGATAGTCGATTCGGCGTTTCCCCGGCGGACTCGGGCTCGACCGAGCGCCCGCGGCGGCGATGATGCAGGCATGGACGAGACCACCGGCCCCGATCCGACCGCCGACCTCAGCGCCCGCGAACCGATCCTGCACCTGCGCGAATTCGTGGACTCCGCCGAGACTTTCGACGCCCACACGGCCCCGGACTTCTGGGAGGTCGGGGCTTCCGGGGCCGCCTACGACCGCGAGACCGTGCGTGCGCAGGTGCTGCACCGGCTCGACACGCAAGAGCAGGACGACCTCGTCAGCCAGGGCTGGCGCACCAGCGACCTGCGGGTGCGCCGGCTCGCGGGCGAGGTGTACCTGTGCACGTACACCCTCGACCAGGCCGGTCGGGTGAGCCGGCGGGCGAGCATCTGGGAGCGCACCGACTCCGGATGGCGAATCGTGTATCACCAGGGCACGCTCGCGCCCGACGCCGCCGACGCCCACCCCGAGGCCGACGCCGAGGCGGCGGGCCCCCGGCTGGAGCCCCTGAGCGAGGACTGGCAGCGGGCGCTCGTCGTCGTCGCGCACCCCGACGACATCGAGTACGGCACGGCCGCCGCCGTCGCCCGCTGGACCCAGGCGGGCAAGACCGTGACATACCTGCTGGCCACCCGCGGCGAGGCGGGCATCGACGGGATGCACCCCGAGGATGCGGCGAGCGTGCGCGCGCAGGAGGAGCGGGACGGGGCGGCCGAGGTCGGCGTCGACGTCGTGGAGTTCCTCGAGCACACCGACGGCGCACTGGAGTACGGGCTCGCCCTGCGCCGCGACATCGCCCGCGAGGTGCGCCGCCGCCGCCCCGACGTCGTCATCGGGCTCACCCACCGGGAACGGTTCGCCGGCGGCGGCACCAACCAGGCCGATCACCGGGCGGTCGGGCTGGCCCTCATCGACGCGGCCCGCGACGCCGGCAACCGGTGGATCTTCACCGACCTGCTCGACGAGGGCCTCGAACCGTGGTCCGGGGTGCGGCTGGCCGCGCTCGGTGCCTCACCGCAGGCCACCCACGCCGTCGACGTCTCCGACACGCTCGAAGCGGCCGTCGCCAGCCTCGAGGCCCACGCCCAGTACCTCGCCGGGCTCGACGACGACTACCCCACCCCGCGCGAGCTGCTCACCGGCATCCTGCGCGAGGGTGCGGCCGCGACCGGCTGGCGGGGCTGCGAGTACGCCGTCACCTTCGAGGTCTACGACCTGTAGGGCGGCGGCGCACCTCACCGCGCGTCGAGGGCGCCGCGCAGCCACGCCAGCGCGGCGGGCACGTCGGCGACCAC
>NZ_BCNQ01000114.1 GCF_001515525.1 Piscicoccus intestinalis NBRC 104926 | reverse complement strand
TCTGACAGGGGAGGGGGAGAAAATGCGCGATGCGTGGCCCTCGGGTCTGCGCAACCGGTCCTCTCGCGAGCTGCTCCAGCTATACGCGGCCACGTTGTCGATCCTGCTCGAACGGGGCGTCATCCGAACCCGCAACGCGCCCGCCGGTGACCTTGCGGAGCGGCTGGTGGCTGATGCCTACGGCGCGCACCTGCTGCCCAATTCGGTGAAGAGTTATGACGTGCTCACACAGGATGGCCAGCGCATCCAGGTGAAGTGCCGCGTACTGGAGTCGACAAAGGGCTCGCAGACGTACTCGGTGTTCCGCAGCTGGGAGTTCGATCGCTGCGTCTTCGTGCGATTCGATCCGGTGACATACGACGTGCTGGACGCCGTCGATGTACCTGTGACCAGCGTGAAACCGATCGCTAAACACGTTGCTTGGGTCAAGGGAGACCGCGTTGCGGTAGCCGCACCCCTGCTCTCGCTTCCCGATGCCCGCGATGTGAGCCAAGACCTCCAAGCCGCCCTCGAGCGGCTGGACTCCGCGCCCGACAGGAATCGCCCGGAGCCGCCGTCTCCCTGCCGGAGCGCCCCACCAGACTCGCCGCCGCGTCCACGCAGAAGCGGATCGCGGGCTGCTTGCTCGCCGGCGCCGTCGGCGACGCACTTGGTGCCAGCATCGAATTCGACTCCTGGGGCACGATCCGGGCGCGGTTCGGCGAGCGCGGACTCACCGGCTACGCGCCCGCCTACGGCCGGTCGGGCGGTGCCATCACCGATGACACGCAGATGACGCTGTTCACCGCTGACGGACTGATCAGGGCGGTGAACCGCTGGGAGGGCAAGGGGGTTTGCAGTGCCCGCCACGTGGTGCATCACGCCTATCTGTGCTGGCTGGCGACCCAAGGCACGATCCCGAGAGGCCCCGAGCACGACGGCTGGCTCATCGAGGTGCCCCGGGGAATACGTGCCTGTCGGCGCTGCGCTCCGGGCAGATCGGCGGTGTCGATGAGCCGATCAATGATTCGAAGGGCTGCGGGGGTGTCATGCGCGCGGCGCCGGCGGGTCTGGTCGCCGAGCATGCCGATCGGTTCCGATTCGGTTGCGATGTCGCCGCCATAACGCACGGTCATCCGGATGGCTATCTGCCGGCAGGGGTCCTGGCGGTCGTGGTCGGAAGCCTGGTGGATGGGGCCGACCTGTCGACCGCCCTCGACACCGCCGAGGCTCGTCTTCGGCAGGCTGACAACCACGAGACCACGCTCGCCGCACTGCGGGCCGGTCGCGCCCTCGGCACCAGGGGCTTGCCCACCCCCGAGAAGCTGGAAAGCCTTGGCGGCGGGTGGGTGGGCGAGGAGGCGCTCGCCATCGCCGTCGCGTGTGCCGTGAGCGGCTTCGACCAGCCGGTGGAGGCGATGCTCGCGTCGGTGAACCACTCTGGAGACAGCGACCCGACCGGGTCCATCGCGGGCAACATCCTCGGCGCGGCCCACGGGGTTCAGTGGTTGCCGCAGCCGTGGCTGGAGGGCCTTGAGCTGCGTGACGTCATCGAGCAGATGTCGATGGATCTGCATCGCGCGTTTCACGTCGACAGGTCGGGGGAGGCGCCGGGCGAGGAGGACGCTGGGTGGCGGGAGCGGTACCCCGGCTGGTAGTCGCTGGCAGACATTGAGGCCCACGCGAATCCGCCGAGATCCTCCGCCAGTTGAGGATGACTGGCACGCGCGCCTCATCGGCCGGTGCACTCGCGCCCGGGAGCGTGCGCGCCGAGGCATCTCCCTTCGTGCCGGCCGGTCAGTCGCGAGCCGTTGCGCGCGACTAGCGGTTTTCCTTCCCTGGTGCGGTGGACAGCGGAAGGTTAGGTCTTAACCGTCTCTCGTCGTGGGTGCCCCACCAGTCGTCCTCATCGGCTTGTCGGGTGCCGAAGGAACGACTCGGTTGGGCGGCGATTCGCGGGTGTCGAAGCGCGTGCTCGCGAGCCGTCGTTCGGCGACCGTGATGAGGTCGAGGACGTCGTCTGCGAGGTAGGCCCGCGTGCCGCGTCCGATGGATCGGGTCGAGAGGATGTCGGCGCCGCGCAGTTCATCGAGCGCGGCCAGCGCTGCCTTCGAGCTGACGTCGAAGACCCGCGCGACGGTCCGGGCGGTCAGAACTGGGGCGGCCGGCAGCGTGTCCAGGATCCTGGCCGTCGCCGAGTCCGAGCGGAGGGCCCGGGTACGCCCTTGCGTGTCGCGATACGTGGCAAGCCGGGATGCCCATTCCTGACGGACTGCCTTGATGTCGGCGACGACTTGCCGGGACTGAGCAGCGGCGTCGTCCGCGGCATCGAGGAAGACCGTGAGCCAGCGACCCAACGCCCGTTGTTGCACGAGGGGGTCGGCCGAGTCGTAGCGGTAGGCGGTCAACCCGTTGATGTACTCGTCGCGACGCGTGGCCAGCACCAGGCTGATGGGTAGCACGGCGCGCGTCGTCAATCCCCGTCGGGTCAGCACCGTATGGATGAGCGCGCGCCCCACACGCCCGTTCCCATCGCTGAAGGGGTGAATCGTCTCGAACTGTGCATGGGTGATCGCGGCCTGCACCAGCGGGGAGTCGGCGGCGCCCCCGAGGTAGGTGAGGAGGTCGTCCATCAAGCCGGACACAAGCTCCGGTGCGGGCGGCACGAAGTCGGCGTCGACCGGATGATGATCCGCCCCGCCGATCCAGTTCTGTCGAGTTCGCAGGCCGTGCAAGCGCGGCTCGTCCGCCAGCAGGGCCGCGTGCAACCTCTCGATGTCGGCCGTCGAGATGGTGCGACTCTCGGCAAGGGCTCCGGAGGCGTCGTGAACGATGGTGAGGTTTTTGGCCACCAGTCGTGCCTGGGCGCTGAGGCCCTGAACCTCTTCGGAGGTCCCCAGCTCCGCCAGGGCCACCTGCTTGGCCGAGGGAGCAACGCCTTCGATGCGTGAGGAGGCGATCGCCTCCGATCTGAGGAGGAATCGCGACACCGAGGACAACAGGTCGCCGTCTGGTCCGTCCAAGGATCGAAGTGTGCGCTCGACGTCAGCGATTCGCTCTGAGAGGCGCTCGTCGATGACGAGTGGTCGACCGACGACGCGGTCGGGCTCGTACCACCGGTAGTCCCCGGAGCGCCGTTCCCGTCGTGGCACGTTTGTGATGTCGGACTCCCAGAAGTCGTCATGCCAGCGCGCCACGTCAGTTCTTATCCTTCCCGCAGGTGCCCCTTCATGGAAGTTTAACTACCTATCCTTCCGTCAATGGGGAGGCTGCACGTCTCGGACGTCGGCCGGTCGCCGCTACACCCCCATCAGCGCGAGCGGCACGACCAAACCCTGGTGGTGCACGACCAGGGTCGGGGGCGGTACAGCGTCCTGTATCGGGTTGTCGGCGGTGTCCAAACTAGATCCGCGGACGAGTGCTGAGCGCGCGGTGCACGTGTTCAAGAATCAGGAAATGTTCATATAATATGAACGTATGTCACAGCCCGAACAGCACAGTAGATGCGCGCAGTGCCAGCGCTGAAAACGCTCCCAGACGATGCGCTCGCCCAGCTCAGCGCACGCGGGCTGGTGGTGCGTAAGGCGGCCGCGAACCGCGTGGAGGTCTCCGCAGGTGGCCGCGTCTCGCAGATGGCGCTCATCGTGCACACCGGGCCAGGGATGCCCAGCCCGGAGCGTATCGCCGACGCGAAGGCCGGGAGTGATCTGCCGGTGCTGATCACAGCGGTCTCCATCGGCCCCAAAGCGGGCTCCCGCCTCGAAGGGGCGGGTCTGCATTATGTGGATCTGGCGGGGAACGCCTCGGTGCACTTGCCGGGGATCGCGGTGTCGGTCGAAGGGCGACCACGAGTCCCATTGCCGAGCCGATATGCCGTCTCGGCGGCCTTTCGTCGCGCCGGGCTCCAGGCGGTCGGCACGATTCTGTCCCGCCCCGAGCACCCGGTTCCGACGTTGCGAGTCGTGGCCGAGCAGGCAGACATCTCCATCGGATCGGCGCAGGGGGCCGTGCTCGACCTCCGTGAGCAGGGTTACCTGGACTCCGACGGGAGGCTGCAGCGCGGCGGGGAGCTGCTGCATCGCTGGGTGGCCGCGTTCGCTGCCTCGCGCACGCTGACCGCATCCGCGCGGGCGTTTCGTGCGGAACCAGGGTGGTGGGAGCACGAGCAGGCGTTCCGCGCCGATGGGGCCCACCTTGGCGGCGAGGCCGCAGCTGAAGCGTTGGGCATTCCGCTGCGTTCGTTGAGCGGATCGATCTACGCGGACGCCCTCCCGACGACCGTGATCCGGCACGGCCGCCTAGTGACCGACGCCGAGGGGACAGTCGAATTGCGGGAGAAGTTCTGGCGGCTACCCGAGGACGGCTGGATCGCGCCGACACCGATCGTTTACGCGGAGTTGTTTGCGGACTCTGACCCGAGATTGCGGGAGGCGGCGGATCAGCTGAGGAGGCGAGATGCAGTACTTCGACGCGTCGACGCGAGCTGACGAGGTCGTCCCTGTCGACCTCATCGCTGCGGTCGTCGACCGCTTGATGCCCCACGTCGACGGCCTCGTGCTCATCGGCGCCGTCGCCCGCGATCTGCTGGGGGCCATCGCCGGCGACCTTCCTGTTCAGCGAGCGACGCATGACCTCGACGTCGCTGTCGCGGTTCGCACCATGGGGCAGTACCGGACCGCCAGCGCCACGATCGATCCGACGGGGCGCGAGCCGCACTTTCAGTTGGGAGGCACGCAGGTCGACATAGTGCCCTTCGGAGCCGTAGTCACCGACAGCCATGTGCTCTTCGACAACGATTTCCGGCTGGATGTGACCGGCTTGGCAGACGCCCTCGCGTCCCCGGTCACCGTGCGACTGCGCCCGGAGGTCGTCGTTCCCGTGGCCTCTTTGGCCGCGCAGAGCGTCTTGAAGCTTCTGGCCTGGCGCGATCGCCGCTTCGACACCCACGCTCGGGACGCGGTTGACCTAGGGTTTCTCCTGGAGGCGAGCTCATCGGGCGAGTATGCCGACGAGGTGTGGGCGGACGAACATGCGTTAGCCGCGTGCGACTTCGACTTCTTCTCAGCCGGCGCCTTCCGTCTCGGGCGTCAAGCGCGGGCCGGCATGTCTGACTCGACCCTGCAGGCCGTAGTAGACCTCACGGCGGACGAATCGTCGATGTGGTCCTTGGTGCGCGATGTCGGGGGCATCCGTTCGCTGCGCGCAAACATGCTGGCGGCCTATCGGCGCGGTCTTGCGGCAAGCTGAGCCCCGGGTCTGGGTCATCCCGACCGTAACTCTGCCTCCGTACCTCTACGCGTGCCCGTGCCAAGAACAGGCCACGGGGGACGGGCTCATGGATGAACCGGCGAAGGGCGGCGTGCAACTGCGCCCGGAGCCCGTGCGTTGCAACCCCATTGTTCTGCACGAGAGGAAACCCGTAAGGCGTGAACCGAAGTGTTCGTGCCGGGCGGGCCGCTATGTGTTCTCGAAACCCAGCCGCCGATACCCCGGCATCCGGCGACGCAGGGTCGCGGCCAGGACGGGGACGTTGACGTCGTGGTAGTCGTGCACCAGTGCCACCTCCTTGCCGGGGTGGGCGCGCACGACCCTGCCGGCGCACTGGACGAGCAGCCCGTCGAAGGCGACAGGGGCGGCGAGAAACAGGGTGTCGAGGGCGGGCACATCGAAGCCTTCGCCGACGAACGGCGTTGTGCCGATGACGAGTCCGCCGTCGCCTGGGCGTAGGTCGTCGAGCCGTCCAAGCACGGCTCGACGCTGTCTGACCGGCATGCCGCCCTGCATGACGAGGGGAGACAGGCCGCGCTGCGCCAGCAGGGACCCCAGCCGTTCGACGTGCGCGACCCGTCTCACGAGCACGAGGCAGTTGCGCCCGGAGCCGACGGCCCCGACGACGTCGTCGACCACCTGCTGGTTGCGAGCCTCGTCCTCGACGAGTGCGCCGTAGACGGTGGCCAGCGCTCCCGGCTCCGAGAGGTCGATGTCGACGTGTGTGAATCGCGTCTCGTGAATGCGCAGTTCTCGCCGCGGCCCGGGGAGGCGCGCGGGGTCGGTCAACAGGTCGTCGTGGGGCTCGCCCATGGTGTGTCGGATGGGCCCGAGCTGCCAGGTGACGAGGTCGTCCAACCCGTCGCGTCGTTTGGGGGTCGCGGTCAGGCCGAGCCAGTAGCGGGCGGCGGACGGTTTGAGCGAGTGGTCGTAGGCCGCGGCGGCGAGGTGATGGCATTCGTCGACGATGACGTGGCCGTAGGCGTTGGTGAGCTCGGCGACGTCGTCGCGGCGGGCGAGGGTGGGCAGCATGGCGATGTCGACGACGCCGGTGAGCTTCTTGCGCCCGCCACCGAGCTGGCCGGGTCGTACCCCGAGGAACTGCTCGACGCGGCTTCGCCACTGCTCGGCGAGGGCCTTGCGGTCGACGAGCACGAGGGCGGAGGTGGCGCGCTCAGCGATCACCGCGCACGCCATGACGGTCTTGCCTGCACCGGGTGGGGCGACGAGCACGCCGTCGTCGTGGGCAAGCATGTCGCCGACGGCTTCTGACTGGGCAGGGGACAGTTCGGCGCGCAAGGTCACATCGATCTCGCGGCCCGCGGTGCGGGCGTCGGCGATCTCGAGGCGGGAGCCGGCCTTTTCGGCGAGATCGGCGATGCGATGTCTCAGTCCGCGCGGCAGGACGAGCCGGTCGTCGAGCGTCACGTCGTAGCCACGCACGAACCGCGGGGTGTTCCACGTGGACTTGCGCAGCCGCTGCAACTCGTAGAACGCCGGATTGGCCAGGGAGGCAGCGTGTTTGAACGCCGACAACGCCGCAGGGGTGAGCTGGTCGGCGGCGACGACCAGACCGGCTCCCAGTTCGGCACGGACCACCGGCGGCAACCGAGGGTGCACTGCGGTCGCCGAGGAACGGGTCATCGCGGTCACCTGCGCGCCTGAGGAACTGGCTCCGACATGTCGGGCGATGCGCTCGGCCGCGTGCGGGGTGAGGCGGTCCAGCGTCGACAGGTAGGCCCACTGGTCGGCGTGCGGCTCCAGGGTTGCGGTGTCGAGGAAGAGCGTCAGCCCGTCCTTGCGGCGGCGGCCCTGCAGGGGAGCGGCGATGAGGTTGCCGAGACCGCCGTCGGGCATGACGTCTTGGTTGGGGAACAGGCGGTCGTAGGAGCGCAGATCCATCGATCCGCGCAGCAGGATCGCCTCGCGGATGAGGGCCGAGCCGATGGTGCGTGCCGTGACGGCCGGGACCGCGTCGTCGAACAGCATCCACGCGTGGGCGCCGCGGCCGGACTGCGAGATCTCGAGGCCGACCGAGATCCGTAGTGCGGCAGCCGCCTTGACGTAGGCGAGCGCGTCGAGCATCGCGGCGGGTCCGTCGAAGTCGGCGGCGAGAAAGTGACAGGAGTTGTCGCGCGCGAGCGGGTAGAGGCCGACGAACGCTTCCCCGGCGAGGTGCGCGGCGATGACTTGCGGCGTGAGCGGCAGATAGCGGGCGAAGCGGCGGTCGGTGCCCTTGCGCCACCCGCCGGCGACGGCAGGCAACCACCAGCTTTGCCCGGTGCGGGTGTTCTCGGAGCGGACCGCGTAGACATCGCGCCGGGTGCGGAACCGGTCGGCGAACAGGGCGATCTTGTCGTCGGTCGAGGAGGCCATCGTCACCATGCCCGGCGCGGGCAACGGGATCGCCGCCTGCGCCGGCGCCGGGTCGGTCTGGCCCGCGCGCAGCCCGAGTAGCCGCGTGAGCCGGGCGTTCTCGGCACGCAACCGGTCCAACTCGCGGCGCAATGCCACGGTGGGGTCGGGCGGCGCGTCCACGTGCGCATCGTGTCAGATGGGCGGGACCGGCTCCTCCCGAAGCGGTTCGAGAGAGCCCAGGGGCCGGTGCGCGCGCTAGCGGTTTTCCTTCCCTGGTGCGGTGGGAGCGGAAGCTTAAGTCTTAACCTTCACTCCGAGTGGAGGATCCATCGTCGGTCCACGTCGGCTGGTCCCCGCGTTACACCCCCAGCAGCGCGAGGGGTACGACGCACACGCCGTCGGGCCGGCGGTAGGCGCGGGGCCCCGCGTGCAGCACCACCAGGTTGGCCACGTCGCCACCCATCCGTTCTCGCAGCCATAAGAGATGCCGGACGTCCGCGTCGCCGATGTCGCGCGCGAGCTTCACCTCGATCCCCAGGACGCGTCCGTCGCGGCCCTCGACGATGAGGTCGACCTCGTGGTCGCCGTTGCCCGTTCGGAGGTGACCGACGTCCCCCCGGTGCGTCTGGGCGGCGACGCGAACGGTGAGTGTCGCCAGCGCTTCGAACAACGGCCCCGCCATCGCGGCGCCGCGCCCACGGACCATTCCCTCGGGGTGCAGTCGCAGCAGCCTGGCCGCGAGGGCGGGGTCGGCGAGGTGGTGTTTCGGTGCCTGCTGCAAGCGGGCGAATGGACTGAACGACGGGCTCCAGCCGGGTACCGGGTCGAGGAGCCAGATGGCGCTCAGATGGTCGCGGTACGCGATGGTGGTGGTCTTGGCCGGCTGTGTGCCGTCTCCGCCTGTCGTGGCGTCCAGGATGCGCGAGTACGCCGTGGTGGTGGAGGTCGCCGCGGCGTAGGCCGTCAGCCAGCGCCGGAGCGTCTCTGGCCGTCGGACGGACAGCCCCTGATCGCGGAGGTCGCGGTCGACGATCCGGCGGAGGTATCCGTCCAGCAGGTCGAGCCGGGTCTCTTCCGCCATCCGGCGGATGCCCGGAAAGCCGCTGGCGCAGATCTCGTCCAAGTAGTCCCGAAGGCCGAACTCCGTTGCGCCGGAGACGGTGTCATCGCCGGCCAGCAGCGCGCCCAAGCTCACGCTGGGCGCGCACGAGCCGCGCTCGAACAGAGCCATCGGGCGCATGCGCAGCGACGCGATGCGACCCGCCCCGGTGTGGGTGTCGACCCCGGAGATGGGCGTCGCGCTCCCGGTCAGCAGTGCCGACCCTGCGGCTGCGCCGTCGTCGACCCACCGACGCACTGCATCCCAGATCGGGGGATGGCGCTGCCACTCGTCCAGAAGGACCGGCGGCTCGGCCTCCCGGATGAGGCGGGGGTCGGCTGCCAGGGCGCCGCGATCCGCGGCATCGTCGAGCTGCCAGGCCGACTGCGCCCAGCGTGTCGCCGTGACGGTTTTGCCCACGCCTTTGGGGCCTTCAAGCGCCACGGCGGGCGCACTGCTCAGAGCACGTTCGATCTCTGCGTCGACGGCGCGGGGCAGGTACTTCACAGCGCTACGCTACTTCTAGCCGAACTTCTACGCTACTTTCAGCATGAGTCTTAGGCTACTTCTAGCCCGACGACAGCCGTCTCCGGTTGCGACTGTGCACGGGACTGCGCGGTTCGTCGGCCGCTGTGAGGGAGATCGTGGAGGCGGGGGAGCCGGCGTCGCCGAGGGTCATGTTGCCGCGGATGAGGTCGGCCGATGTGCGGATGGGTCGATCTCGCCGGTTGCTTGGAGCATGCCGGCGAAGCCCGAGGCGATGGTGATGATGACGGCGATCTGGGCCATCATGCGCAGGCCGGTGGAGACCTCGGCGGTCGGCAACGACCCCTCGCCCGCAACCCCGCGGTGGAGGCGGCTCGGCGGGGTGTGATCGTCTGATGGTGATAGTCAACGAAGGAACCGCCATGCGTGAGAACACCCCGATCATCATCGTGGGAGCCGGGCCCGTGGGCTTGGCCGCCGCTCTACTGCTGGCCGACGGCGGGCACCGGGTGACGGTGTACGAGGCCGCCGAGGAGATGGACCTCAGGTCGGACAACAGTTACCCGATCGGCGTGAACCCGCGCGGACAGGAGGCGCTGCGTCGGATCGATCCCGCGTTGTTGGAGGCGCTGCGCAGCCAAGGCGAGGTGGTGAAGGCCTTTCAGATCCACAAGGGCCGGCGGCGCATCGCCCGGTTGGAGAGCGGCACGCTCATCGCGACGACGCGCGCCTTCCTCAACCAGATCCTCATGGAGCGCGTGCGGTCCACCGACGCGATCGACTACGTCCCCGGTCACCGGCTGGAGTCGCTGAGCGTGACCGACCGCACGCTGACCTTTGCCACCAGCAAGGGTGAGGTGAGCGTCGACGCTGCCGACGCGCGGGTGCTTGCCGCCGACGGCGTCTGGTCGAAGGCCCGCGGTGCGCTGGCCGAGCAGATGCCGAGCTTCGACGCGAGGGTCGAGGACTGGGGCGTCCAGTTCCGCGTCGTCTTCTCCCACCCGGGCGCCGAGGCACCTGACCTCGACCCGGCTGACCACCACATCTTCACGTCCAAAGGGATCTACACCGCCACGCTGTCGGACGGCCGTTGGTGCGTGGTACTCACCGCGATCCACGGCGACGAGGCCGAGGCGCTGCTGCTGTCGAAGGATGGCAGCGACGCCCACGTCCGAGCGCTCAGGGCGCACGTTCAGGAACATGCTGCCCTCACCGCTCCCTTGCTCAGCGAGGAGGACTACCGCGCGTTCTTCGGCCGCAAGCCGTTTGCCGGGGCCGTCGTCCGCTGCGACCGCATCGCCTTCGAGGAGTGGCTGCTGCTGCTCGGCGATGCCGCCCACTCGGTGGTCCCGCCGACCGGCGAGGGTGTCAACTCCGGCCTGGAGGATGCGTTCCTGCTGGCCGAGTGCGATGCGCGCGGGTCCGCGACGTGGTTCGCCGACTTCGAGGCCGCTCGCCTGCCCGACCTGGCGGCGCTGGGCGCGTACGCGACCGTCCTCAAGGACAACCTGCGTAGCACCGACCCGGTCCGCAGCGGCGCCGACGTCGTCGTGCGGATCGTCGACTCGGTGGCCGCCAGACTGCACCTGCCGCGCGCCCGCGTCGAGGACCGACTGTTCGGCCACGACGCAGGCCTGACTACCTACCGCGACGCCATCGGTCCGTGGATCCGACAGCGACGCGTGCTCTTCCCCGTCGCCAAGGGCGTCGTGGGAGGTGCGCGGCGCGCTCTGGGCACGGACCGCACCACTCGTGCGGCGCACGCGGCCCCCGTCGCCCGCACCGACGGGCCTGCCCGCAAGATCACCGTCGTCGGTGGCTCCCGCGGCACCGGCAGGGCGGTGGTCGAGGCGGCGCTGGCGGCCAATCATGACGTGACGGTTGTCTCGCGGTCGGGCACCGGTGTCGGCGCGGTCCACGTCGTCACCGGCGACGCCACCGATCCGGATGTCGCCCGGCGGGCCGTGGCGGGCGCGGACGCCGTGATCGTGTGCGTTCGTGGCGTCAAGGGGGCGACACGACCCCGCACCGAGGTGACACGGGTGATGGTTGACGCGATGCGGCACGAGGGGGTGCGCCGACTGCTCGTGCAGACGTCGCTGGGTGTCGGGGGGTCGGAGAAGCAGCTGCCCGTGCCTCTTCGCCAGATCGCGCCAATCATACTGGCCAAGCCGTTGGCCGACCACGACGCCCAGGATGACGTCGTCCGCGCATCCGGGCTGGACTGGACCATCGTTCGTCCAGCCGGGCTGACGGATCGGCCGGCGACCCATCGGTGGCGTGCGCGCAGCGACGATGGGGGCACACTCGGCGGCCGCGTCTCTCGCGCCGACGTAGCTGACTGCCTGCTCTCGTGCCTGGACGACCCGTCCAGCGTGGGCGCGCAGCTAGGGGTCAGCGGGCCCTAGCCTTCATCATCCGCGAGGCAGTTGGCCGCCGGGTTCGACACTCACCGCCCTCATGGCGCCGCAGCGTCCTGTCGTCCAGCGCTGCGTCGGAATCGATCGAGTGGCATCTCGACCTGGATGCCGTTGATGGAGGCGACCAGCACTGCGTTTCGCGCGCCGACGGCTTCGAGGTACTCGGCGAAGGTGGAGAGGAGCATGTCGTCGCGATTCTCGACACGGGAGATGCTGCCCTGGTCGACGCCCATGCTGGCGGCGAGTTGCTGCTGAGTGAGCAGACCTGCCTTTCGGATGTCGGCCAGTCCCTCCACGTGGGCGCGGTCCATCTCCTGCATGCCGGCGTGGACGTCGGCGACGGCATCCTGCATTCCTGGTCGGTCGAGCATCCGAGCCAGCCGGTCGTTGCCGCGAACGAACCCTGCCGGTGCCTTCCTGGTCATGAGCGCCTGCTTTCTCGTCGGTACTGATCGATGATGGCGTCGGCCTTGGTCCCGATCTGGTCGTAGAAGACATCCCCCGCTTTGGCCTTGTCGGCGGCGAAGGCAGCCACGACGACAGCGTCTTCGTCGCTGAACCAGCAGATCACTCTCATGGCCACCCCCGCCTCGTACGGATGCGACAGCCGCCAGATCTCGTACCGGCGACGCTGTCTCACCCGCCTCAGGGTTGCCGTTTCGACGGCCGGCTTTTCACGCAACCGTGCGAGCACCTGGAGTTCGGCGGTGACCAGCGCCAGTTGACGAGAGGCCCGTCGGTCGCCCTGATCGGCTCGTACTTCCAGGTGGTCGAGCCACTCATCGAACCCCTGTGGCCAGTCGACGATCACGACGATGCGACCAGTATGGCGTCAGAGCCATATGGCAAGCAAGCCATCACCTGAGGTGACCGGCCCTGGGCTGTGTCCATGGGCTCCTGGGTGGGGCGTGCAAACGGCGACATGTCGCGCAGAAACCGTCGCCGTAGCCATCGGCTCGAACGGGGTGCGGTCGATGTCTGGGATCGTGCAGTCGGCGTGGACCCGGGGAACAATCTGCTCTTGCTCGTCACCTGAGCCAGCCTGCCGGTAGTGCCTGCTCGCGGAGGACGGAGAATCTGCGCCTGTGGATGGGGCAACCGTCTATGAGGCACTTGTGGATAACTGCGGGCTCGCGGGCTGGCCGCCCCACCTCCACGTCAGCGCGAGCGGGGACTTGACCGCAGATGGTCCTGAAAACTGGCTCGGTTTCGGTTATCCACAGTTAGCCCCCTGATGCGCGTTTCTTCCACAGGTCTAAGGCGAGAGGCCGCACGCCCTCGGCTCGCGGTCCTACGTTCCTGGCCATGACGACTCCCCACGAGCAATCACCAACAACTCCAGCGACATTCGTGCCCGCGGCGGGCACAGCGTCCGGCCTACTGCTCGGCCTTCTGACGACCTTGAACGCCCTTGCTCTGTCGAACTCCGACCAGATCGCGGGCCTGCCGCTCCAGATGAGCTTCGCGGAGTGGCGGACCGCAGGCATCTCGTGGAACGCAGGCCTCGGGACCGAGTACGCCTTGAGCGTTCTCGGCGCTGCGTGGGCAGGTGTCCTGGCGATCAACGTCGCCATCGTGCAGCTCGAGCTCGCACCTGCGGGGAGACCTTCGCCTGACCTGGCAGACGTTCGAAACAAGTGGCGAAACATGCTTCGAACGGCGGGGTTCACCCTCGTGGGCGGCGCCACGTCGGCGGTTGCGCTCGCGTCCCTTGGGTCCGTCGTCACGGGAGGTGAGTGCGGCCGCGTCGCAGCTCTGCTGCTTCTCTGGCTCGGTCTCGTGATTGTCGATCGCGCTCTCATTTTCCGTCGCGACCTGCTGATGGAACTCCTCGATGCGCGTCGTTTCGAGGCCAGGTGCGCGGACGACCTTCAGCGATTTGCTGAGCGTCGGCCGTGGATCACTGATCGTGTCGGTTCAGGGGGACGACTATCACCGTTGCTCGTGGCCGCCGGTGTCGTCGTGTCCGGGGGTTGCGGTCCACACCGCGTTCGTGGCTCAGTGGTTGGTCCGGCACATGGTGCGCGAGGGGATCCCGTGGACGGTGTTCGATCCTGTGCTGCTGTTCTGGCCACTCTGGAGTCTTGCCGCCGGCCTCGTCGTCGGGCTCGTCTTGTGCCACCACGGGTGGCTCGTTGCGACTCCGTCGTCCACCTGGGTATCGGAGTTGGTGGCGACTCTGCCCGCCATTGGCCTGTTCGTGCTGGGTGGCAAGCTCGCGTGCTTCTACGCTGACGCGCCGCGCCGCTGGGCAGCTTTCATCGGCTTGGCAGCGCCGGTCGTGATCGGATTGATCGTCTGGTGGCTGGGTTCGCTGGGGAAGGGTCCGGCGTCGCGACTATGGATCGAGGGTGCCCAGAGACGTCGTGAACTCGTCGAGGAGGCAAGGAAACACCGTCGTGGGTTGGAGGCCGAACAGGCGCGACTCACCCTGGCGCCGTCTGACGTCGAGCGGCGAGTCGGCGTCCTTCGACGTCTCCTGCGCAGGCTGACGTGACGCTGACTCCTGCACCGCGCTACCGTCCTTTGCCTCCGGACCAGTGACGCTAACCGCCGGGTAAGTGAGCCCACAGCCCGATCGCCTCGTTGGTGCGGTCCACGGGCCCGTAGATTACCGGCATGTGCCAGCCGGGAAGGCCCCGAATGTCATGAGCGATGACGGAGAATACCCGATCCGGGGTGCCGTGCGCGTGCCAGACGGTGTTGAGGTGAGGCGGCTCGGCTCCTTCCGTCCACGAGGCGCCGAGCACCTGCCAACCCTCGGTGACGCGACAAGCCTCAGTAATGCTGACGATTGGGTCGATCTGCGTGACGGACAGCGTCAGATCGCTAGGCTCGACGAGTCTGGTGATGGCATGCGGGGTGTCCCTGAAAGGTCGTGTCTCCACGATGTCTTCAACGCATAGGGGTGCGAAGAACGACGTGTTGAGCAGTTTGAAATGACGATGGTCTAGCGGCTCAGCCCACATGTGCTCGGCGCGGGGCAGAGTGCAGTCGGGCTGGAACAGCAGCGTCACCTTGGTCTTGTGTGTCACGCGAACCACGGTGCCGAGTTCGGGAGCCGCCCGGCGAACGGCCCACGGCGCGCCTGTGGAAGCCATGCATAAACCGACGCTGCCTGTGGATGGATTCAGCTCTTTTCGGGAGCCGGCGTATGGAGACCGTCGGTCGGCGGATAGCGATGCCGCGCTGCCTCCAGCTTCGACTGAGCCGCCGGGACGAGGTCGATGTCGAGCACGTCCGCGAGGCCCACCAGATAGATGAGGATGTCACTGAGTTCCTCGGCTGCGCGATCACGACGCCTCGGCTCGGTGAACCGCTCGACTGCTCGGTCTGCCTCGACCCATTGGAACAACTCCGCCAGTTCCCCTACCTCACCGACGAGCGCGAGGATGAGCGACTTCGGATCGTGAAACCGCTCCCAGCCTCGCTCGGCGTTGAACTCGCGGATCTCGTCGCGCAGATGGGTCAGGTCGCTCACCCCGCGATCGTGTCAGCTTCCCCGCCCCCGAGCCACGCGCAGTGCTCATGGTGCGCGGCCAGTGAGGCGGGGTGAGGGCGCAGCCGCGGATCCTGCGGAAGCGGCTGGACAGGCTGTCCATCGAGTGCGGCGTACTCGGTGTGTCGCAGGGTCGGGGAGCATCGCACGATGAGCCCGTCGGGGCCGTCGACCAGGGTCAGCAGATGATCGTCGAAGAGCCGGTGAAGGTCGGCCCGGAGAAGGATGCCGTTCCCTCCGTTGTGCACCGCAGTGTCCGGTTGGGTGGGTTCTGTCGTCAG
>NZ_BCNQ01000113.1 GCF_001515525.1 Piscicoccus intestinalis NBRC 104926 | reverse complement strand
GCACCGGCGCGGCGCGGCCGGTGCCGGGGTCGTACAGGTCGGGCTCGGGGTCGGTGTCGTGCAGGTAGAGCAGCGTCACGTGCCGGGGCATCGTCGCGTTGCCGACGTAGAGCAGGGCCGGCGCCCCGGGCTGCAGGCACGCGAGCACGTGCTCGAGGCTGGCTCGCAGCGCCGGGCCGTGCAGCCCCCGCAGGAGGCCGATCCGGTAGTGGGTGCCGGGCGCGGCGGCGCCGTGTTCCAACTCGCCCAGCGCGCCCCACGGCGGGGTGCCCAGCGCGCTGGGCCAGGGCAGCTGCCAGCCGGCGCCGCGGGGCCGGGGCGCGTTCGTGCGGGCGAGCACGAGCCGCTCGTGCTCGGCGAATCGCTGGTTCGGGGGCCGGTCGTCGACGGGCTGGCCGGGCCCGCGCACGCCGCGGGTGATCCACGCCGTCAGCCCCGGGTCGATCATCATCCGCGAGACCGTCAGGCAGGCGGCCCCGCAACTGACCCGGCTCTGTTGCAGCGGGCCGACCTCACCGGCTCCCAGCCGGAAGACCCCGGCGGCACTCATCGGTCCTCCCCCGCCGGCGACGCCCGCCCGGGCGCCGCCGCTGTGTCACGCGCGCCGACCCCGACGCGGTAGCAGGCCGTGGATCAGCCTGAGACTCAGGCCGATTCCTTGCGGTCGGTGCGCTTGCGCCGGGTCGGGGCGTCGCGCCGCACGATCGTCGGGTTGACATTGTCGAGCACGACGTCGCGGGTGACGACGACGGTGGCGATGTCGTCTTCGCTGGGCACGTCGAACATGACCGGCAGGAGCACCTCCTCCATGATCGCGCGCAGCCCGCGGGCGCCGGTGCCGCGCATGAGCGCTTGCTCGGCGACCGCCTCCACGGCGTCGTCGGTGAACTCCAGGTCGACCCCGTCGATCTCGAACATGCGCTTGTACTGCTTGACGAGCGCGTTGCGCGGCTCGACGAGGATCTGCACGAGCGCGTCGCGGTCGAGCGGGGAGACGGTGGTGATGACCGGCAGACGCCCGATGAACTCGGGGATGAGCCCGAACTTCATGAGGTCCTCGGGCATGACGTCGCCGTAGTACTCCGCGGGCTCCTTGGGCTGGTGCAGTCGCGCCCCGAAGCCGAGCCCGGCCTGGCCGGCGCGCGCCTCGATGATCTTCTCCAGCCCCGCGAACGCCCCACCGACGATGAACAGCACGTTCGTCGTGTCGATCTGGATGAACTCCTGGTGGGGGTGCTTGCGGCCGCCCTGCGGGGGCACGGAGGCGGTGGTGCCCTCGAGGATCTTCAGCAGCGCCTGCTGCACGCCCTCGCCGGAGACGTCGCGGGTGATCGACGGGTTCTCGCTCTTGCGGGCGATCTTGTCGACCTCGTCGATGTAGATGATGCCCGTCTCGGCCTTCTTGACGTCGTAGTCGGCGGCCTGGATGAGCTTGAGCAGGATGTTCTCGACGTCTTCACCGACGTACCCGGCCTCCGTGAGCGCGGTGGCGTCGGCGATCGCGAACGGCACGTTGAGCATGCGCGCGAGCGTCTGCGCGAGGTACGTCTTGCCGCAGCCCGTCGGGCCGATGAGCAGGATGTTGCTCTTGGCGATGTCGACCTGCTCGGAGCCCTTGCGCGGGCCCTCACCGGCCTGGATGCGCTTGTAGTGGTTGTAGACCGCCACGGCGAGCGAGCGCTTGGCCGGCTCCTGCCCGATGACGTACTGCTCGAGGAAGTCGAAGATCTCCCGCGGCTTGGGCAGCTCGTCGAGCCCGAGCTCGGAGGCCTCCGCGAGCTCCTCCTCGATGATCTCGTTGCACAGGTCGATGCACTCGTCGCAGATGTACACGCCCGGCCCGGCAATGAGCTTCTTGACCTGCTTCTGGCTCTTGCCGCAGAAGGAGCACTTCAGCAGGTCGCCGCCGTCTCCGATGCGTGCCACGTGACGACTCCTTCCCGTCCGCCGACGAGCGGACCTGTGCGATGTGCGGTCGGGACCGACGAGGGAGGCGGGTGCCGCACTGCCGACCGACCCGCACGCCGTGACGCTACCTGGTGGGCGACACGCGCCCTGTCATTGAACCGCGGCGCGCCAGCCACGACGAGCCCTGTCCGCTGAGGGCGGACAAGCCTGCGCGGGCGGCCACCGCGGGGTAAACGTGCGGCGCGCACGCCCCGACGGACCCGGCACGACCGGAATCCGTTGGGGCATAAGCGCCGTCGTTGATGCAGCACGTCCGGGCGACCGGCTCAGCCCTGCAGGGAGGCCTTGCGGCTGGTGAGCACGTCGTCGATGAGGCCGTACTCCTTGGCCTGCTCGGCGGAGAGGAACTTGTCGCGCTCGATGTCTTCGTTCACCTGCTCGGGGGTGCGCCCGGAGTGCGCGGCCAGCGTCTCCTCCAGCCAGGTGCGCATGCGGAAGACCTCGTTGGCCTGGATCTCGATGTCGCTGGCCTGGCCGTAGTCGGACCCGCCGAGGGCCGGCTGGTGGATGAGCACCCGGCTGTTCGGCAGCGCGAACCGCTTGCCCTTGGCGCCCGCGGCGAGCAGCACCGCGGCCGCCGAGGCGGCCTGCCCGATGACGAACGTCTGCACGTCGGGGCGCACGAACTGCATCGTGTCGTAGATCGCGGTCATCGCCGTGAACGAGCCGCCCGGGGAGTTGATGTAGAGCAGGATGTCGCGGTCGGGATCCTGGCTCTCCAGCACGATGAGCTGGGCGATGATGTCGTCGGCCGACGCGTCGTCGACCTGCGACCCCAGGAAGATGATCCGGTCTTCGAACATCTTCGTGTAGGGGTCGGTGCGCTTCATGCCGTACGAGGTCTTCTCCTCGAACTGCGGCAGGATGTAGCGGTTGGACGGGTTCTTGGTCATGCCAGGGGTGAGGATGCGGCCCTGGGAACTGCTGCTCATGGTGACTCCAAGCGTGCGGTCGGCGTACGGCGAGGTGAACGGCGGCGTCGGCCCGTTCGGTCGGGGCGAGCCGGTCACCCAGGTCATTCGGTGCCGCCCTTGCCCGGCGTCTGCCCGGCGTGGGTGTAGACGTGGTCGACGAAGCCGTACTCCATGGCCTCCTGGGCGCTGAACCAGCGGTCGCGGTCGGAGTCGCGGGTGATCTGCTCGACGCTCTGGCCGGTGTGCTCGGCGATCAGCTCGGCCATCTGGTTCTTGATGAACAGCATCTGCTCGGCCTGGATCTTGATGTCGGTGGCGGTGCCGCCGATGCCGCCGAGCGGCTGGTGCATGAGGATGCGCGCGTGCGGGGTGGCGTAGCGCTTGCCGCGGGTGCCCGCGGAGAGCAGGAACTGGCCCATCGACGCGGCCATGCCCATGGCGACGGTCGCGACGTCGCACGGGATCCAGTTCATCGTGTCGTAGATCGCCATGCCGGCCGAGATCGAACCGCCGGGGCTGTTGATGTAGAGCCAGATGTCGCGCTCGGGGTCTTCGGCCGCGAGGAGCAGCATCTGCGCGCAGATCGCGTTGGCGTTGTCGTCGCGCACGTCGGACCCGAGGAAGATGATCCGCTCCCGCAGCAGGCGCTGGTAGATGTGGTCGTCGAGTCCGCCCTTGGGCCTCTCGTCGGCCGCGACGATCGGACCGGCGGTCTCACTGCTGTGGTTCACGCTGTCTCCGTTTCTTCACTGTCCGCCCCGCCGGAGGCCGGTGGAGCGGGCGGGGCACAGCCCCTGACGTATCGACACTAACGCCCGGCCCCGAGCCGGCAATCCCGAGGTCGGGGGGTGTTCGCCCTGAGCGCACAAGCCGGGCCGGCACCGCCTCCGGGAGTCCGAATCGGGCCTGCTCACACCCCCGATGGACAGCCGGGCGGAACGCGGATGGCCCCGGACGAATCGCCCGGGGCCACCTGCGGATCACGCCGCCGCGCAGCGCGGGTCACTTCTCGTCGGATGCGCCCTTCGCGTCCTTCGCGTCGGCCGTCTCGGTCGACTCGGAGGCGGGCACCTGCGTGGAGGAGACGACCTCCGCCTCGACGACGTCGGCCTCGTCGACGCCGTCGTCGATGTCGTCATCGAGTTCGTCGTCCAGCTCGTCGTCCAGGTCGAGGTCGTCGTCGAACTCGTCGTCCTGCGCGGCGAGGTCGGCCTGGTCGACTTCGACGACCTCCTTGAGGTCGACGGGGTTGCCGTCGGTGTCGGTGACGGTGACGCGCTCGAGGACGCCGGCGAGGGCCTTGCTGCGGGCGACCTCACCGGCCATCGCGCCGACCTGGTCGCCGTCGTCCATCGCCTTGGCGAAGGTGCTCGGGTCCATGCCGTACTGCTGGGCGGTCATGACGAGGTACTCGATGAGCTCCTGCTGGGAGACCTCGACCTCCTCCTCCTCGGCGATCGCGTCGAGCAGGAGCTGGGTGCGCAGGGCGCGGCGGGTCTGCTCGTCGACCTCCGCGCGGTGCTCCTCGTCCTCGAGGCGGTCCTCGCCGGAGAGGTGGTTGTTGACCTCGGCCTCGACGATCGACTCGGGCACCGGGATGTCCAGGGTCTCCAGCAGCTGCTCGAGCACCTTGTCGCGGGCCTGCACGCCCTGATCGACGGACTTGGCGCGGCGGGCGCGCTCGCGCACGTCGGCCTGCAGCTCCTCGAAGGTCTCGAACTCGCTGGCCTCCTGGGCGAAGTCGTCGTCGAGTTCGGGCAGCTCACGCACCTTGACGGCGGTCAGCGTCACGTTGATCTCGGCGTCCTCGCCGGCGCGGTCGCCACCGGCCAGCGGCGCGGTGAAGCTCTTGCTCTCGCCCGCGACGAGCCCGGTGAGCGCCTCGTCGAGGCCCTCGATCATGTTGCCGGCGCCGATCTCGTAGGAGATGCCCTGGACGGCGTCGATCTCCTGCCCGCCGATCGTGCCGGTCAGGTCGATGGTGACGAAGTCGCCGTGGGCGGCGGCCCGCTCGACCCCGACGAGGGTGCCGTACCGCTGCCGCAGCTCCTCCATCTGCTGACCGGCGGCCTCGTCGACCGCCGCGTCGTCGACGGCGTCGACGCTGACCGAGAGGTCGGCGAAGTCGGGCAGCGTGATCTCAGGGCGCACGTCGAGCTCGGCGGTGAACACCAACTGGTCCTCGTCGGCGATCGGCACCTCGGTGATGTCGACCTCCGGCTGACCCAGCGGGCGCAGTTCGTTGGCCGCCAGCGCCTGGCCGTAGAAGTCCGGCAGGGCCTGGTTCACGGCCTCCTGCAGCACCGCGCCGCGGCCGACGCGCTGCTCGATGATGCGGCTGGGCACCTTGCCGCGCCGGAAGCCCGGCACGTTGATCTGGGATCCGATCTCCTTGAACGCGGCGTCCACGCTCGGCTTGAGTTCCTCGAAGGGAACCTCGACGGTCATCTTGACCCGGGTCGGGGACAGGGTCTCGACGGCACTCTTCACTGCAGGCACTCCAGCATGGGTCTTGGTGGCGGAAAAATGGCTCGGTCCATCCTAGCGGTCTCCCGTCGGCCCCCTCCTCGGGCCCGAGATCCCGCCGTGCACCGCCGTGCACCGCCCTGCACCGCCCTGCACCGCCGAGATAGCTCGCCGTCGCGACGGGCCGGCGCGGGCCAGATCACATGACCCCGGGCGCAGACCGCGCCGACGCGTGCCGATGAGGTACGTGAGGATGCGCCGGCCTTCGGACCGACTCCGACCGCCCACGCGATCGCCTCCGCCCGCTCCCCGCACCGATCCCGGCCTGCCCCCCCGACGGAAACCCCGGGAACTCCCGGGATTTCAGGCCTGTGAACGTCTCGAATCCGTCTCGGAAAGTCAAAGGTGCGTTCAAGTCGGTAACGATCGCCGAGAACGGGCGATGTAGCACGTGTCGATGCATTGCTGAGGGGCTGTGCATCGGCCCCCGATCACCGGGTGGGAGGAAAGCGAGACTCCGAACGTGTCCGAGGGGACTGGGCGCGCAGGGAGGTCCGCAGATCGCGGCGCAGGGACAGCGCCGCGATCACAGAAAGGGGTCCGTGGCCGGCCGGCTACGGACCCCTTTTCCTGTGCACGTGTTTTCCGTGCACGAGGGCTCGTCGGGCTGACAGGATTTGAACCTGCGACATCGTGCTCCCAAAGCACGCGCGCTACCAAGCTGCGCCACAGCCCGTGCGGAGCCCCAGCCTAACCCGAGCCAGTCCACGCCAGTGGACGCCAGTCCACGGTCCGGCCGAGGCGCGCGGTCAATCGGCCGCGACGGCGTCGACGAGGCCCCAGCGGTGGGCGGTCAGGGCGTCGAGTTCCATGCCGGACAGCGCCAGGGCCGCCGTGCGCCACCGGCCCATCCGGCGGGTCAGCGAGACGGTGCCGCCCGCCTGGGGGATGCGCCCGTGGCGCAGGTGGCTCAGGGAGATTCGCGTGTCAGGGGTGGCCTGCAGACGATCCGCGAAGGCGGCCAGTTCGATGCCCGCGTCGGCGCTGACGCCGTGCACTCGCACGAGGAGCCGGTCGCGTAGGTGGTGCAACACGCCGCCGAGGTGCTGAGGCATGCGGGTGCCGTGCCACTCGAGCCGCGGCGTGGGCACTCGGGCGTTCAGCGGGGGCGCGCCGTGGCAGAAGTCGGGAGCGGGCACCCACAACTCGATGCGCGCCTGCGGGTCGACCTCGCGCAGGGCAGCGATGAGCTGTCGGCAGATGCGGCTGCTGAACGAATTCGCACCCTCGGGGTGGCTGACGACGACGCGCACGGTCTCGCCCCCGAGTTCGAGGCTGACCCGCCCGCCCGGGTCGGGTTCGCTACCGAGAGAGGGCAGCAGGTTGAGTGCGGCGGCTTCGTTGACGAGGCCGAGCGCGACCGGAGCGGTGGCGTTCTGGCGCAGCAGGTCGTCGGTGATGACGGCGGCCAGCGGTGCGCCGGAGATCCTGCGCACGATCGTGGTGACCATCGCGTGCGGGTCGTCGGCCTCGATCATCGTGCCCGCCTGGGAGGCGGTCAGTCCCGAGCGCGTCGAGCCGGACACGGGCGGCAAGGCGTCCCCGCGGGGCACGATCGTCGTCGACATCGCCTCGACGAGGTCCCAGGCCGGCCCGGTGTACTTCGACGGCAGCGGCTCCGAACGGACTCCGATGAGGATGCGGTGGTCGCCGGCGCGGGCGTCGAGAGCCTGCTGGGTGGTCGCGAGGTCGAACCGCTCGATGCCGTCGAGATCGACGACCGCGACGGGCTCGGACATGGTGCCCAGCGCGTCGAGCACCGACACCCGCTCCTCCAGGCTCGGTCGCGGCAGCGGGGCGTCGGAGCCCGACCGGGCGCCGAACGAGCCCTGCTCGTACGGTTCGTCGCCCTCGCGATGATCCCGACGACGCGGGTCGCGCGGGTCATGACGACGTGGGTTCTGGCGGTGCGGGTCGTGCTGGTGCAGTGAGTCGTGGCGGGTCGCGGAACGGGCCGCGACCGCACCCGGCTTTTCGACCGTGACGGACATCGTTGCCCCCTCGAACAGGTCTTGTCGGTCTGCTCGGTAGTTCGGCTGTGACCCAAGCCTCACCCCGGCGGCCCGACTCGACCAGTGACACGTGTCCCAGGATTCGGACCGCGGCCGAGTCAGTCCCGGTCGGAACCGGTCCGAACCCCTCGGAACCCCTCGGAACCGGTCGCAACCGGCCCGAACCGGTCGCGCGAGCGGCCGCGACGTAGCACTGTGGTGGTGCGGGACGTCGTGCACGGCCTCCCGGCACCGAGGTGATGCCAGATGATCGACAGCGTTCCGGCGGGTGACGAGTCCCTCTCAGCCGGCCCGGAGACGGAGCCGGGCGCCGCTGCCCCCGACCGCCCACACACACCGGACGCCCCGATCCGGGTCTTTCTGCTCGACGACCACGAGCTCCTGCGTCGTGGGCTGCGTGACCTGCTCGAACGCGAAGGCGACCTGGAGGTGATCGGGGAGGCCGGCAACGCCCGACAGGGCGTCGGGATGATCCTGGCCCTGCGTCCCGACGTGGCGCTCCTCGACGTGCAGCTGCCCGACGGCTCGGGCGTCGAGGTGTGCCGGCAAGTGCGCTCGCGCGACCCCGGCATCCGCGCGCTCATGCTAACGACCTTCGACGACGCCCAGGCCCGCATGGCCGCTGTGCTCGCCGGCGCATCCGGCTTTGTGCTCAAGCAGATCCGCGGCACGGAACTGGTAACCAGCGTGCGGCGCGTGGCCGCCGGTGAGGCGATCGACGGGGCCGAGCCCGGGCGCGGCGGGGGCCGGACCACCGGGGCCATGGGCGCCGCCGGCGCCTCCGGGACGTCGGGGACGTCGGGGACGTCGGGGACGTCGGGGCGTGTCGCCGACGACCGGTTGCGCAGCCTGACGCCGCAGGAACGCCGCGTGCTCGACCTCATCGTCGAGGGCCTGACCAACGGGCAGATCGGCGAGCGCCTGGGCATCGGCGAGAAGACGGTGCGCAACCACGTCACGAACCTGCTGGCCAAGCTCGGCCTGTCCGGGCGCACGCAGGCGGCGGTCTACGCGGTCAAGCGGGAGACCGGCTCCTGACTCTCCTGACGTCCCTGCCTCACCGGACTTCCGGACGCGTGGGCCGCTCAGTCGGGATCGGCCGGCGGCAAGGGACAGGTCCACGTCACCCGGGTGCCGCCTCGCTCGCCGCGTTCGACGCTCGCGTGCCCGTGGCGGGCGGCCGCGCGCTGCTCGATGTTGGAGATCCCGTAGCCGCCGCTTCGAGCCGCGGCAGGCAGCCCGCGCCCGTCGTCCTCGACCGTGAGCGTCACCGCGTCCGGGTCGATCGTCAACAGGACCGAGGTGTGCGAGGCGTGCGCGTGCCGGGCCACGTTCGACAGGGTCTCGCGCAGCACGCCGAGTAGGTCGTCGACGAGGCCGGCAGGCACCGTATCCGTGGGGCCGACCACGACGACGTCGGGGGGATGCCCCAGCACGCGCTCCGCCTCCCGGGCCAGCTCGTGGATGGCGGCGCCGAGATCGTGCCGCGCCGGCACGCGCAGTTCGAAGACGACCCGGCGCAGCTCGCCGACGACCTGCTCGAGGCTGTCGAGGCGTTCGAGGTCTCGGTGAGCCCGCCCGGAGTGGGGATCGTTGTCGACCTCCGCGGCGAGTTGCATGCCGAGGGCGATGATGTTCTGGATCACCCCGTCGTGCAGTTCCCGGGCGATCCGCTGGCGGTCCTCCAGCAGACCGAGACGATGCTGGTCGGCGTGCGCGCGAGCCAGCTGCAGCGCGAGCCGGGCCTGCGTCGCGAGCCGCCCGAGGTCGGCGCACTCTTCGTCGGTGAACGGCTCGGCCCCGGCGGCCCGGAACACCGACAGGTACCCGACGTGACTGTCGTCGTCGCCGAACCGGGCCACCGCCAGCGGCCCGACCTCGCGGCCGACCTCGCCCGCCAGGTCCGGCGGCGAGGCCGCCAACGCGACCGTCTCCTCATGCCGGAGGCGGTCGATGATCTCGCGGTCGACGAGCGGAAACTCCCCCCGCGCGCCGGGTTCAACGGCGCCGTCACTCGCGACGGCATCGACGGTGACGATTCCGGCCGCCAGGTCGGCTTGCCCGAGCGCGGAGATGACGCCGTCGAGCATCGAGCGCGCCCCGACGGCGATGCGGTTGAGCACTCCCTCGGGTCGCTCGTCGGCCAGCACGGCCGTCGCGACCTGCGCCACACACGCGCCGAGCACCGCCTGCCGGCCCTGACGGGACTGCTGGGCGACGCGATCGGTGATGTCGACCCAGTGCGCGAGCAACAGCGGGCCGGAGTTCTCGGGCAGCGCGATCCGGTTGGCCCGCACCTGGGCCCACAGCAACGACCCGTCGGCCCGCCGGTACCGCAGGGCCCGCGAGAGCTGCGCGGTCTGGCCGGAGACCACCTCGGCGAAGAGATCCTCGCTCGCGTCGGCGCCCTCGAGAACCGCGAACCGGGCGACGTCGCTGCCGATGAGATCGGGCACTGCGCAGTGCAGCATCTCGGCCAGGGCCTGGTTGGCCATGACGATCTCGCGGCTGCCCGCGCCGGTGACGGCGATGACCGCGGCCCCGGTCGGCGCCCGCTCGAAGACCGTGCGGAAGGCCTCCTCACTCGCGCGCAGGCGCTCGCGCTGCTCCAGCTGATCGCGTTGGTCGCGGGCGACCGTGACGAGGTGGCGGCTGCCGACCGCGCTCTTCATGAGCCGGATGTGCAACTCGACGGGAACCTGGTCACCACCCGGGCGGGTGACGACGGCGTCGACGAACCGGTCCGGTGGCTCCTGCCCCGCGAGCTGGTCGACGAGCTCGCGCTGCTGCATGGGCGTCAGCTCGGGGCGCAGCGGACTGTTCGTCTCGCCGGCCAGGTCGGTGGCCGGTCGCCCCACGAGGGCCGCCGCCGCGTCGTTGACGTACTCCACCCGCAGTGCGGCGGCGTCGGTGACGACGACCGCGTCGGGCACGAGGCCGAGCACCTCCAGGAGGAGGGAGCGTTCGGACTCCAGCGCGAGGCGCGGGCTGAGATCGCGCACCGTGGCGACCGTGAGCGTCTGCGAGCCGAGCGTCATGGGCGCCAGCGCGATCTCCACGTCGGCGATCGAGCCGTCGCGGCGCTGCAGGCGCAACCCGCCGCGCTGGCCCATGAGGCGCGGGATGGGGGCTTGGCGGTAGCGCCGGTGCTCGGCGTCGTGACTCCCCCGCTCGCCGCGCGGAACGAGCTTCTCGACGGCCTCGCCGAGGAGTTCGTGCCGGTCGTACCCGGACATCTCCTCCAGGCTGGAGTTGACGAAGATGATGGCCCCGGACTCGTCGGTCACCGCGACGCCGTCGGTGGACGCCGCGAACACATCCCGGATGTGAGTCGGGAGGCGCGCCGGGCGCCTCGTCTGGTCACCCGACGGTCCGGTGCGTGCCATCGCTGATTCGTCCCTGCCCCCGGCTGCTCGAGGGGCGCTCGAGGAACCGGCTCCGAGCGACCCGGCTCGGGTTCCACGCTACGCCGCGGCACGACATCGGGCACGACAACTGCGATAGCCGCCGACAACCTCACACTGTTGTGTGCGAGTGACGTGCGTCCGTCGGCCGGACCGAACGGTGCGGTGGGCGACGTTGACCAGTCGCTCCGGCCGATCCGGCCGACGGGACGCCCCCGGCTCGAACCCGCGTGAGGCGGGTCGCCGGGGTCTGTGGGTGGGCGCCGACACGCCGTTGGGCGGCGCCTCACCAGGTGCCGATCGCCCCCAGAGCGATCGACACGGTTGGGTAAATCTCCATCGGTGGACCGACTCGCGTGTCGCGCAGCCGACCGACCTGCTCTCGGGAGTCGGTGACGACCGCGAATCGCAAGCCTTCGCGCGCCACACGCCGGGCGAGCAAGGCGAGCAGGCCGACTCCGGTCTCGGTCAGGGTCACCTCGCTGACATCGGCGATGACCCGCCGGGGACCGGCGAGCAAGGCCACATCGAGCGCCCGAACCGTGCGTCCGAGACTGTTGCGCTCCATCGTCCCGGTGAAGGTCAGCACGGCCGCATCACCGCGCATCCGCACCAGGGCCTCGAAATCCGTCCCCGTCGCGATGGTCGTGAGCACTGCCTCCTCCTTGAACCGTGGTGCTCATATCGTGGCGACCTTCGTCACGCGCGCACCAGTGACAGGTGTCCCAGAGGGCGAACCCGCAGGCCTCAGGCCTAGGCAGGTGACACGAGACAGGTCGCCGGTCGGGCGCCGGGAACGCTGTATAGACGCCCCCTTCTGGGGGGTCGTCTCCGCAGCGGGCCAGCGATTGGGTGAGCGGGTGACTTCGCGTGATTCGGCGGCCGGGCGATTCGGCGGCCGGGCCGACGGGCTGTAACCTTGCCTGGGATCCGCTCACCGGATCCAGGTGGTCGCCGACCGAGTCGGCGAGGCGCCCGCGGGTGTAGCTCAATGGTAGAGCCCCAGTCTTCCAAACTGGCTACGCGAGTTCGATTCTCGTCACCCGCTCAGCAACGACGGCCGGAGCCCTTGGCGGGCTCCGGCCGTCGTTCTCGTCGGTCCGGTCGGTTCGGGTCGTCCCAGGTCGGGTCGGCTCGGTCCGGTCAGTCGGGGAGCCGGCCGTCGCGTTCGAACGCGGCCAGCAGCTCGATCCGGCGGGCGTGGCGCGGCTCGTCGGACCACGGGGTCTGGAGGAACGTCTTGACGATCGCCTTGGCGTCGTCCTCGGTCGTCATCCGCGAACCGATGGCGACCACCTGGGCGTTGTTGTGCTGGCGGGCCAGCTGGGCGGTCTCGGTCGTGTAGGCGAGGGCGGCTCGCACCCCGGGCACCTTGTTCGCCGCGATCTGTTCGCCGTTGCCGGACCCGCCGAGCACGATGCCCAGCGACTCCGGCTCCGCCCCCGCGGCCTGCGCGGCGGGGATGACGAAGCGCGGGTAGTCGTCGTCCGGGTCGTAGTCGAAGGGGCCGTGGTCAACAGCCTCGTGGCCGAGTTCGCCGAGGTACTCGACGATCACGTTCTTCAACTCGTAGGCCGCGTGGTCGGCGCCGACATGTACTCGCATCGGGTGTCTCTCAGTCGAAGATCGGGTCGACGTCGCGGCTGCGCTTGAGCTCGAAGAAGCCCGGGGTGCCGGCGACGAGCACGCAACCGTCCCAGAGCTTTCCGGCTTGTTCACCCTTGGGCGCGGGCGAGACGACGGGGCCGAAGAAGGCGACCTCGTCGACCGCCACGATGGGCGTGCCGACCTGGTCACCGACGAGCGAGATGCCGACCGAGTGGCTGGCGCGCAGTGCCTCGTCGTGTTCGTCGGTGTGGGCGGCCTGCGCGAGTTCGGCGGGCAGCCCCACCTCGGCCAGCGCCTCGGCGATGATCTGGTCGGCCTGACCGGGCTCGCGCAGCGACCGGCCGCCGGGGTGGATCCGCGTGCCGAGAGCGTCGTAGAGCGGCTTGACGACCTGGTCGCCGTGGGCCTCCTTGGCCGCGATGAGCACGCGGACCGGACCCCAGGCGTTGCGCATGAGCGCCGCGTAGTCCTCCGGCAGGTCGCGCCCCTCGTTGAGCACCGACAGGCTCATGATCTGCCAGTCGACGCTGATGCCCCGGACCTGCTCGACCTCCATGAGCCAACGGGACGTCATCCACGCCCACGGGCAGGCCGGGTCGAACCACATCCGGACGGTCGGCGTCGCGGCGGTGTTGCTCGTTGTCATGTCGCCCATCGTGTCAGGTTCACCAGGCAGGGGTAGAACAGGCCTGGGGCTGTCGTCCGCCGATGCGCCCCGACGCGGCTGATCACCGTCGGATGCATCGGCATTCGGCCTGGTCACACGATCTTGTCGGTGGGCCGTGCGAGGATGCGGCAGCACGCAGCACCGCCGCGGCACACGACGCCGCGGCGACCACAGCGGGGGCCGACCGCGGCCGCGCCGCCGGATCCGACCGGGTCCGTCATCGACGAGAGGGAGTTGACCGAAGGTGCCTGGAGAGAACCTCACTCGCGACGAGGCCCGCGAGCGCGCCGAGCTGCTCACGGTGTCCGCATACGAGGTCAGCCTCGACGTCACGGCGAGCGCCACGACGTTTCCGACGACCAGCCGCATCCGGTTCACCTGCCACCGTCCCGGCGCCTCGACGTTCGTCGACTTCCTCGGAGAGACGGTGCGCTCGATCACCCTCAACGGTTCGTCCCTCGACCCGGCCACCCACTACGACGGCGCGCGGGTGCACCTGCCCGAGCTGGCCGCCGACAACGAGGTGGTGATCGAGGCGACCGGGCGGTTCATGAACACCGGCGAGGGTCTGCACCGCTTCGTCGACCCCGTCGACGACGAGGTCTACCTGTACACCCAGTTCGAGGTGGCCGACTCCCGCCGGATGTACCCGGTCTTCGAACAGCCTGATCTCAAGGCGACCTTCGCGTTCACGGTCACGGCCCCGGCCCGCTGGCAGGTCATCTCGTGCCAGCCGACGCCGCAGCCGGAGCCGGCCGGGGAGGCTGTGGTGCCGGTGCGGGCCGACGACGAGCGGGCGCGGGAGCCGGAGCAGATCGCCGTGTGGCGGTTCGCGCCCACCCCGGTGCTGTCCAGTTACGTCACGGCGCTCATCGCCGGGCCGTACGAGGCGGTGCGTGACGAGGTGACCACCCGCGACGGCACCGTGGTGCCGCTCGGGCTGTTCTGCCGCGCGTCGCTACGCCGCTATCTCGACCCCGACGAGCTGTTCGACATCACGAAGACCGGATTCGCGTTCTTCGAGAACGAGTTCGACCTGCCGTACCCGTTCGCCAAGTACGACCAGATCTTCACGCCCGAATACAACATGGGCGCGATGGAGAACGTCGGCGCGGTGACGTTCAACGAGATGTACGTCTTCCGGGCCAAGGAGACGCAATCGCGCATCGAGCGGCGCGCCCTCACCGTGCTGCACGAGCTCGCGCACATGTGGTTCGGCAACCTCGTGACGATGCGCTGGTGGGACGACCTGTGGCTCAACGAGTCGTTCGCCGAGTGGGCCAGCACGACCGCCCAGGCCGAGGCCACCCGCTGGGAGAGTGCCTGGACCACCTTCGCCACCGCCGAGAAGACCTGGGCCTACCGCCAGGATCAGCTCTCCAGCACGCACCCGATCGTCGCCCCGATCCGGCACCTCGACGACGTCGCGGTCAACTTCGACGGCATCACCTACGCCAAGGGCGCCTCGGTGCTCAAGCAGCTCGTCGCCTACGTGGGGCGGGAGACGTTCCGGGAGGGGCTGCGCGCCTACTTCCGCGCGCACGCCTGGGCCAACACGACGATCGCCGACCTGCTCGCCGAGCTGGAGCGGGCCTCGGGCCGCGACATGACCTCGTGGTCGCAGGCCTGGCTGCAGACCGCGGGCGTCAACACCCTGCGCGCGGTGGTGCGCGCCGACGACGGGGTCATCACCTCCGTCGCCATCGAGCAGAGCGCCACCGCCGAGCTGCCCACGCTGCGGCCGCACCGGCTCGCGATCGGCTGCTACGTCGTGCGCGACGGCCGGTTCGAGCGCGTCCGGCGCCTCGAGGTCGACATCGACGGCCAGAGCACCGCGGTGCCGCAGCTGGCCGGGGAGCCGGTGCCCGACCTGCTGCTCGTCAACGACGACGACCTCACCTACGCAAAGATCCGACTCGACGAGCACTCCCTGGAAGCGGTGCGCGCGCACCCGCGCGGCTTCACCGACTCACTGCCGCGGGCCCTCGTGCTCGGCGCCTCGTGGGACATGACCCGCGACGCCCAGCTGCCCGCCTCAGAATTCGTGCCGTTCGTACTCGACAGCCTGACGAGCCAGACCGACTCCACACTGTTGCGTGTATTGCTCTCGCAGGTCGACTCCGCCTCACGCCTGTACAGCGACCCGGCCCGCCGCCCCGCCCTCATGGCCACCGTCGCCCGGCGGCTGCGCGAGCTCGCGCTGGCCGCCGAGGCCGGCAGTGACGCGCAGCTGCAGTTCGTCACCGCGTTCGCGCGCGCGGCCCGCGACGAGGCCGACCTCGACATCGTCGCCGGGCTGCTCGACGGCTCGCGGGAGCTGCCCGGACTGGCGATC
>NZ_BCNQ01000112.1 GCF_001515525.1 Piscicoccus intestinalis NBRC 104926 | reverse complement strand
AGGGCAGCGCTTGTTTCTGGCTTGTCCGGCCCGGCGTCTGATCTGGTGCTGGCTGGGACGGGGGCCCTTCCCGGAGCCCGCATCGGGGAGATGCCCGACGAGGCGTACAAGCGCTTATCGGCGGACACGCCGGGCAGCGCGTCCGCGCCGACGCGGTAGGCGCCCAGTGCGCTCTCGTCGCGCTCTACAAGTGTGACGAGCGAGCCGACCTCGGCCGTGCCGTCGCGCGTCGTCGCGGGGGCCGTGGCCATCCAGCGACGAAGCCGGCGGCGGCGCGCCCCTCCTGGGCAACCGCCTCGGCGCACCCGGTCACCGTAAATGCCACCACCCCGCACCGCGATCAGCGGTGTGATCCACTTCCACATCGTGATCATCCTCCCGTTGCGCGAAGCTCCGCGGCCGGCCGGGACCGGCCGGACCGGCTCGCCGTGATCCCCTGGCGTGCGGCCGGGCTAGGCCCGGGCTAGGCCCCTCGGCCTCCATGCGCCCGATCGCGCCCAGCTGGGCGGTGGCCGCCGCCTGCGCCTGCCTGGCCGCCGTAGCGCCGGTATGCGCCGCGGCGAGGGCGTCATCCCCGCGAAGCCTCAGGTGCTCGCGGAGCACCCGAGCGCAGTAGCGACCGTCGTGTGCGGCCCTTACGAAGTCGCGACCGGTCCGGGCTCGTTCCCGCGAGCCGGCGGGATCGGCGAGCAGGGCGGTCAGCGCGTCCTGCAGGGTGTCCGGCGTGGCCTGCGCGATGGGCAGGGGCAGTCCCACCCGTTTCTCGACCCACGCCCGGACAGAGTCGGCCACGTTCCCGATCACGATCCGCTCGGTCGCCATCGCTTCGACGGCGCTCAGCCCGTATCCGCCCGTGGCGAATCCATCGATCACGATGTCCGCGCACGCAAACTGCGCCCGGTGGCCGGAGGCGGTCGGCTGCCACTGGACGTAGCGGACGACCCCCTGCCGGTCCAGTCGTCGCAGCGCATCGTGCATTCGCCTGTTGCGCGTTAGCGCGCCACGGCGCCAGACGTAAAGCACGACCGGCCGGTCGCCACTCAGCACCGGCGCCCCCGGCGCCCAGTGCCGGTCGTCGACGATCAGCGGCAGCCAGGTCGATCCGGGCAGCCGGTGCGCGAGGTCGGGGGTTGTGACGAAGACGGGGCCGAGCCCACGGCATAGGAAGTCGGCCGCGGCGGCCGCGGCACCCCGGGCGGCCCCTCCGGGGCCTGGCGATCCGGGTGCCTCCTGTGCCTGCGGGTCTGCGCCCGGCTCGTTGTCATCATCGCCACGAACAGCATCGCCATCGACAGCATCGCCGTCGACGACCCGGCCATGACACTTCAGGACATCGGTGACGATCCGGGCAGCCATTGCAGATGAGACAGGCGGGACGGCGAGGGCGGAGGGCCGAACGCGGTCTCCGCCCTCCTGCCCGTGCACGATGAGGCCGACCCGCACCCCCAGCGCGAGGAGCCGCACCGCGTCCGTGACCGCCCAGTGGTTACCGCCGCCGAACAGGCTGCGACCCGACTCGAGCAGCACGTGGGTCCAACACGAGGCCGACTCCCGGACCAGAGGCTGCGCCCAGGAGTCGTTGCGGACGTAGTCCGATCGGGCGATCGTCACATCGGCTGCTCGCCCCGGGATCGAGCCGGCCCCCGCAACGATCACCTTGGCGGTGGAACCCGACAGATCGTGCTCGATGGCGCGGCCCCACTCCACACCCTGGTCGTGCAGGTTGCGCGGTCCGATGGCCACGAACGAGGGCTGGTCGTCGCGCCACGACAATGTCTCGCGGAGCCGCCAGGGCGAGGTGTCCCACGCTGGTTCCGGCGCGGCGGCGACGCCAAGCAGGCGACGGTACAGCTCGCGCAGGCCGCCGGCGGCCCGGGTCGTCGCCGTGCCCGGTCCGTCGACCGGCTCCGTGCCACCGCAGGGCGGCTCGATCGCGCACGACCGGGGGTCGGGCTCCATGACGTCGGGAACCACCGCGGTCAGCGGATGGGCATCCGGCCACAGGTCGCGGATGAGATCCGCCGCCAGCTGCCTGTCGGTGACCACCGCGTCAGCGCTCTCGAAGCCGACGCACGGGACCCTGGCGGTTCCCCGTTCCCCCGGCGCGCTGGCACCATGGGCAGGCAGGAATTCACGCCACCGGCCCCGCGCGTCGTACACCCATCGAGCGGGGCGCCCGGACGCACGACGACTCTCGACCGCCCGTTTGGCGAGATCGATGTGGCTCGGGTCGAATATATGCAAAACGTCCCATTCGTGTCCCTCGAGATAGTTTTCGTAGGCGTTCTCGTCACGCCCACCACTGCGGTACCGGGGCCAGCTCAGACCCGTAAGAAACGGGACGGCCGCCATCGGTCGGAAAACCGGAAGAAGGGCGGCGCTCCCGGAATTCGATGTTTCCTCTGACTCCGCTGAGACCGGTGATCCCGCGTCGACAGGAGAAACGTCATTGGCCAGGGATGGACCCCCGGACGAAATCCGCACGATGTTGACGGAGCCCAGCCGAGTGCAGCATGCAATACCTTCAGAACCCGCTGCCAGCACGCTTACCTGGGCCCCACTGTCGGCCAATGCCACGGCTGCGGCGCGGGCCCTGATGTTGTGCCGGAAATCATCTGCCAGGATCAAGAAAGCTATATACGACACCACTGAACACTATCGCAGCACCGGGGCGGTAACTTATGCTCGATTCCAGCTTAACCGCCACATTCCGTCAAGGAAGAGTAAACTCTTAGTTACACGTGCGTCGCGACGGAGGGGTCGGGGATGTGCGGGTCGCCCACTAGTGGATCGTGTTGTTAGTTCCTAAACGGTTCGTGGTTTGGGAAGATGGGGCATGGCGAATCGAGCGGCCCCAGCGCTGACGTTGCGGGAGGGTGACCAGGACGAGTTGGAGCGGTGGCATCGTTCGACCGCGGCTCGTGCCGGGGAGGTGCTGCGGGCCAGGATCGTGCTCGCGGCCGCCGACGGGGAGGCGAACGAGCGGATCGCGCAGCGGATGGGCACGTCGAAGGCGACCGTGCTGAAGTGGCGCGGCCGGTACCAGGCCAGGGGCCTGGGTGGTCTGGTCGATGAGCCTCGCTCGGGCCGCCCGCGGACGGTCGATCATGCCCGGATCGTGTCGGTGACGCTGGCGCCGCCGCCGAAGAAGTACGGGGTGACGCACTGGTCGACGCGGTTGCTGGCCCGGCACCTGGGCATCGGGAACAAGACGGTCGCGACCGCGTGGCGGGAGTACGGGGTGCAGCCGTGGCGGTCCGAGACGTTCAAGTTCTCCACCGATCCCGAGTTGGTGGCCAAGGTCACCGACGTGGTCGGGCTGTACCTGGACCCGCCGCAGAACGCGGTGGTGCTGTGCGTGGACGAGAAGTCCCAGATTCAGGCCCTGGACCGGACCGCGCCCATGCTGCCCATGCAACCGGGGCTGCCCGAGCGGCGCACCCACGACTACCGGCGGCACGGCACCACGACCCTGTTCGCGGCGCTGGAGATCGCCACCGGCAAGGTCACCGGCGCCCGCAAGCCGCGCCATCGTCACCAGGAGTTCCTGGCCTTCCTCAAGCAGATCGCCCACGCCTACCCCGAGGTCGAGTTGCACCTGGTCATGGACAACTACGCCGCCCACAAGCGCGTCGAGGTCCGCCACTGGCTGGCGGCCAACCCGCGGATCCATGTCCACTTCACCCCGACCTCCGGGTCGTGGCTCAACCTGGTCGAGGTCTGGTTCGGCATCATCGAACGCCAGGCCATCCACCGCGGATCCTTCGGCTCGGTCAAGGACCTCAATGCCAAGATCCGCGCCTTCATCGACGGCTGGAACGACCGCTGTCACCCCTTCGTCTGGACCAAGACCCCAGAAGAGATCCTCAACAAGGCAAACCGTCAACCAACTTCAAACACGGCCCACTAGGTCCGCAACGAGCCCGGCCAAAGACGCCGTGGCTGCGCGTCGACCGAAAATCACTCGTTGCGTCAACGGTCGCTTCGGCCCGGGCACGTAGGTCGCAAGGAAACGGCGGATGCTCGCCTCGTCGTGGTGCACCCAATGAATGCCGCCCAGGCCCTGTACAACCGGATAGAGCGCGCACCGGGCGGCGTCGCCGTGATGCACGAGCAGCACATCGATGCCCATCGCCAGATAGTCGTAGACCTTGGTGGGGGTCTCGAATCCGCTTATCGACAGGATTGACAATCCGCAGTGCGCGCGCCCCACGGCGAGGAGCACCCCGGCTGAATCGAGCCGGCCGTGCCGAACAACCACGCCGTCCTCGACCGGCGGCACGGTGACGTCGCCGAGTTGATGCAAACGATGCCGCGCCGGGTCGAGCGCGCGCACGAACAGCTCGCCCGGGGAGGTGAAGTTGCCGCCATGCACGAAGTGGACAAGGCCGTCGTCGGGCGGCGTCGCATCGTCGGCGGGCACGAGCCGGTCGTCGAAGCCGTTGGGTATCTGATAGATCGGGAGTCCGGGCACGGCCTCCACACGGGAGACACACTCGGCGTTGACCACCGTCACGGCGTCCGCCATGAAGTTGAAACCCCGCTCGATGAAGCGGTTGTACGCGGTCGTCTTCGCGGCGGATCGCCCCCGAGGGTTGTTGGCGAACGGGTCGCGATAGTCGAGAACGACCTTGGCGTGCCACCGGCGCTTGGCGAACGCAGCAAACGGGAAGATGCTGAACGGATTGCCGCTGATGATGACGACGTCGTAGGTGTCGCCGCGGCGGGCAAAGTACTCTTGCACCGCGTGGATCCAATAGGCGCCCATCGTGTTGTGGTGGGCCGCGTCGAGTCGCTCGTTCGCGATCGCCGCGGCACCCCATGCCGGCAGCTCACCGGCGTCCGTCAAGAGGCACGCGCCGAACAGGTCGGGCACCACGTGCACCGTGCCCGAATCGGCCTCCGGCGTCTCCTCGAAGGCAGTCACCGTGTCCACGCGCATCGGCAGTTCCGAGATGCCGGGTAGTTCGTCGAACCAGTACCCAAGCCGCTTGACCGAGACTGTGCGGCAGTCCTTGCCGAAGTAGCTGACGAGGAGCACCCGCACGACGTCCGCGGGCTCGTCGCCCTGCGTGGAACCCGCTGCTGCTACTGACGGTCGAGCCGTCGTGGCCCCCGCCCGCGTCGGCCGCGTCGGTGGCCTCGTGAAACGGAGGTCTCGCACCGGGCTCACCAGGTACCTCGTGAAGGCGGCGCGTGCCTGGGCCGACTGATAGACCATTCCCGCGGACCCGCTGGTCAACGCATAGATCTCGGGGCTGAACATGTGGTAGTCGTCGCCGATGAGAAGCCCGTACTCCCACCCCATGGCGGCTCGCGCGATGTGGCCGAGACCGTGCAGCGGGTCGCCGAGACCCACGAGCACGAGCGGGTCGGCAAAGCCCTCGGCGATCCGCCGCAGCACCGTCCGCCAGGCCGGCAGCTGGGGCCCGAGGACATCGGGGTTCGCCGTCGAGCAGTCCTGCGACGGCATCAGCACCGCGTCGCCGTCCACCCGCAGGAGGCGTCCCGCGGACCGGACGGCGCGCCAGCCGTGACGCCACGCGAGATCCTCCTGCCAGTCGTGATTCGCCAGAACGACCGGCTGATAATCGATTTCGTCCACCGGCATCGCGATGGCCATCTCGCTCACGTCCTCGAGCCTTGGATGAGGGAAAGCTCACGGCTTGATGTGTGTGTCAGGTCGCGTTCGGCGCGCACGCGCTCGGCCGCCCGAGCAGACATCGGACCAAGCGCCCCCGAGTCGTCGATCAGCCGCCACATGGCGGCCGCGAGGTGACGTGGGGAATCGGGCGGGACCAGGATCCCGCAGCTCCTGTCGACGTACTCGCGCACGCCAGGCACGTCGCCAACCAGGGCGACCATGCCCGCGGCCATCGCTTCGCCCAGCACCAGTCCCTCCGGGTCGATCCGGCGTGGGTGCAGCAAGACGCCGTGCTCGTAATAGCACGCCGAGCTGTCGGCACGACTCGGCCAGCCCTCGCGGACGGTGACATTCGGCCATCCCTCCAACGCCCGCACGTGCTCGCGGAAGCGCTCGCCGTGACCGCGGAGCGTTACCTTCACGTCCTCGAATCGGGGGCTGCCTGACATGAGAGCAAGAGCTTCCACAGCGATATCCAGGCCATCATCAAAGACCAGGTCGCCGGCCTGCACGAGAACGTGAGCCGCGTCGTCGTCGGTGCGTCGGCGAGGAACGAAGTAGTCGGTGTCGATCCCCGTGTGAATGACCTCAGCATTGACCGCGCGAACCCCGGTGTCGAATTGCGCGTCCATGAGCTCGGCTCCCGACACGAAAACCTTCGTGAGGCTTTCCATGGCCAGCACCCGGCGGCCCGCCTGGCAGCGCTGCTGCCATTCGTCGTTCAGGTGCGCCCGCCGCGCGGCGTATTCGCCCTCGCTCCACCTGAAGAACAGTCTGCGGTGATCGGTGAGCTCGCCGCCGTGGAACCACAAGACGATGTTCTCGGGGTCCATCCAACGCAACAGTTCGGTTATCACATCCGGGGTCGGCGAATGTACCAGCACCCGAGACGGCGGCCCGACGAGGGCCGCCAGCAACCGCCCGATGAGCTCGGGGGCGGTCCTGAGCACCGGCGAGCCCGTCGAGTCGTCCACGATCACGCCCGGGGTGTGGTTGCCCAGCCGCATGACCAGGCACGCCAGCCCGGCCGCCTCGTAAGCCTCCACCCGCTGCCGCACGGCGAGGCCGTCATCGTCGAACAGGCCCGGGTAGCCGGGCGTGATAATCACCACGTCCGGGGCTGGCCTGGCCAGGGCGCGCAGCATCGTGACGTCGGGCCGCACGAGTAGCGAGACCGTCATCGACGATCGACCCCTGCCCCAGCGAGGCCGCGCCGCAGCACGCGGACCCACCTGGCGGGCAGCAGCCGCCCAGCGGCTTTACGCACAAGCCAATTCCGGCCAAGGACCGAGGCGATCCGAGACAGCAGACGCCGTATGGCGGGCCCCCAGCGAATCACCATCTCGCGCGCCGCCAGCAGCGCACTGTCGACCCTGGCGCCGGGCCGTGCCATCGTCTGCGCGAGACGGGCCTGCGCGCACCGTCGCGCTTCCAGGGCCTCCTCGGCGTCCACTAGCGCGCAGTGCAGCCGCTCGTGGGCCTCGCACAGTTCACGACGAAGGGCGTCCACCGTCTGCCGCGTCGCGCTGAGCTCCTGCAGGGCCTGACGGTGCAACCGTCGGTGATCGGGCGCGGCGCCCCTGTCGATCGAGGGCTGTGGGCGTTGGGCCGGCAGGGTCGGTATGGGGTCACGGAGCCGCTGGCCGTCATGCCTGCCCGTCGGCCTGGGCACCGTCTGCGTCACGGCCTCGTCCGCGTCCGCGTCGTCGGAGCCTGTTCTATGGATTGCACGCTGTGTTGTGCCATTGCTGTCCATGGGCTGTCTCCGTGAGGGCTGTGTCAATTCCCGGACGCGCAAGCGCCACGACGGACGCGTGCGCACTGAGATGGGTCAGCACTGCCCCCCAGCCGTGCGAGATGACCCAGAATCCGTTCCGTTGCAACGAAACTAGGCACACTGTATCAGTCTTCAGCAGCCATTCAGACGCCCCGAGGTAAGCGCCGACTGGCTATTAACAGTGTGTGCGCAGAGCGCCAAAGACACTCGGACGTCCGACTTATCCCACGCCCTCAGCCAGGCAGATGCAGGGCCTGCACCAGCACACCGGCGGAACGGCGACCATCGTGCAGCGCCTCGACGAACTCCCGCCCGGCCGCCGCGCGCACACGAGCCGCGTCCCGCTCCCGGGCCAATTCCATCAGCACGTCCTCTATGGTGTCGGGCGTCGCCTCCACCACCGGCAGCTCCACCCCGGCAGCGTCGCGCGCGGAGCGGCGGACCTCCCGGGTGACGTGCCCGAGAACCAGCCGTCCCGCTGCCATTCCCTCGCAGGCCAGCACGCCGTAACTTCCGAGGGCGAACTGGTCGAGCAGGATATCGGCGTCGGCGATGATCTCGGGCATCTGCTCGGGAGGCACACCCCGAAGTCGCCGGTACTCGACAACCCCACCCTCATGCAGTCGCTGGACGATCTCGTCCACCTGTGCGCTGCCCTTCATGGCGGCTCGACTCGGCGCGTGCACGACGACCGGCAGACGCCCGTTCATTACTGCCGGCCCAGGGACCCAGCGCCGCGTATCGACCACCACGGGCAGCCACACGGAGCCCGTCACGTCCGGGAGCAGATCCGGGGTCGACACGAACACGGGCACACCCTGATCCGCGTACGCCTGCACCTTGACGATGAGCACGTCGCGCTGCGATTGCAAGCTGGCCGTGAGTTCGTCCCCGGGGTCGGTGAACGGGGACCATGGAGTAGTCGTGGCGTGGCGGCGCGGGTCTCGGATCTCGGACCCGTGCATGATCAGCCCCACGCGGACGCCTCGGGCGACCAGGCGCCTGAGGTCGCCCTCGAAGTCCTTGCCGTTGCGAACGCCGAACAACGGTCGGCCGGCTTCGAGCAGGGCGTGCGTCCACTCGGCCATGGCATCGCGCTCCAAGAGCTCCCCCCAGGAGCGATCACGACGGAACGTCTCCAGGTCGACGATGTCGTCGGCCCCGAAGGTCACGACATCACCGCGATCCACCTTGATGACACGCGTCCGGAGGCCTTCCACACCGCGCTCCAGGGCCTTGGCCCAAGCCCACCCCTGGCCGGCGAAATTGGCCGGACCGATCCCGACGACCGGCGGACCGTCCCGCCACGCGGGCTCCTCGTGAACGTCCTGCAGAAGCGTTTCGGATCGCGGCGAGCCGACGCTCGACTCGCCGCCGAGCAAGTCCCGGTACAGGCCGCGCAGACTGGCCGCCTGGCGCCGCCAGGAGAAGGGCTCGAGCAGCGTGTCGTCCCCGACGATCCGCTCATGCAGCGCCTGGCGACGATCCAGCACGTCCCGGATGGCCGCGGCGCAGGCGACCACGTCCGCGGCGGGGAACACCGCGCCCATGCCCTTCTCGGTGACGAACTCCGCTTGAGCGCGGCAGTCGCTGACGACAAAGGGAAGCCCGGCGTGAAGGTACTCGAACAGTTTGTTCGGCAGCGCAAACTCATGGCTGCCAAAGTGCAGGAACGGCGCCGTTCCGAGATCGGCGGTAGCAAGATACGCGGCCACCTGAGAGGGGGCCACGGGATCCAGGAGGTGCAACCTGCCGGCAACCCCGAGCTCCACCGCCCGCTCACGCATCTGCTGGATGCGGCGCGTGCGGCAATGCGGCACGCAGACGACCGCCAGGTGCACGTCGGTCAGCTTCGTGAGCGCCTCGATGAGCGTGGGCACCCCGCGCGCGGACGTGACTCCCCCGCTTAGACCACGAGCGGTGTCTGCGGGCTCAGGCCACAGTGGGCACGCACGTCCGGCCCCTCTAGTCGAGGCACGGCCGACAGCTGAGGGGAGTTCATGACGACCGTGGGTGTCCGGTCGAGTCCGTACTGGTCGCGCAGCTGTTCGGCCAGGGCCGGCGTCACCGTAACGACCGCGTCGGCGCGCCGGATGTACTCCGCCTCCAGCTGGGCAAAGGCTGCGACGACGCGGGTGGTCCGCGGCGGGTACACCGACAGACCCCGGACGTACTCGTGGGCGTCGTACACCCATTGCGCAGGCCGGCCTTCGGCGCGACGCCGGGCCACCGCTCGCGCCGCCGTCCCCACATGGTGCACATCGTGGGCGTGCAGGATCTCCCAGTCGAGATCGTCGATGACGGGCGCGAAGTTCAGGTCGTAGTCCTCGATCTCGGGCAGTACCCGACGCCATGACACCCCGGCCGTCTGAGCGTCGAGCCACTCCGCGAAGGCCTCCCGCCACTGGTCCTCCCGGGAACGCAGTGCGCCCAGCGCCCGCCCTACCTGATTGCGCCACACCCCGCGGAGCCGGGTCGACCACATCCGGGCGTCGGCCACGCGACCGCCCAGCTCTGCTGCCTCCTGGCGGCGCAGCGCGTAGCGCAGCCTGATGACCTCCTTCTCCGAGGCGGTGGGCGCCGGGGGGACGAGGCGCCTGTCGCGGTGCGCGGTGCGCCTCGCCGCAGCCTGGTCGCGGAACCGCCATTGCACGGGCTGACGGATAATGCGCACAGGCCCGAAGCGGGTCTCTTCGCCGTACCCGGTCGGGCTCCACCCCAGGATCGTCACATGCAGACCACCGTCCGCCAGCGCGAGAGCACTCTTGTAGACGCGGGTGTCGAGCTTGATGTCGTTGCCGACCATCATGAGGATCCGAGCGGGCACACTTGCACTGTACGGCCGCGCGGGCCCGCTTCCGTTGAGCGGGGGCCGGGCCGCGTCGCCGGGGAGGCAGGGTCGCTCGTCTCTGGTGTTCGGCGACAGCCAGGTCTGCCCGGCTTAGGCGCTGCGGGCGTTCGGCTCCGTCTGCGTGGCTTCGGCGGCGCGCAGCTGCGCTGCCGAAGCGGCGCAGGCGGCATCGGCCGCGAGTTGCGTCGCGTCGATGTCCGACGAGCTCCGAACGTTGAAACGCTCTCGCAGGACCTGAGCCGAGTAGCGACCGTTGTGGACGGCCGTGACGAACTCGGCTCCAGACCTAGCCAGCTCACGGGCGGGCCCCCGGTTGACGAGCACGTCCCGCAGCGTCTGTTCCAGCGTGTCGGGGTTGGCCTCAAGGATGGGCAGGTCCCGGCCCGTGACGGCCCTGACGTGTTGTCGCGTCTGCGGCAGGACGTGGCTGATGACCAGCCGTTGCGCAGCCATCGCCTCGCACGGCAGGACGCCGTAGATCCCCAAGGCGAACTGGTCGAGCACGATGTCGGCGCCCGCGATGACCTCGGGCATCTGCTCCGGGGCCATGTCTTGTAGACGCCGGTACTCCACGAGTCCTTCCTTCTCCAGGCGTGCGACGATCTCGTCGGCCACCGCGCTGCCCTTGAGGGCCGCTTGGCTCGGCGCGTGCAGCACGACTGGTGTCTCCCGCTCCAGGGCCGGCTCCGGGGCCTGCCATCGCTGCACATCGACGACCACGGGGAGCCAGATCGAGTTGGGCACCCACTGCAGCAGATCCGGGGTAGAGACGAAGACCGGCCCACCCCCGCGAGCGAACTGTCGGATCCTCGGCGCGAGGCGGTTAACCTGGTTCTGGAGGCGCTCGGTGAACGGGTCGGCGGGATCGGTGAACGGCGACCAGGGGGCGGACATCGCGTGCACGGCCGGATCACGAATCTCCGATCCATGCAGGACCAGGCCCACACGCACCCCCCGCCCGCGCAGGAGCGTGACGTCGTCCTCGAATCGCCGTCCACCTCGGGTGCCGAAGATCGGCATCCCGGATTCCAGAAGGGCGTGGGTCCAAGTCTTGAGGGCGTGCCCGCGCAGGTCGGCGGACCACTGCTCGTCGTTGCGGTACGTGGATGACTGGACCAGCTGATCCGACTCGAACATCAGGACCTGGCCCCGGTCGATTGTGACGACCTCGGTGTTGACTCCTGGAGACTCGCGTTCTAGCGCCTTCGCCCACTGCCACGCCTGGCCCGCCATGTTGGCCGGACCGATCGCGAGCACCGAGGGTGCCTGATCACGCCAGGCGGGCCGCTCGGACACGTCCTGAAGGGCCGTACCGCGCGCCGGTTCGGCCACCGCGGCGCGGTCGCGCATCAGGTCCCGGTACAGATCGCGCAACACGACCGCCTGCCGCTCCCAGCCATACGGGGTGAGCAAGTCGCGGTCCTGCACGATGCGGGCACGCAACAAGTCCCGCGAGCCGAGGAGTTCGCGCAGCGCCCGGGCGCAGGACTCGGGGTCCTGCGCCGTGAAGACGGTCCCGACGGCGTTGTCGGACACGAACTCCGACAAGGCCCGGCAGTCGCTGACGGCCAAGGGGAGCCCCGCGTGCAGGTACTCGAAGAGCTTGTTCGGGAGCGCGAACTCATGCCCACCGAAATGCAGCAGGGGGTGCACGCCGGCGTCGGCCGTGGCCAGGAACTCGGACACCTGAGCGGGCGCGACGGGCTCGACAAGGTGGACGCGGTCGGCAACGCCGCACTCCCCCGCTTCGCGACGCAGCATGAGCGCATGCTGCGTCCGCGTGCTGGGCACGCACACCACCGCGAAGTGCACGCCGGGCAACAGCTTCAACGCCTGGATGACCGTCGCGACACCCCGCGCGGGTGTCACGCCGCCGCTGTAGACGACAAGTGGTGTCGAGTCGTCCACGCCGCAGGCGGTACGCACGTCGTCGCTGGTCAGCTCGACTTTCGTTTCCAGCTGTGGGGCGTTCATCACTACAGTCGGCGTGGCTTTCAGGCCGTACTGGTCGCGGAGCTGGTCCGCGAGGGCGGGGGTCACGGTGATGACCGCGTCCGCCCGCCGCACGTATTCCGCCTCGAGCTTGGTGTACGCGGCGATGAAGCGCTTGGTGCGGGGCGGGAAGATCGGCAGGCCGGCCACATACTCGTGGGCGTCGTACACCCACGCCGCGGGCCGCCCCTGTTGGCGGCGTCGCGCAACGGCACGGGCGGCGGTGCCCACGTGATGCACATCGTGCGCATGCAGGATCTGCCAGTCCAGCGAATCGATGACGGGCGCGTAGGCCGTGTCGAAGTCGTCGATCTCGGGAAGCTGTCGTCGCCAGGACGCCAGGGAGGTGCGGCCGCCCCACCAGTTGGCGCCCGCTTCCCGCACGAGTCGTTCACGACGGCCCAGCCCTCGCTGGACCCGCCACATCGCGCCCTGGCCAATGATCTTGCCCCGGGACCACTGCGCCCGGGCCCGCAATGCCAGTTCCCGGAACTCGGCCGCCTCCCGGCGACGCAACTCGACCTGGAGCCGCGCGACGCGCTGCTCCCGAGCGTTGGGAACGGGGGGAACCACCGTTCGGCTCTTGCGTTGCCTGGCGCGCTCACGCAAGCGGAACGGAACCGGAACGCGGATGATACGGACGGGGCCAAAGAACGTCTCTTCCCGGTGTTGCCCCGGTGTGTACCCCAGCACGGTGACATCCACACCTCCGTCCGCCAAGGCAAGGGCGCTCTTATAGACGCGCGTGTCGTGATGGATGTCGTTGGCCACCATCATCAGTACTTTGGCTGTCATGCGGCTACCTATCCTCAGTTTTGACAGATCGAGAAATCCCGGCTCGGCGCCCGGTCAACTCCCGGCATCGACCAATTCGCCGCACCCCAAGGTTCCTCACCGGCGATGCCAGGAAGGGCTTGGAGTGGCTTCGGCCGAAGATTGCTCGCTGCGCCGGAGGTCGTTTCGGGCTGGGAAGACGTACGTTTCGAAGGAAGGTCGGATGCTCTGCTCGTCGTGGCCCGCCCAGTGGATGCCGCCCAGGCCCTGCAGCACCGAAGAGAACGCACATCCCGGGGGCATGCTGGACTAGCAGCACCTCGATTCCCGAGGCCAGGTAGACGTAGGCCTTGGTGGGCTCTTCGAATCCGGTGACGAACAGGATGGACAACCCACAAGGTGCCCGCCGCGGTGTCGTCGGCCAGATGAGGAGATCGACCGTCACCGGCGACCCGCCCCGGGTGCCTCGACGCGACGGTGTCGAATGACGCGCACGAACGGGGAACGATGCAGCCTGCGGCCCACCGGGCGAACCCGGTTCCGACACACGTCGCCGGTGAGGGACCGGAGCCCGTGCCACACGTCGTGAATACACGGGGTCACGGTGTGGGGCCCGGACGACAGCGCCGCATCGGCCCGTGCACCGGCCTGGGAGGTGGTCTTCGCGAGGAGGGCTTCGGCGCATCGGTTGGCATCAAGCGCCGCTTCTGCCTGCATCCGCGCTCGATCCAGCTGCTCGTGCGCAACGCGCAACTCGCAACGAAGCCCGATCACCATCTGCTTGGTCGCGCTCAACTCCTGCAAAGGCTTAATGCGCAAGCGGCGGTGATCGGCACCATTCCCGCCATCGTCGACCGCCCCTAGAGCTTCGGATTCAACAGCGGAGACGGGGTCGCAGCGCATCGCAGGATCATGCGAGGGTTTCGGCCGGGAGGGCGGATCAGCGGCGATCATGGCGGCGCGGGGGTCTTCTGTGGATCGAGCGCTGCGTTCTGCTGGCGCTGTCCATTGGCTGTCTCCATGAGGCTTGCTCCAATGCCCGTTCAGGTAGCTACGCCAGGCAGGCGAGCACATATATGGCATCCCCCAGTGGTTCCATTTGACCCGAAACCGTTCCATGACAACGGGACTGAGCACATCATAGCAGCATGCAACTGCAACTGCCCTTCAAGTTGCACGCCAACACGGCGGATATGTCAGGTCTGGTACCAGGCCTCCTAAGCAGTTGAAACTAGTCGGACGTATGACTAGTTTCATTCGCGCTTTGCATCCGCACCGGGAAGTCAATCGCCTTCGACGGCGGGGTCTGTATACCCACCGGACTGGAATCTCGTCGAAGACCCCGATCCAATTGGATGTGTCGCGGTGACGTCAGCTCTTGTTCTTGTCCGAGTCCCATCGCGATGAGTTGCGGCCCAGCGAAAGCCAACCGGCCAGTACGGCGGCCGAGCGCGCCCCGTCGTGAACTCCGTAGGCGTAGGAGGACCCCTCGGCGGCCCGGCTCCGCGCCCAGGCCCGATCGGCTAGCAGCCGCTCGAGAGCCGGAGACAGCGTCTCCGGGGTCACCTCGACGATCGGCACCTCCAGCCCAGTGTCCGCGCGGATGCGCTCGCGCACTGGCTCCCCGAGGTAGGCCAGCACGACCCGCCCGGCGGCCATTGCCTCGATCGACGCGACGCCGTACAAACCCATCGCCACCTGATCGACGACAATGTCGGCCTGCTCGTACTCGCGTTTGAGCTCCTCGCGGCCGACGGCCTCCAGGCGGCGGTAGTCGATGAGGCCGGTCTGCGCCAGCGGCGCGAGTGCGGCGTCGATGTGCGCCGAGCCCTTGAGGTGGCCGTTGCTGGGGATGTGCACGACCCGCGGCACGGCCCGCTCCAGCACGGGGGCGTCGCGGCTCCACTCCTCGGGGTCGACCACGGTCGGGCACCACACGGCGTGCGGTGCGTCGTCGAGCAGGTCCGGGGTGGAGACGAAGACGGGGCCGTCGAAGCGGGCCAACAGGTCCCTGTTGCGGCGCGCCTGCACCTCGAGCTTAGCGGTCGTCGCGTCGACGATCGGCCGGGCACATTCGCCCGGCAGCCCGTACACGTCCGGGCTGGCGCCGGAATCGGGCGCGAACGGGGAGAACGGGTGCCGACGGGCGTGGTCGCTGGGCACCCGCAGGTCCGAGCCGTGCGAGATGAGCGCCACACTCAGCCCCTTGGCCCGCAGCCGGCGGACGTCCTCGACGCACGTGCGTCCGTACAGCGTGCCGAAGACCGGCCGCTCCGACTCCACGAGGACGTGCGTGTAGTTCTGAAGCACGTACCGCTCCTGCGCCCGCTGCCACGCGATGTCGCGGTAGACCTGCGGCGCCACGAGCTGGTCGGCCACGTACGGGATCCGCCCAGCGACCGCCATATTGCGCGCGCTCGCCCCGGGCAGGTGCCGGTTCACCGCCTCGGCCCAGGCCCGCCCCTGGCCGGCGAAATTGGCCGGCGCGATCCACAGGCGGATCGGCTCCGCCGGTACGTGCGGTCGCACCGAGGCGGCATCGAAGGCTGCGGCGAATTGCGCCTGATCGAGGCGCAGGCCCGCGCCGCCGATCTGCCGGTCGAGCGCCCGGGCCGCCCGCGTCGGAAGGTGGCGACGCACCTGGCGCAACCGCTCGCCGGTGTCGTCAGGCAGCATTCGACGCAACGGCGAATCAGCAGCCAGCGCGATCCGCAGCCCATCCTTCAGGGCGGTCTGGGGATCGCCCAACGCTCTCGGATCTGGTCCCATCCGGGAAGCCTGTCACGGAGACCTGCATCAGAGCGGGAGGCAGCCACGTGTACCGGCCTCGGCATCGTTGCCGTGAACTCTCGGTAGCGCT
>NZ_BCNQ01000111.1 GCF_001515525.1 Piscicoccus intestinalis NBRC 104926 | reverse complement strand
GCTCGACGCGCTCGCCGCAGGAGGCGGCGCCCGCGCGCCTGGCCGGCGTGCTGCCGGCCGACATCGTCGTGCACGCCGTCACCGTGGCCCCGGAGGGCTTCGACGCCCGCTTTTCCGCGACCGCCCGGCACTATCGCTACCTGCTGTGCGACCGCCCCGAACGGCTCGACCCGCTGCGCCGACGCGAGATCGTCGCGCACCGGCGCCCGCTCGACGTGGCCGCGATGAACGAGGCCGCCGGCCGGCTCGTCGGCCTGCACGACTTCGCCGCGTTCTGCAAGCGCCGCGAGGGGGCCACCACCGTGCGCACCCTGCTGCGCTACGAATGGCGCCGGCTCGACCGCCCGGGGGAGCCGCCGGCCGGTCTCATCGAGGGGGTCGTCGAGGCCGACGCCTTCTGCCACTCGATGGTGCGCTCGCTCGTCGGGGCCGTCGTGCCGGTCGGGGAGGGCCGCCGGGCGGTGGACTGGCCGCGGCAGGTGCTCACCGCCGCGCGCCGCGACCCCGCCGTCACCGTGATGCCCGCGCACGGGTTGTGCCTGGAGCGCGTGACCTACCCGGAGCCGGAGTTGCTCGCGGCGCGCGCTGCACAGGCCCGCGCGGTCCGCACCATCGACTAGGGTGTGACTCAGCTCACAGCATCGTACCGGACGCCCGACTCAAACGACCGTCCGACCTGCCGATCGGGGAGGCGGTCGAAGGGATCACCTCGGGGGAGGACCTTCGAAGTGCGGTTCGACCGCAGCGGCGTCCAGGACGCGCCGCGACCGGCATCACCGGGCTCAGGCTTCACTGTGGCGGGACGGCGTGAGTCCGGGGGTGGGACACGATGCAGGGGCGGGATCCGGGGGGATCCCGCCCCTCGTCGCGTGGTCGGCCCCGCGCTCGGTCATCGGGCGCCTCGGGGTGGCCGCGGGGGATCGACCGGGAGCGGGCACGTGTAGTAGGTGACCCGCCGGGCCGAGGGATTGCCGGCGCCGACCCGGCGGTACCGGCTCAGCAGCGCCCCGATCTCCTCCTGCAGGGCCTCGAGCTGCTCGTCGGTGACGAGCACGAGGTGGTCCTCCAGGCCGCACGCCTCCTGCCACGAGATCGGCCAGTCGGGCTGGGCGGTGAGCCACGCCTGCGCCTTGCCGGCGAAGTGCTGGATGTAGTCGCGGGCGAGCCAGTCGATCGCGGCGTCGTCGTCCTCGCCGGGGTCGTCGAGATCGATGAGGCGGTCCGCCGACGCCGCCTCCCACACGCGCCGCCGCCCGGAGCCGGAGCCGGTGTCGCGGATGAGCCCGGCGCCCTCGAGCCGGCGCAGGTGATACGAGGTGGCCCCGGTGTTCGTGCCGAGCGCCGCGGCCAGGTCGCTGGCCGTGGCCGCGCCGACCGTGCGCAGCTCCGCGAGCAGCCGGGAGCGCAGCGGATGGGCGAGCACACGCAGCGCCTCGGGGCCGACGGGATAGGGCGGGGGAGGCGGTTCGAGGTCACCGGGACCGGTCGTCATGCATAAAAGTTTTGCATGAAACCTCTGCATCGGCCTGGTCGACCGGCCTCGCGGCGCATGAAACCGCAGGTCAGCAGCGATCTCCAGGAATTTTGGAGCCGGTTCGGCAGCCGGTAAAGTAGAACGCGTTGTGCCGAACGCCCCAGCGGCGTCCCCGGGCCCAAGCTCCCGAGAGTGCACGACCCGCCTCCGTTGGTATCGCCGGCCGCGCCGTCGCGATGTCCGACGCGATCCGGAGGCAACCAGTGGGACCGCCGGCCGACGGTCCCACCGACCACAGTTCACAAGTCAAGGCAAGGCAGGTTTCCGGTGCGTACGTACACCCCCAAGCCCGGCGATATCGAGCGCACGTGGCACGTCATCGACGCCACCGACGTCGTGCTCGGTCGCCTCGCCTCGCAGGCGGCCCAGCTGCTGCGCGGCAAGCACAAGCCGACGTTCGCCCCGCACGTCGACACGGGCGACTTCGTCATCATCATCAACGCCGACAAGGTGGCCCTCACCGGCGCCAAGCTCGAGCAGAAGAAGGCCTACCGGCACTCCGGGTACCCGGGCGGCCTGCGCGCCACCTCGTACACCGAGCTCATGGCCAAGAACCCCCAGCGCGCGGTCGAGAAGGCCATCCGCGGCATGCTCCCGAAGAACTCCCTGGCCCGCCAGCAGCTCAGCAAGCTCAAGGTGTACGCCGGCGACACGCACCCGCACCAGGCCCAGAAGCCGGTGCCCTACGAGATCTCGCAGGTCGCGCAGTAAGCGCGGCGCCACCACCGTCAATCGCGCCGACTGCGCCGTAGACACCTGAATTCACGAGGAGAACCGTGAGCGACTACACCACCGACGCCGCGCTCGAGGAGAACGAGCCGGCACTGACCGAGTACACCTCCGAGTCCGAGGCCGCCGTCGGCGAGGAGGGCGTGCGCCGCCCCTCCGCCTCCGCGCCCGGCTCGGCCACCGGCCGCCGCAAGCAGGCCATCGCCCGCGTGCGCATCATCCCCGGCTCCGGGGAGTGGAAGATCAACGGGCGCACGCTCGAGGACTACTTCCCGAACAAGGTCCACCAGCAGATCGTCAACGAGCCCCTCAAGGTGCTCGAGCTCGACGGCGCCTACGACGTGCTCGTGCGCGTGCAGGGCGGCGGCCCCTCCGGCCAGGCCGGTGCCGTGCGCCTCGGCGTCGCCCGCTCGCTGAACGAGGTCGACTCCGAGCTGAACCGGCCCACCCTGAAGAAGGCCGGCTTCCTCACCCGCGACGCCCGCGTCCCCGAGCGCAAGAAGGCCGGTCTGAAGAAGGCGCGCAAGGCGCCGCAGTACTCCAAGCGCTGACCCCGGCGCTGGGCGCCGGTCTCAGCGCTCGGCTCCACAAGCGCTGATCAGGGCGGCCCGGGCAGGATTCTCGTCCCGCCTCCGGGCCGCCCTGGCGTGTTTACGCCGGTTGCGGCGTGTTCAGCGCCCCGAACCGCGACCGCCTCGGTCATCCTGAAACACAGGCGAAACTCGCGGCCCGGTGGGGGCGCTACGGCACCCACCGGGCTGGGCGACACAGCCCCGGCAGTCACCCGAAAGACCGCGACATCCACGCGCCGTCACGCGGCGCCCGAGGCAAGGAACTTTGATGGGACGACTCTTCGGCACCGACGGGGTGCGTGGCCTCGCGAACCGCGACATCACCGCCGAACTGGCTCTCAACCTCTCGGTCGCCGCGGCCCACGTGCTCGGTGACCGCGGCGACTTCGCCGGCCACCGGCCACGCGCGGTCGTCGGGCGCGACCCGCGAGCCTCCGGAGAGTTCCTGTCCGCCGCCGTCATCGCCGGCCTGGCGTCGGCGGGCGTCGACGTGCACGACGCGGGCGTGCTGCCCACCCCGGCCATCGCCTACCTCACGGCCGAACTCGACGCCGACCTCGGGGTGGTGCTCTCCGCCTCCCACAACCCGATGCCCGACAACGGCATCAAGTTCTTCGCCCGCGGCGGTCACAAGCTCGACGACGCCATCGAGGACGCTATCGAGGCGCAGCTCGACGCCCAGTGGCAGCGGCCCACCGGCGCCGACGTCGGCCGGGTCGTGCCGCTGACCGACGGGCCCGCCCGCTACGTCGCCCACCTCGTCTCCGCCCTGCCGAACCGGCTCGACGGGCTGCACGTCGTCATCGACGCGGCGCACGGCGCGGCGAGCATCGTCTCGCCGCAGGCGTTCCGCGCCGCCGGCGCGACCGTCGACGTCATCGGCGCCGACCCTGACGGGCTGAACATCAACGACGGCTACGGCTCGACCCACCTCGGCATGCTGCAGTCCGCCGTCGTCGAGAAGGGCGCCGACCTCGGGATCGCCCACGACGGCGACGCCGACCGCTGCCTCGCGGTCGACCACACCGGCGCGCCCGTCGACGGCGACCAGATCATGTCGATCCTCGCCGTCGCCATGCGCGAGCAGGGCACGCTGGCGCACGACACCCTCGTCGCCACCGTCATGAGCAACCTCGGCATGTTCCAGGCCATGGACCGCGAGGGCATCACCGTGCGCCAGACCGGAGTCGGTGACCGGTACGTGCTCGAGGACATGAAGGCCGGCGGCTACTCCCTCGGCGGCGAGCAGTCCGGCCACGTCGTGCTCCTGCAGCACGGCACCACCGGAGACGGCACGCTCACCGGCCTCATGCTCGCGGCCCGAGTGCGCGCGACCGGGCGCCCGCTGCGCGAACTGGCCGAGGTCATGTCCCGGTTGCCGCAGAAGATGATCAACGTCAAGGGCGTCGACAAGAACGCGGTCGAGGCCAACGAGCCCGTGCAGGCCGCGGTCGCCCAGGCGTCGCAGGAGCTCTCCGGCACCGGGCGGGTGTTGCTGCGCAAGTCCGGCACGGAACCGGTCGTGCGCGTCATGGTCGAGGCGCAGACCCCCGAGGAGGCCTCTGCGGTGTGCCATCGGCTCGCCGACGTCGTACGCGAGCACCTTTCTCTCTGAACGCAGTTCGCTCGCGGGGTCGAGCGTGAGGCTCGACGATGACTCGTCGTGGAATCGCGACGCCCGCTCAGAAGGTAGCGGTCGCCGGCGGCCGCGGGGAGCCGGGCAGGCGGGTCGTCCCGGTCCGCCGCGGCGGACTCGGGCGGGCCCCGGGCACCCCGCTGAGGGCACCGAGCGTTTCGACGACGGCCACCTCACCGGTGCCGAGGGAGAACGTCAGCCCGACGACCGCCATCGTGCCGGCGGACACCGCGGCGTCGACCAGCGGTGACGCCTCGACGAGGTCGTGCACCGAGAGCCGGACCCGCTCGGTGACCACCTGCTCCAGCACGGGCGCCGCGGGGCAGCGGTCCGCGCCACCGCGCCCCGCCGATGTAGCCGAGCCGTCGAGGGCCCGCAGCGTGGCGCCCTGGGGGCGGTCGGCGAGCGAGGCGGCGATCGCCGCGCATCCCTGATGGCCGACGACCGCCAGCAGCGGCAGCCGGTGGCGGCGCATCTGGCGCTCGAGCGCCGCGACGACGTCGGCGTCGACCGCGTGCCCGGGCGATCGCACGGTGACCAGGTCACCGAGGCCGCAGTCGAAGATCAGTTCCGGCGCCACCCGTGAGTCCGCGCAGCTGAACACGGCGGCGAACGGGTCGGGCGCCCGGCCCGCCTCCGTCCAGGTGCGCGGGTCGGGGTGGCGGCGGGTGTTGCCGGTGAAGCGATGGTTGCCGGCCAGGAGGGCCTCCAGGCAGCGTCGCGGCGTGGTGGGCCGCGGGAGCGGGGCAGCGGCAAGCGCACTCGTCATCGCGCATCCTCCGGGGCAGGCGAGGCCGGTCAACGCATCCCATCGGCCCCGCGAATCCCGTTCTGAGTGAAGCGCATCGCGTGGGGCCGCGAGGCGACCGGCGTCACCCTCGCGAGCCCGCGAGGGCCGGAGTCGTCACTGCCCGATGTCGCCGATGTGGTTGACGAGCCCGGCCCGACCCTCGGACAGCGCGTAGGTGAGTCCGACGATCGTCATCTGCCCGGCGTCGATCCGCTCCGCGAGCGCCCGGGAGCGTTCTTGGATGAGACCGACCGTCTGGCGCACGTGTTCGGCCTCGACGGCGTCGGCGCGCTCCTCCCCGCGGCGGTAGCTCGCGACGACGCTCGGGGTGACCCGTTCGACCAGATCGCGCAGGTATCCCGACGGCATCTCGCCCGACTCCATCGCCGCCATCGCGGCCTTCACCGCTCCGCACGAGTCGTGGCCGAGCACGACGATGAGCGGGATCTCCAGCACCGACGCGCCGAACTCCAGGGAGCCCAGGGCCGTCGGCCCGAGCACGTGGCCCGCGGTGCGCACGACGAAGAGGTCACCCAGACCCTGGTCGAAGATCACCTCGGCGGCCACCCGCGAGTCCGAGCAACCGAAGAAGGTCGCGAACGGCTTCTGGCCGCTGGCGAGTTCGCCGCGGTGCTCGACGCTCTGGTTGGGGTGCAGCGGCGAACCGCTGATGAACCGTTCGTTGCCCGCCTGCAGCTCGGCCCACGCCTGCGCGGGAGTACTGGGTCGATTGACCGCCGAGGTCGAGGGTTGGTCGCTCATGTCTCTCCGTGGGGGTTCGTCGCCCGGCGGGCCCGACGGCGGGCGTCGGGCCCGCCGGCGCGGGGCTGGGCTCTGCCGGTCGGCAGCCTGGTGTCGCCGACCCGGGTCAGGACGAGACGCCGCTGGAGTCGGAGTCGAGGTCGGGGCGCGTGCTGATCGTCATGGCGACCGGTTTGGCTCCGACCGTGGCGAAGAAGTCGTTGCCCTTGTCGTCGACGATGATGAACGCCGGGAAGTCCTTCACCTCGATCTTCCACACGGCCTCCATGCCGAGTTCGGGGTACTCGAGCACCTCGACCTTGGTGATGCAGTCCTGCGCGAGGCGCGCGGCCGGGCCGCCGATGGAGCCGAGGTAGAAGCCGCCGTGCGCGGCGCAGGCGTCGGTGACGGCCTTGCTGCGGTTGCCCTTGGCGAGCATGACCATCGAGCCGCCCTGCGCCTGGAACTGGTCGACATAGGAGTCCATGCGCCCGGCCGTCGTCGGGCCGAACGATCCGCTGGCCATGCCCTCGGGGGTCTTCGCCGGGCCCGCGTAGTACACCGGGTGGTCCTTGAGGTACTCCGGCATCTCTTCCCCGGCCTCGAGGCGCTCGCGGATCTTCGCGTGCGCGATGTCACGGGCCACGACCAGCGTGCCGGTCAGCGACAGCCGTGTCTTCACCGGGTGCTTGGTCAGCTCCGCGAGCACGTCGGGCATCGGCTGGGTGAGGTCGATCTTGACGACCCCGCCGGCTCCGGTGGAGGAGACGCCGATCGCCTCGTCGGCGTGGTCGCCGAGGTCGGTGTGGGTGGTGTCGGGCAGGTACTGGGCCGGTTCTGTCTCCAGCTGCTCGATGAAGACGCCCTCGGCGGTGATCTTCGCCAGCGCCTGCCGGTCGGCCGAGCAGGAGACGGCGATCGCCACGGGCAGCGACGCCCCGTGCCGGGGGAGGCGGATGACGCGCACGTCGTGGCAGAAGTACTTGCCGCCGAACTGGGCGCCGATGCCGAGCTCGCGGGTGAGCTCGTGCACCTTCTCCTCCATCTCGACGTCGCGGAAGCCGTGGCCGGTGGCGGGGTCGCCCTGGGTCGGCAGCGTGTCGAGGTAGCGGGCCGAGGCGTACTTGGCGGTCTTCAGCGCGAACTCGGCGCTGGTGCCGCCGATGACGACCGCGAGGTGGTACGGCGGGCAGGCCGCGGTGCCGAGGGAGGCGATCTTCTCGCGCAGGAAGTCCATCATGCGATCGGGCGACAGGATCGCCTTGGTCTCCTGGAACAGGTACGACTTGTTCGCGCTGCCGCCGCCCTTGGCCATGAAGAGGAACTTGTAGGTGTTCTCGTGGCCGGGCAGGGTGTCGGCGTACAACTCCACCTGCGCCGGCAGGTTGCAGCCGGTGTTCTTCTCGTCCCACATGGTCACCGGCGCCATCTGCGAGTACCGCAGGTTGAGCCGGGTGTAGGCGTCGAAGATGCCCTCGCTGATCGGGCGCTCGTCGACGCCCTCGGTCAGCACGTGCTGGCCGCGCTTGCCCATGACGATCGCGGTACCGGTGTCCTGACACATCGGGAGCACGCCGCCCGCGGCGATGTTCGCGTTCTTCAGCAGGTCGAGCGCGACGAACTTGTCGTTGTTGCTGGCCTCGGGGTCGTCGAGGATCTTGCGCAGCTGAGCCAGGTGCCCGGGCCGCAGGTAGTGCGCGATGTCGTGCATGGCGGTCTCGGTGAGCAGCCGCAGCGCCTCCGGCTCGACCTTGAGGAAGGTCATGCCGTCGGGGCCCTCGACCGTGCTGACGCCCTCGGTCGTCAACAGGCGGTAAGGAGTCTGGTCCTCACCGATGGGCAGCAGGTCTTCGTAGGCGAAATCTGGCATCGCGCGCTCCTTCGTGGTCCGGCGCAGGCTCGCGGATCAGCCTAGTCAGTGCGTGCCCTCGCGGGCGGGCCGTTGGTCCGACCGCTCGGAGCGGGGGGAGGCGGAGGCGGTCAGCCGGCGAGTTCGTCGCGGCGCGGCGGGTTGGCGCCGGCGCGGGCGACGGTGATGGCCGCGCAGGACAGGGCCCGGGTGACGGCCGGCTCGATCTGCGACCAATCGGCAGCCCGAAGGCGCTCGCGGGCGGCGGCGCCGCCGAGCAGGCCGGCGTCGAGCAGCCCGGACAGGATGCCCGACATGAACGAGTCGCCGGCGCCGACGGTGTCGACGACCTGCACGGCGGGGAGCCCGACCTGCTGGAACTCGCCCTGCACGTAGACGAGGGCGCCCTCGCCGCCGCGGGTGGCGACGACGACGGTGGCGCCGAGATCGGCCCAGTGCCGCAGCACCTCGGTGAGGTCCTGACCGTCGTACATCCAGTCGATGTCTTCGTCGCTGGCCTTGACGACGTCGCTGAGGGCGACGAGCTCCTCGACGCGCGGGCGCACAAGCTCGGAGTGACCCATGAGCTGGGGGCGGGCGTTGGGGTCGTAGGAGATCGTGTTCGTGTCGCGCACGCGGGTCATGACGTCGCGCACCGCGTCGCCGCCGGGCTGGAGCGTGGCGGCGATGGAGCCGGTGTGGAAGTGCGCGCCGGGCGGCACCGGCAGGTCACGGTCGAGATCCCACGTGATCTTGAACGCATAGGTCGCGGCGCCCTCGGTGTCGAGCAGGGCGGTGGCGGTCGGGGTGCGTTCGGCGCTGGTGCTTCCGTCGACGAGGCTGACGTTCTCGCCCGCCAGATGGTCTTTGATCCGCACCCCACGCTCGTCGGTGCCGATGTGGCACGCCAGCGCCGCCTCGTGCGTGAGCCGGGCCAGGCCGATGGCCACGTTCGCCGGGCTGCCGCCCACGTGCTCGTTCTCCCCCTCGCGGGACACGACGATGTCGATGAGTGCCTCTCCGGCGACGATGACGGGCTCATGCATGCCCTCACCGTAGTGCTCCCACCGCCGCCGCGGGGTGGGCGCCGCCCGTCCACCTCATCTCGCCCGTCCCGCGGGGCGAGGTGTTGCTCCGCGGGACTGTCGGAGAGGATGGGCGGGTGAGCACGACACCCCCTCCCGACGGATCGCCCACGCCCTCGGGGCCGACCCAGGGCTCGGCGAGCCCCTCGGGCGCTCCGGCCGCACCCGCCCGGCGATCGCACGGGGGCGGCAACTGGCGCAGCCTCGTGTTGTCGATGCTGATCGTGCTCGCTGTCGTGTTTGCCTGGCTGTCGCTGATGCCGCGCCCGGCCCGCATCGAGCGGCCGACGGTCGACGTGGCCGCCTCGGCCGACTATTTGCTCTCCAGCACCGGGGTGCGGGTGCTCATGCCCACGGTGGATCCGCCGTGGCGGCCGACGAGCGTGCGCACGACAGACGACGCGGGGATGCCGGGATGGCACGCCGGCTGGACGCAGGGCGACGACGAGACCGCCTATCTGGGCGTCGAGCAGGCTCCTTCCCGGGATCAGACCTCGGACGCGAACTGGCTTGCGGCGCAGATCGGTTCGGGCCGTAACACCGGGAGTCGTCAGATCGCCGGCCGGGACTGGCGGGTCTACCAGAGCACGGGTGACCCCGTCCGCACCAGCCTCGCGGCCGATGTGGACGGCACGCTCGTGGTGGTCGACGGGCTGACCGATCCGGACACGCTCGCGACCGTGGCCGCCTCCCTGCGGCCGTACCAGTCGGCCGGTTCGGCCGCCCCGACCTCCTGAGGCGGCGGGGGCGTTCGAGGCCCTGGGCCAGGCGCCGCTGAATGCGGCGGCCGTACGACTCGCCTCCAGGGCGTCACCGTCTCCGGCAGAGCATCGCGTGGCTGCGCGCGTGCCTAATCAGGCCCAGAGCGCGATCGCGACGAGCAGCAGCCCGCTTCTTCTGACTTGCATCTTCTGACCAGCGCAGGGACTGGGCGTCACCGCGTTCGCCCGAGTGCGGAGGCGACCAGCCCTGTCAGGTGAATGGCATGCAGGTGTGGCGCGGCTCTCGCCGGTCACACGTGGGAGGTCAGTGCGCCGGGTTCTCGCCCTCAGGCGATGTGTTTGCGTCGGCTTCTGTACCGTCCAGGCGGGCCTGGGCACCGTCGAGCCAGCTGGTGCAGTGGGCGGCGAGGGCCTCGCCTCGTTCCCAGAGGGTCATCGAGGCCTCGAGGCCGAGTTGGCCGCTCTCGAGGCGGGCGACGATGCCGACGAGTTCGTCACGCGCCTGTTCGTAGCTCAGCGTGGAGACCTCGGGCAGCTCGGCGGTGTCGGTGGAGGATTCGGGCATGATCACGCCTTCGCGTCGGGAGTGGTCGGAGTCGGGGTGGCCGGGTCGTTCGGCTCGGCGGGGTCTTTCGGTTCGGCGGGCTCTTTGGGTTCGGCTCGGACGTCGGAGTGGTCGGTCGACGGCGCCGCACGGTCGGTGGCTTTGACGGCCGGCGCGGCCTTCGGGGCGTTCGCGTCGTCCGCGGTCTCCGCGGTCTCCGCGGTCTCCGCGGCGTCTGCGGCCTTCGCGGTCTTCGCGGCCGGGGCGGACTGTGACCCGCGTCCCCGCGCCCGGGAATTCTTGGGCGCCGCCGGTCGGGTCACCGGCTTGACCGCGAAGTCCCCGCGCGCCACCCGCACCCGTAGCACTTCCTCGGCATCGACCTCGGCACGGTCGGTGACGGCGGCGCCGTCGGCGTGGGAGACGACCGCGTAGCCGCGGTCGAGGGTCGACTGCGGAGACAGGCTGCGCGCCCGGGCGCGTAGGTGCCCGATCTCGTCGAGGGCCCGCTCGAGGCGGATCGCCAGCACCCGGCGGCCACGCTCACGCTCGGCCTCGACCTGGAGGCGGTGCGGTTGCACCATGGCCGCCGGCGAGGCGAGCACGGGGCGGGAGCGGATGGTGGCCAGCCGGTCGGCCTCCGCGGTGAGGCGTCGCTGCAGGGCTCCGCGAATACGGGCGCGCGCCCGGTCGACCCCGGCGAGCTCCGCCGCAGCATCGGGCACGATCCGCTTGGCGGCATCGGTGGGGGTGGAGGCGCGCAGGTCGGCGACGAAGTCGAGCAGCGGGGTGTCGATGTCGTGGCCGATCGCGCTGACGACGGGTGTGCGGGCGGCGCTCACCGCCCGCACGAGCGCCTCGTTGCTGAACGGCAACAGGTCTTCGAAGGAGCCACCACCGCGGGTGATGACGATGACGTCGACATGGTCGAGGGCGTCGAGTTCGAGCAGGGCGGAGCGGACGGCGGCCACGGCATCGGTGCCCTGCACCGGCACCTGCCGGATCTCGAAAGGCAAAGCCGGCCACCGGCGCCGGGCGTTCTCGACGACGTCGCGCTCGGCCGCGCTGTTGCGGCCGCACACGAGGCCCACGCAACGAGGCAGGAACGGGGGCCGGCGCTTGCGCTCGGCGTCGAACACTCCCTCGGCCGCGAGCATGCGCTTGAGCTGCTCGAGCCGGGCCAGCAGCTCGCCCTCGCCGACGGGGCGGATCGCGCGCCCCTCCATCTGCAGGGTGCCGCGCTTGGGCCAGAACCCCGGCTTGATGTGCACCACGACCCGGGACCCCTCGGCCATCGGCATGCCCGCGAGCTCGAACGCGCGCACCGGCATCGAGACCGGCAACGAGACGTCGGTGTCGGCGTCGCGCAGCGTGAGGTAGCAGTACTGCGCGTCGCCGCGGCGGTTGAGCTGCACGATCTGACCCTCGACCCAGACCGCCGACATCTTGGCGATGTAGTCGCCCATCTTCACCGACAGCAGGCGCACCGGCCACGGCTGCTCGGCCGAGGTGTCGGCGGCCCGCTCAGGCAGCGGCGCTCGGGCTGGTTGGCTCACGCGCGCCAGTATTCAACAGAGCACCGACAAGACTCGTTAGCCGCCGCGCGTCGTCGCCCGTTCCTGCTGGCAACCCTCCCCATCGGAGCAGCACGATGCGGTTCATGTCGTGTCCTCCGTACATTTGGGTCATGGCTGAGCCGCGCGTCGTCGCTGATCACCGCATCATGGGCGGGGTTCCGTGCATCCGTGACACGCGCATTCCCGTGGCGACGCTGGTTGGGCTTGTCGCGCAGGGAGCGTCCTTCGACGAGATCGTGGCCGACTACCCGCAGCTGACGACCGCTGATGTGCGCGCAGCCTTGCAGTTCGCTGCGGATGCAGTGAGCGAGCGGCAGGTTCCACTGGCGACCCCGGCGTGAGGTTCCTGCTCGATGAGTGCATCAGCACCCGGCTCATCCTCCTCTTGACATCCGCTGGTCATGACGTCGAACACGTCACGGTCTGCGGCCTGGCCGGCCGCATCGACGACGAAGTGCTCGAGGCGGCTCGCGCCCAAGAGCGAGTACTGGTCTCGGCCGATACCGACTTCGGCGAACTGCTCGCCAGACACAGCGCGGTTCTGCTCAGCCTGGTGCTGTTCCGCCAGGGGAACCGAGGAGCCGAGCATCAGGCGCGGACGCTCCTGGAGAATATCGACGAGATTGAGGAGGACCTTGCCACTGGGGCAATCGCGGTGTTCACGCAGAACAGCATCCGGATTCGGGCCCTACCGATCGGCCGCAGGTCGGACCGATAACCTCACGGGCGCCGATGGCCAGGCTCGGTTTGGAGTGAAGCGATCCGTGTCCAGTCCTCGTGGATGTCGTGTCCAGCCAGGCTGCCTAGGATGGCGGGCGTGATTGCCGAGAAGAAGGTCCTGCTCGCTGCCCCGCGCGGCTACTGCGCCGGGGTCGACCGCGCTGTCGTCACGGTCGAGAAGGCCCTGGAGCTCTACGGTCCGCCGGTCTACGTGCGCAAGCAGATCGTGCACAACAAGCACGTCGTGACCACGCTGGAGAAGCGGGGCGCGATCTTCGTCGACGAGACCGACCAGGTGCCCGAAGGTGCCACGGTGGTCTTCTCGGCGCACGGGGTGGCGCCGGTGGTGCACGAGGAGGCCAAGTCGCTGTCGCTGAAAACCATCGACGCGACGTGCCCGCTGGTCACCAAGGTGCACCGCGAGGCCGTGCGCTTCGCCGACTCCGACTTCGACATCCTGCTCATCGGCCACGAGGGCCACGAAGAGGTCGTCGGCACCTCCGGCGAGGCTCCCGAGCACGTCACGATCGTCGACGGCCCCGACGACGTCGACAACGTGCAGGTCCGCGACCCCGAGAAGGTCGTCTGGCTCTCCCAGACCACGCTCTCGGTCGACGAGACGATGGAGACGGTGCGCCGCCTGCGCGAACGATTCCCCGCGCTGCAGGACCCGCCGAGCGACGACATCTGCTACGCGACGCAGAACCGTCAGCTCGCCGTCAAGGCGATGGCTCCGCGCACCGACCTCATGCTCGTCGTCGGCTCGCGCAACTCCTCCAACTCGGTGCGGCTCGTCGAGGTTGCTCTCGAACACGGCGCCGGCAGTGGGCATCTGGTCGATTACGCCGACGAGATCGACGAGGCCTGGCTTGAGGGCGTCGAGACGGTGGGTGTGACGAGTGGTGCCTCGGTGCCGGAAGTGCTCGTGCGTGACGTGCTGACCTACCTGGCCGAGCGGGGCTACGGCGATGTCGAGCCGATCGTGGCGGCGCAGGAGAGCCTGCTGTTCGCGCTGCCCAACGAATTGCGGCGCGAGATGAAGGCCCGCGGGCAGACCGACTCCGGCAAGGTGCGGCACGACGCCGCGACCCACCTGCACTGAGCTGGCACTGAGCCTGCCCTGAGGCGAATGATGGGGCTCAGCAGCCGGGGGGGCGGCGGTTTTCCAGGATCGTCGTCAACGCGCGGCGCAGGGCCTCGTCGTCGGCGCCCAGCATCGCGGCCCAGCGTTGCTCGATCTGAACACAGCACTCGCGCACCACTTCACGCGCCCGGCGCCCGGAGTCGGTGAGTTCGACGAGGCGCGCGCGCCCGTCGCTGGGGTCGGGGCGCAGCACGATGTAGCCGCCGGCGTCGAGCTGGGTGAGCTGCTGGCTCACTGCCTGTTTGCTCACCCCGCAGCGGCCGACGATCTGGCTCGCTCGTAGGGGCTCGTCGTCGAGGTGGCGCAAGACCGTGCGGTAGTGGGCGAGCGAGACGCCGGGAACGTCGCTGTGAGCGATGAGCTCGTCGAACTCCGCAGCGAACGCGTCGTGCGCCTTGCCGAGCATCGCGACCAGAGGGATCTGGTCGTCTGCCGCGGCGTCACAGGTCGTTGGCGTGCCGACCGGGCGTGGCGGGGCCGTGTTCGGCGTCGTTGTCGTGGCCTCCATGCTGGCGATCGTACGCCGATAGTCAGCGGCTTGACTAATCTTCTTCGCTAGGGGCAGGATGGTCAACGACTTGACCAAGCGTGCTCGTCCGGGTGCGTTCGTATGGAAAGGCTTTGTGCTGTGAACGTTCTGGTGTTGCTCGGCAGCCTGCGGGACGGCTCCTCGAGCCGCCGCCTCACCGAGGCTGCCACGGCGGATCTGGGGGAGGACGTGGCGGTGGAGATCAGTGAACTTCCGCGCCTGCTGCCTCACTACGACCAGGATCTCGACCGCCCGAGGCCCTCCCGGAGCAGGTCGACGCCTTCCGTGCGCAGGTGGCGGCGGCCGACGCCCTGCTTGTGGTGACTCCTGAGTACAACGGGTCGCTGCCGGGCGTGTTGAAGAACGCCATCGACTGGGCGTCCCGTCCGCGCGGAGCCAGTTCCCTTGACGGTTTGCGGGCCGCCGTGCTCAGCGTGAGCCCGTCGCCCCGGGGCGCGCAGTGGGCCCGCGAGGACGCCGTCAAGGTGCTCACGGTCGCCGGAGCCTCCGTGGAAGACCGGGCCGCCGGGCTCGGCTCCTCGAGCGCCGTCCTCGGCGAGAATCTCGACCTTCCAGCCCTGGAGGCTGTGCGTTCCGTCGTGCGCTCGCTGACCACGGTGCCGGTCGCGGCCTGAGCCCGACCGCCGGCGCGGGCCGCCTCATCCCGTATCCGCCCTCGAGTCGCCCCTTGGGCGGACACCCCAGTCGGTCACGGTGTCTCGCAGGTGCCGCGCGTCGCGCGTCTGCCGCCCGTCGTCGAGCACGTCGAGAGTGATGTCGAGGCTGTCGTCGATGAGCTCCGCCGCGGTGAGCGGCCGCGGAGTGGCCTCGAGCGGCGGGGGAGCGGGCACCGGCTCCGCGGCGAGGTCGAGCTCGTGCATGCGGCGCGAGGTGACGAGCACCCGCGTTTCGAGCGTGCCGACCATCGCGTTGTAGGTCTCGACGCTGCGGCGCAGGCTGGCGCCCATCTTCGTGACGTGACCGCCCAGCGTGGCGAGCCGCTCGTGCAGTTCGCGACCGAGCACGAGCAGCTCGCGGGCGTTGGCGGCCAGCGACTCCTGCTGCCAGGTGTGCGCGACCGTGCGCATGAGCGCGAGCAGCGTGGCCGGTGAGGCCAGTGCCACGTGCCGGCGCATCGCGGACTCGAACAACTCCGGGTCGTGCTCGATCGCCGCCGCCAGCACCGCCTCGCTCGGCACGAAGCACACCACCAGCCGGGGTGATTCGTCGAAGGCCGACCAGTAGTCCTTGGCGGCCAGCCCATCGACGTGGCGGCGCAGCGCGGCGGTGTGCGAACGCATCTTGGCCTCGCGTTGCGACGGCGACAGGTCGGGCCGCTGCGCCTCGAGGAACGCGCTCAGCGGCGCCTTGGCGTCGACGACGAGCACCTTGTCGCCGGGCAGGCGCAGGACGACATCGGGCCGCACGGCGGCCTCGTGCCGGCTCACCGCCTGAACCTGCTCGTCGAAGTCGCAGCGCGCGAGCATGCCGGCCGACTCCAGCACCCGCCGCAGCTGCGTCTCGCCCCACAGGCCACGCACCGTGGAGGCGTTGAGCGACCCCGCTAGGCTCGCCGTCTGATCCCGCAACGCCCGAGTGGAGGCGGTCACCTCCCCGAGGCGCTCGCCGAGCTCGCCGTACTGCTCGACCCGGTCGCGCTCCAGCACGCTGACCTGCCGTTCGACGCGGGACAGGGTCGCGGCCAACGGCGCCAGCGTCAGCGCGCGCGCCTCGCCGTCGTCGGCGCGGGCGG
>NZ_BCNQ01000110.1 GCF_001515525.1 Piscicoccus intestinalis NBRC 104926 | reverse complement strand
CGACCCCGCGCCCGACCCGCCCGGCGCCGGCACGCCGGCCGAGGCCTCGAAGCCGCGCACCGCCGCCTCCGCCTCGGCATGGCGGCCCCTGCCCTCGAGAAAGCGCACCGACTCCGGGAGTCCGAAGCGGATGACCAGCGCGTAGACCGTCGGAACGATGCCGACGGCCAGCGCCCAGCGCCAGCCGTTGTCGGAGGCGGGGATGACGAGGTAACCGAGCAGCGCGGCGAGGATCCAGCCCACCGCCCAGAACGCCTCGAGCGCGACGACCATGCGGCCCCGGATCGCCCGCGGCGAATACTCGCTGACCAGCGTGGAGGCGACCGGCAACTCCGCGCCGAGACCGAGGCCCACGACGAAGCGCAGCGCGATGAGCGCGGCGACCGAGCCGACGAGCGCCGAGGCGCCCGTGGCGATGCCATAGACGAGCAGGGTGACGGCGAAGACCTGGCGACGGCCGATCCGGTCGGCGAGCAGCCCACCGAGGCTCGCGCCGAGGGCCATGCCGACGAACCCGATCGAGCCGATCCAGCCGAGCGTGTGCGCGTCGAGCTGCCACTGGTGCGCCAGCGCGAGCATGACGAACGAGATGAGCCCGACGTCCATGGCGTCGAGGGCCCAGCCGATGCCCGAGCCCACGAGCAGCTTGCCGTGCGCCCGCGTGAACGGGAGCCGGTCGAGCCGTTGCGTGCGGGTCAGTTGCCCGGTCGGGGCGGGCGAGGCGGTGTGGTCGAAGCTCACGGCTCCTCCTGCGGTGCGCGCGGTCAGGGCTGGTCAGGGCTCATCCTGAGCAAAAGCCCGAGCCGTAGAGTACGCGCACTTCAGCACCACGCAGCGGCCACACGCAGAGAACTGCGTGTCGCTCAGACCTGCGGCACGAACCGCAGGACCACGACACGCAGTTCTCGGCGTCGTTCGGTGGCGTTCGGGAAGCGTCAGTCGAGGACGACCTGGGCGTACTCCGGGCGCCACATGCTGGCGAACACCTGCTGCACCGGGTCTTGTAGTTCGACCTGGGCCAGGCCCTCGCGTTCGGCGGCCTGGCAGACGGACAGGGCGACCGCGGCCGACACCGTGCGCAGCTGGTTGACCGCGGGCAGCAGGGGCGCGCCGGGGATGTTGCCGACGGCCATGTCGGCCACCGCCTGCGCCGAGGCGAGGATCATGAGATCGGAGACCCGGGAGGCCTTGCACACGGCCACCGCCAGGCCGAGACCCGGGAACACGAGCGCGTTGTTGGCCTGCGCGATGTGGTGGTCGACCTCGCCGTAACGCACCGGCGAGAACGGGGAGCCGGTGGCGATGAGGGCCCGGCCATCCGTCCACGTGATGAGGTCGACGGGCCTGGCCTCCGAGCGCACGGTGGGGTTCGACAGCGGGAAGATGAGCGGCCGCGGCGCGTGCTTGGCCATCTCCCGCACGATCTCCTCGGTAAAGGCCCCGGCCTGCGCCGACGTGCCGATGAGGATCGTCGGCTTGGCATGCTTGACGACATCGAGCAGACCGATGCTCTTGCCGCGCGACGCCCATCCGGCGACCTCGTCGTCGGGGCGGGCGTACGGCCGCTGGAAGTCGCGCACCCGCGCGCCCATGCCCTCGGTGATCAAGCCTCGACTGCCCAGGCAGTAGAACCGCGAGTTCGCCTCTTCGGCGCTCAGACCCTCGGCGATCATCGTGTCGCGCATGGCGTCGGCGATGCCGACGCCGGCCGACCCGGCTCCGTACACGACGACGCGCTGGTCACGCATCTGCTCGCCGATGCGCTGCACGCCCGAGATCGCGGCCGCCAGCACGACCGCTGCCGTGCCCTGGATGTCGTCGTTGAACGTGCAGCACTCGTCGCGGTACTTCACCAGGAGCCGGTGCGCGTTGCTCGCCGCGAAGTCCTCCCAGTGCAGCAGCGCGTTGGGGAACATCCGCTTGACGAGCTGCACGAACTGGTCGAGGAACTCGTCGTAGCGCTCGCCGCGCACGCGGGCGTGCCGCTCCCCCAGGTAGTTGTCGTTGTTGAGCAGCCGCAGATTGTCGGTGCCGACGTCGAGCACGATCGGGATGCAGCGCCGCGGGTGGATGCCGGCGGCTGCGGTGTATACCGCCAGCTTTCCTGTGGTGATCGCGACGCCGCCGACACCCTGGTCGCCGATGCCGAGGATGCCCTCGGAGTCGGTGACGACGACGAGGTCGACCTCGTCGGAGCCGAGCCCGTAGTTGTTCAGCGACTCCTCCATCTCCTCCGGTCGGTCGATCGAGAGGTAGACACCACGGGGGCGGGAGTACCAGTCGCTGTACTGCTCGATGGCCTGACCGATCGTCGGCGTGTAGACGATCGGCAGCATCTCCTCGATGTGCTCGGCGAGCACCTTGTAGAACAGCACCTCGTTGCGGTCGCGCATGTTCGTGAGGAAGACGTTCTTGCTCAGGTCATCTCCCTGCGCCTGGTACTGCGCGTACACGCGCCGCACCTGGCTCTCCAGGGTGTTCGAGCCCGGCGGCAGCAGGCCCGTCAGGCCGAGCGTGCGGCGCTCGTCGTGGGTGAACGCCGTGCCGCGGTTGAGCATCGGCCGGCTCATGAGCTGGTAGCCGCGGACCTTGATCGGCAACTCGTCGCCGTTGTCGAGCCGCAGGCGCGGGTTCTTCGCGTCGGTCATACCCGAACTCTAGGGGTGAGCTCAGGTGCCCGTACCGTCCTGGGATGTGGCGATTACCGGGTTTTTCCACGGGATCGGCCTTCGGCGCCGCGGCCCGGCTCGGACCGCGGCGCGCGTGACCCGCCCCTACTGGTTGAGCCGGGCGATCGCCGTCATCGAGCGCATGTCGCCGGTGACGAGCATCGTCGTCACGAGCGACTCGCGCCACGGCTCGAAGCGCTCGGCGATCCGGCCCGACGGCCCGATGAGCGCGATCGCGTCGACCATGTCGGTGGTCACCGCGGCGATCGCCTCCTGGCGGCGGCCGTCGAGGTAGGCGTCCTGGATCGCGGCGCACTCCGCCTCGAACCCGAGCCGGGCCATCGCCTCGGCGTGGAAGTTGGCCCCCTTGGCGCCCATGCCGCCGACGTACAGCGCGATCATCGGGCGCAGCTTGTCGGCGGCGGCCTCGAGGTCGTCGTCGAGCACGACCTGCACGGGGCAGGTGACCTCGAAGTCGTCGACGCTGCGCGGGTCGTCGTCGGCGCGCCGGGCGAAGCCCTCCGCCAGCCGCTCCCGGGAGGCGGCGTCGTCCTGCGGCGCGTAGAACAGCGGAATCCAGCCGTCGGCGATCTCGGCCGCGAGCGCGACGTTCTTCGGGCCCTCGGCCGCGAGCAGGATCGGCAGGTCGGCGCGCCGCGGGTGCACGGTGGAGTGCAGCGGCTTGCCGAGCCCGGCGCCCTCACCTTCGGGCAGCGGGATCTGGTAGTGCCGGCCCTCGAACTGCACGTCCTCGCGCGCCAAGGCCTGGCGCAGGATCGCGACGTACTCGCGGGTGCGTTCCAGCGGGCGCGGGTACGGCCGGCCGTACCAGCCCTCGACGACCTGCGGACCGGAGGCGCCGATGCCGAGCACGAAGTTTCCGCCGGACAGATGGTCCATCGTGATCGCGGCCATCGCGGTGGCGGTCGGGGTGCGCGCCGACATCTGCATGACGGCGGTGCCCAGGCGGGCCCCCGGGTTGCGGGCGCCCTGCCAGGCCAGCGGGGTCAGCGCGTCCGAACCGTAGGCCTCCGAGGTCCAGATCGACTCGTACCCGTGCTCGATCGCGCCGGCGACCATCTCGTTCAGCCCGCGCGGCGGCTGCCCGCCCCAATAGCCGAGGGACACACCGAGTTTCATGTTCGCTCTCCTGTTCTCGTGATTCATCGTTCGTCGCGGGTCAGGCTCCGCCGGACAGTCTGTCGGGCGGGAAGGTGGGGCGCTCCTTGGCGACGAAGGCCCGCACACCCTCGCGGAATCCGGCCGAGTCGTACACCCCGCGCAGCAGCTCGCCCTCCCCCGGATCGCGCGGCGCGGCCGTGAGGTCGGCGAGCTGGCGCTTGGTCAGCTCGATCGTCACCGGCGCCGCCCGCGTCAGCCCCGCGACGAGCTCGTCGGCGAGGTCGGTGAGCGCCTCGGCGCTGTCGACGACCTCGAGCACCGCGCCGAGGGAGTAGGCGCGGACGGCGTCGACCGTGCGGGAGGTGAGCAGCATCGCCCGGGTCGCCGACTCCCCGAACACGTGCAGGCAGCGCGCGAGCACGTCGCGGCTCAACGCGTTGCCCAGGGTGCGGGCGATCGGGTAGCCGAACCGGGCGTCGGCCGTGGCGATCCGCACGTCGCAGCACGTGGCGACCGCGAGTCCGCCGCCGACGCAGATGCCTTCGACGGCGGCGATCGTCACCTGCGGGAGGCGGTACAGGCCGTGCAGCGCGCCCATCACCGTCGACTCGTAGTCGGCCATGATCTGGGCGCCGCTGCGGCCGAGGAAGCCGGAGATGTCGTTGCCGGCCGCGAAGGCCGCGCCCCCGGCTCCGCGCAGGACGACGACCCGGATCTGCTCGTCGGTGGCCAGCTGCGCGAACAGCTCGTTCATGCGCGCGTACATCGCCGGAGTGAATGCGTTGTGCCGGCGCGGCCGGTTGAGCAGCACGTCGAGGCGGGCGCCGTCGCGCGTGGCGACGAGCTCGTCCGGTTCCGGCGCCGCCGGTTCGTCGGAGGCCGAGTCGGGCTTCGTGTTCTCGGGGTCACCCTGCCGGGGGTCGTCGGCCATGGTGTCCACCCTGGGCGCCGACGGCGTCGCGCGCCTCGGACTCCGGGCGGCATCACATCACGATTCGGTAACGCGGCGGTCGGCGCTCGCCGGCGGCGCGACCCGACCTGCGGCCCGGCTCACCTTCGGGCCCCGCGGGCCGACGGGAACCCGAGCCGCCACCCACCGGCGGCGCGACCCGTCGAAGGGGGCGGATGTGCGAACCCGCAAGCTGTCGGCTCTGGCCGTCGCGCTGACGTTGGGTCTGGGGGTGGGCGCCGGCGCAGGTCTGCCGGGAGCCGCGGCCGCCGGCGACGAGGCCTCGGCGGCGACGGCAGCGTCGGCGACGGCAGCGTCGGCGACGGCAGCGTCGGCGGCGACGACAGCGACGACTCAGGCCTCCCGGGCGGCGACGGCGGCGAAGCCGAAGCTCCGGCTGGCCTGGCGCGACGACTTCACGGGGCGCGCCGGCAAGGCGCCGAACCGGCGGAACTGGACCTACGACACCCAGGGCGGCGGCTGGGGCAACGAGCAGCTGGAGTACTCGACCCGGCGGCCGGAGAACGTCTCACTCGACGGCTCCGGCCACCTGGCGATCACGGCCCGGTCGGACAACGTCAAGGGCCTGACCTGCTGGTACGGGCCGTGCCGGTACACCTCGGCGCGCATCACGACGCTGGGCAAACGCACCGCCGGGCACGGGCGGGTCGAGGCGCGCATCAAGCTGCCCGCCGGCTCCGGGCTGTGGCCGGCGTTCTGGCTCATGGGCGCGGACTATCCGCGGGTCGGCCACCCGGCCAGCGGCGAGATCGACGTCATGGAGTACGTCGGGCAGGAGCCGTGGCGGGTGTGGAGCTCGGTGCACGGCCCCGGGTACGTGCGGGCGGGGCTGACCGCCCCGTTCAACCTGCCGGCGGGATCGACGTACGCCGACGCGTTCCACACGTTCGCGCTGGACTGGTCGCCGCAGGAACTCGCGTTCTCCGTGGACGGCACCGTCTACCACCGGGTGCCGCGCAGCGCGGTCGGCGACCACGAATGGGTGTTCGACAAGCCGTTCTTCATCATCCTCAACCTCGCGGTCGGCGGCTCGTGGGGCGGGGAGCCGGGCCCGCAGACGAGGTTCCCGGCGCGGATGCTCGTCGACTACGTCGCGGTCTACCGGCCCGTCTCCTCGGGCGGGCGGTGACAGGCTGGGGTCATGCCGACCCTTTCCGACGACCTCGGCACCCCGGTCGCGTTGCCGGAGCCGCCGCGTCGCATCGTCAGCCTCGTGCCCTCGCTGACCGAGGCGCTCGCCGACGCCGTGCCCGGCGCGCTCGTCGGCGCCACCGACTGGTGCACCCACCCGGCCGACCTGGCCGTCACCCGGGTGCGTGGCACGAAGAACCCCGACCTGCGTGCGGTGCTCGGGCTGGAGCCGGACCTCGTCGTGGCCAACAAGGAGGAGAACCGCGAGCTCGACGTGCGACGGCTCCGGGAGGCGGGCGCGACCGTGTGGGTGACCGACATCGAGTCCGTGCCGCAGGCGCTGGCCTCGCTGACGCGGCTGCTCGAGCTCGTCGGGGGCGGGCGCCCGGGGTGGCTGGCGGAGTCGCAGCGGCTCTGGGGCACACCGGCTCCGGAGCCGGTGGCGCGGGTGGCGGTGCCGATCTGGCGCGACCCGTGGATGGTCGTCGGGGGCTCGACGTTCACCTCCGACCTGCTGGCGCACGTCGGCCTCGTCAACGTGTTCGCGGGCGCCGACGGCCGGTATCCGCACGTCGAGCTGGAGCGCATCGACGGCTGCGCCGACGTCGTGCTGCTGCCCGACGAGCCGTACGCCTTCGGGCCGAGTGACGGGCCGGAGGCGTTCGCGCGCACCCCGACCCGCTGCGTGGACGGGCGTCTCATCACCTGGTACGGGCCCAGCCTGGTGCCCGCCCACGCGATGCTGCGCGCCCTCGCCGCCGAACTCACCCGCCCACGTTCCTGAATCGCCCCCTCCCTGAAAACTGCGTGTCGTGGTGAGAACTGCAGTCCGTTCCGCAGTCCCGACCGCGACACGCAGTCCTCAGGGTCGTCGGGGGACGGGGTCGTGGGCGGTCGGCGACGGCCAGGGATGTCTGGGGCGCGGTCAGCTGTCGGTCAGGCGCCGCCAGGCTCGCGGGAACTCGCGTGGCATCGCCTCCGGCGAGACCGGGGTGTGGTCGGCGGCGGCGTGCAGGCGGCCCTCGCGCCGCACGATCGCGCCGCCGGCCAGCATCGCGGCGATGAGTTCCTCGGCCACGTCGTCCGGCGCACGCCCCAGGAGCCGGGCGGCGTCGGCGAGCCAGGCGCGGGCCACCAGGTAGGGCCCGACCTCCGGCTCCGGCAGCCCGCCGCGGATCATCAGCGCGAAGGCGAAGATCCGGCGCGCCCCGTGCCACACGGCATAGTCCAGGTCATCCACCAACTTTTGTGTGCGATTAACGGCGCTGGTCAGCGCAGCGGCGGCATCGACCGGGACGGGTCCGTGCGCCGGCAGGACCATCCGCGCACCCAGGTCCGCGAGACGCTGCTGCGAGGCGAGCGCGGTCGCCGCGGCTTCGGGGCCGTCGAGCGCGAGGTTGACCCAGCCGACGTCGTAGTCCGACAGGGCGTCGCCGACGGCGAGCAGCCGCTCGTCGGGCTGCCACAGGCACACGTGCCCGGCGGTGTGTCCGGGGGTCGCGATCACCTGCCAGTCGGCCTCCCCCAGCCGCAGCACCTGACCGTCCTGCAGCGGGACGTCGACGGTATAGGGAGCGACCGGCTGATCGAGGTACTCGGCCACGCAGCAGCCCGGGTCGCGCCGGTTGACCGCGTCGGCCTCCGGCGTGGCGGCGGCGACACCGGCTCCGGCGCGCTGCAGCACGCCGTTGGCCCCGACGTGGTCGGAGTGCCAGTGGGTGTTGACGACGAGTCTGAGGTCGGGCGCGTGCGCGCGGGTCCAGGCCAGGGTCTGGTCGGCGTGCGCGACGAAGCCGCTGTCGACGAGCGCGGGCGCCGGCCCGGGCAGCAGCAACAGGTTCGCGTCGGGAAACGGCCGCCGCTGCCACACGACCCAACGCGGCAGGTCGGGCGGTCCGGGCTGCGAGGCGGAGTCGGTCACTCGGCTCACCCGGCTCACCCGACTCACCCGGCTTCGACGCGCATCATGGTCGCCACCATCGTCGCGCAGTGCACGCGGACGTCGGGCTCGTCGTCGCGCATCGCGTAGGCGTCGCCGTGACACACGGTGATCGTGCGGCCGGGATGCAGCACCCGACCGCTCGCGACGAGCCGGTCGCCGCGGGCCGGGGCGAACAGGTTGATCTTGAACTCGACCGTCAACACCTCCGAGCCGGCCGTCATGAGCGTCAGCGCGGAGTAACCGCAGGAGGTGTCGACGATCGAGCTCGTGACCCCGCCATGGAACAGCTTCTGCTGCTGGCTGACGGCGTCGGCGAACGGCACCTCGATCTCGACGCGCCCCGGCTCGACGAGGCTCAGCCGCGCGCCGAGCGTGGCCATCAGGCCCTGACGCGCGAACGAGTCGCGGACGACCTGCTCGAAGTGCGGGTTGCGTGGGGTGCGGGCGCTCATCGGTCTCCTCCCTGCCACCCTGCGGGCCCAACGTCGCTGAGAACTGCGTGTCGCGGTCAGGACTGCGGCACGAACCGCAGTTCCCACCATGACACGCAGTTCTCAGCGACGTTGGGCGACGTCGGGCGGGCGTTGGCGGCGCTCGGCGGCGTCGGCGACGCTCGGCGGCGGGGCGGGGGAACGCCGGGAGACGGCGGGCTACCGTGGGGGCGTGGAGGAGCCGGGGCCGTCGCTGCTGCAGCGGATCGCGGCGTGCCGCGACCTGACGACCGGCGAACGCACCGTCGCGTCGTTCTACGAGGACTCCTATCCCGGCGCGGCCCTGCTGAGCCTGCAGGACGTGTGCGCCGCGACCGGGGTGAGCACGGCGACCGTCACCCGATTCGCGCGCAAGCTGGGGTACGCCGACTTCCGGGGGCTGCGTCGCGCGCTGCGCGCCGAGGCGCGGTCACACCTCGACGTGCCGCGGGACCGGCTCGCCCGCCTCGGCTCACGCGCCGCGGGCCGCCACGCAACCACCGCCACCACCGGTTCGACGGCCACCAGCGGTTCACGGGCGACCACCGGCTCCGCGAAGACCAGCGCCCCGACCCATCTCGAGCAGCGTTTCGCCGTCGCCGCGGGTGACCTCGCCGCGACCGCCCGCGGCGTCGACCCCGCCGTCTTCGAGACGGTCGTCGGCCTCATCGCCGACACCGACCGGCCCCTCGTGCTCGGCGCGGTCGCCTCGGGCCAGCCGCTCCTGCACTACTTCTCGCTGCTGCTGCGCTACGTACGCGGCGACGTCACGCTCCTCGACGGGGCCGATCGCTGGGCCCACTCACTGGCCGGCCTGCAGCCGAATGCCGTCGTCATCGGGGCCGCCTTCGACCGCTACCCCGTCCCGGTGCAGCGGCTGCTGCGGTTCGCGCGGGGCCGCGGCGCGACGACCGTGCTCATCACCAACCGCCGGTCGAGCCCGCTGACGGCCGACGCGGACCTGTCGCTGTTCGTCGCCAGCCACGCCGACCCGATGTTCCGGAGCCGGGTCGGGCTGCTGTTCCTGCTCGAGGCGCTGCTCGACGCGGTGGCCGAGCAGGTGCCGCAGGTCGAGCGGGCCGCCGACGTCGAGCGCGTGTTCAGCCTCATGGGCGGGTATCTGGCTCCCGGCGACAGCGCTGCCCCGGGCGGCCCGAGCGACAACTGACACTGCGTCAGTTCACTGACTTTTTCTTGGCTGTTCCGCGCCTTTAGTGACAACGTGAACTGCGTTCACGCGTCGACTAGGAGGCCGCAATGCCCAGCAAGCCCCCCGTGATGGCCGATCCCCTGACCAACCGCGGCACCGCGTTCACGATGGAGGACCGCAAGCGACTCGGCCTCACCGGCCGGTTGCCGGTCGCCGTCGAGACCCTCGACCAGCAGGCCGCCCGCTGCTACGCCCAGTTGCACGGCTTCGACCGCGACCTGGACCGGTACATCTACCTCGACCAGCTGCACAACCACAACGAGGTGCTCTACTACAAGGTCCTCACCGACCACCTCACCGAGCTGCTCCCGGTCGTCTACGACCCCACGGTCGGCGAGGCCATCAAGCAGTGGTCGCGCGACTACCGCCGCTCCCGCGCCGTCTACCTGTCGATCGACCACATCGACGACGTCCGCGCCTCGTTCGAGACCCTCGGGCTCGGCCCCGACGACGTCGACCTGCTCGTCGTCTCCGACGCGCAGGAGATCCTCGGCATCGGTGACTGGGGCGTCAACGGCACCGACATCAGCGTCGGCAAGCTCGCCGTCTACACCGCGGCCGCGGGCATCCACCCCGAGCGCACGATCGCGGTCAACCTCGACTGCGGCACCGACAACGAGCAGTTGCTCAACAGCCCCGCCTACCTCGGCAACCGGCACGCCCGCGTGAGCGGCGAACAGTACGACAAGCTCATCGCCGAGTACCTCAAGGTCGCCGCCGACATGTTCCCCAACGCGCTGCTGCACTTCGAGGACTTCGGCCCGTCGAACGCCCGGCGCATCCTCGTCGACAACGCCGACAAGTACCGCATCTTCAACGACGACATGCAGGGCACGGGCGCGATCGTCATGTCCGCGGTGATCTCCGGCATGAAGGTCACCCAGCAGACGTTCGCCGACCAGCGCCTCGTCGTCTACGGAGCCGGTACGGCCGGCACCGGCATGGCCGACCAGATCCACGCGGGCATGGTGCGCGCCGGGCTGTCCGACCAGGAGGCCCGCGACCGGATCTGGCTCATCGACATCAACGGGCTGGTCACCGACGACATGAGCGACCTGCCCGACTACCAGCAGGCGTACGCGCGCAAGGCCAAGGACGTCAAGGACTGGGCCGGTAAGGACGGTGCGATCGGCCTGCTGGAGGTCGTGCGCCAGGCCAAGCCGACGATCCTCATCGGCACCTCGACCGACCACAACGCGTTCACCCGCGAGGTCATCGAGGCGATGTGCGCCGGCGTGCAGCGCCCGATCGTGCTGCCGCTGTCGAACCCGACCGAGCGCATCGAGGCGATGCCCGACGACGTCATCGCCTGGTCGCACGGCAAGGCCCTCGTCGCCACCGGCATCCCCGTGCAGCCGGTCGTCTACGACGGCACGACGTACACGATCGGTCAGGGCAACAACGCGCTGCTCTACCCCGGGCTCGGGCTGGGCACGATCGTCTCCGGCGCCACCCACGTCACCGACGGCATGCTGCTCGCCGCCGCGGAGGCGGTCGCCGGCCAGGTCGACCCGACCGCCCTGGGCGCCTCGCTCCTGCCGGAGGTCGACAATCTGCGCGCCTCCTCGGCGACCGTCGCCGTGGCCGTCGCCAGGCAGGCCGCCGAGGACGGGGTCGCCACCAAGGAGCACGACAACCTCATCCAGGCCGTGCAGGACGCCATGTGGGAGCCGGTCTACCCGGCGCAGCTCCCGAGCTGACGACCGCCCGTGGCCACACCCCCTGAGCCGGCCGACCCGGCCGGCATCGCCGAGGTGGTCGCGGAGGCGGGCCGGCTGCTGCTCGCCAGGCCACACGACCGACGACACGGTGCGGCGCATCGAGGGCCTCGCGCGTGCGTACGGCCTGCAGGTCACGGCCGTCACCGCGTGGTCGAGCCTGACGCTCGTGCGGGCGCCCGGCACCGCGCTCGTGACGCTGCCCGTCACCCCGCTCGGGGTGAACATGCGGGTGGTCACGGCGGTGCTGGCGACCGTGGCCGCCGCCGGCGGTCCCGACGGGCCGCCGGAGCCGGGCGTGCTGCGCGAGCGGCTGCGGACCGCTTCCACGCTGCGCCCCTACCCCACGTTGGTGTTCGCGATCGCGGCGCCGACCGGCGCGACCGCCCTGGCGGTGATCTTCGGGGCGGTGCGGCCGTCGTCGTTCGTGCTCATCCCGCTCGCGGCGGCCCTCGGGGCCGTGGCGCGGCGGGCCCTCGGTCGCCGGGGCGTCGACCTCGTCGGGCAGGCGTTCGCGGCGGCCCTCATCGCGGGCCTGGCGGGGGCGGTCTCGATCGTGCTGGACGTGACGAGCCGACCCGCCTCGTCGCGGTCTGCCCGGCGATGGTGCTCGTGCCCGGCCCGCACCTGCTCAACGGGGTGCTCGACCTCGCCGCCAAACGCATGAGCATCGGGCTGGGGAGGGTGACGTACGGCTCCCTCATCGTGCTGGCGATCTGCGCGGGGCTGCTGCTCGGGCTCCTGCCGGCGGGGCCGCTGCCGGTGACGGCGACGAGCCTGTCGGTGCCGCTGTGGCTCAACGTCGTCGCGGCCGCCGTGGCCCCTGCCTCCTACCCGGTGTACTTCTCCCTCGACGCGCGGCTCATCGTCTGGCCCGTGCTCGTCGGGGCGCTGGCGCACGCCCTGCGGTGGGTCTCGATGTCGCAGCTGGGAGCCGGGGTGGCCGTCGGGGCGTTCGTCGCGTGCGTCGCGGCCGGACTGCTGCTCACCCCGGTCGCCCGCCGCTACGGAGCCTCGTTCGCGGGGGTCGGGTTCGCGGCGGTCGTCGCCCTCGTGCCGGGGGTGTTCATCTTCCGCGGCGTCGCCGGACTCTTCGACCTCAGCGTGCACGCGACCCCGGAGCTGGTCACCGCGGTCGCCGGCGACCTGTCCACCGGGCTCGTCACGCTGACCGCCATGGGAGTCGGGCTGGCCGCCTCCCAAGCCCTCGCCGCGCGGCTGCTGCGCGGCTGAGCTGCGCTGACAAGGACTCGATAGTGCTGCGTCACCTCCGGCGTCGGTCCACTCCTCCCTCGGCGTCCGGCCCTGTGGTCATCCAAGCGTACGGGCCCCTCCGACAGGGCCTTGGGAACGACGGTTCGTCACACGCAATACGGTGTGATGCCTGTCAGGGGGCGAGTGGGCGGCCTATCGTGCACGCATGCGCACCCCGGATGTCCACTCCCCCCAGTTCGCGGCCGAAGCACACCGCCAATCCGCGATGGTCGCGACGGCACGCGCCGACGACAAAGACATGGAGTTCGTCGAGGCGGTCTCCGAAGACTGGCTCGGGTGAAGCGCGGCGACATCGTCACGGCGGCCGGGAGGTACGCGAACACACCCTGACCGTCGAGCCGCGGGTGCCGGGTTTGCCGCGGCATCGAGTCGGCAGACGCGAAGGCCCCCGGTCGACTGACCGGGGGCCTTCGTGCACGTGGTGGCAGGTGAAGGATTCGAACCTTCGTAGCTTTCGCGACGGATTTACAGTCCGCTCCCATTGGCCGCTCGGGCAACCTGCCGGGTGCGTCTGGAAGGATAGCAACCCGACCCGGGGTCGCGTCCAATCAGCGCAGCGACGCTGCCGGCTCCGGCTCGCCGCCGCCGCGCGCGGCCCCCAGACCAGCACACCGACCCGTCCCCGGATCCGAGGAGAACCATGGCCGACAGCTCGTTCGACATCGTCAGCAAGACCGACAAGCAGGAGGTCTCCAACGCGCTGAACCAGTCCGCCAAGGAGATCTCGCAGCGCTACGACTTCAAGGGCGTGGGCGCCTCCATCGAGTGGAGCGGCGAGAGCATCGTCATGAAGGCCAACAGCGAGGAGCGCGTCAAGGCGGTGCTCGACGTCTTCCAGACCAAGCTCGTCAAGCGCAACGTGTCGCTGAAGTCGATCGACACCGGCGAGGGCACCCCGAAGGCCTCCGGCAAGGAGTACCGCCTCGAGGCCACCCTCAAAGACGGCATCAGCCAGGAGAACGCCAAGAAGATCTCCAAGCTCATCCGCGACGAGTTCGGCAAGACCGTCAAGCCCACGATCCAGGGCGACGAGCTGCGCGTCTCCTCCAAGAGCCGCGACGACCTGCAGGCCGTGCAGCGCATGCTCAAGGGCGCCGACCTCGACGTGGCGCTGCAGTTCGTCAACTACCGCTGAGGCGAGACGGTCGGGCTGGTTCCGCATCCCAGGGGTTCACCACGTCTATGCCGAACCCCTCGAAGTGACGCACGTTGCGGGTCGCAAGCGGGAGTCCGCGGGCCAGACAGACCGAACCGATCAGCAGGTCCTCGCTACCGGCCGGGCGGCCAGCGGCCTCCCGCTCGGCCCGCAGCGACCGTACGAGCGCGCCGCCGACTGGTCGAACGGCAGGATTCGGTCACCGGCCTGCGCGACGAGCTGCTCGATCGAGTCGAGGAGTTCGCTCCGGCGGCGGCCGTCCGGTAGCCGCAGGACGCCGAACAGGAGTTCCCCAACGGTCACCGTGGTGTTCGCGACCTCGGAACCCGCCGCGTCGAGCCAGGCCACCACGCGCGGCTCCGGTAGGCGCCGAAACGGTTCGGAGAGCACATTGGTGTCGACAACGATCACGCGAGGTCGACCTCCCGGGGTGGTGTCCGCACGGGCAACTCGAGGTCATCTCCGCGCAGACCCTTCGCGCGTTCCAGCCAATTCGCGATGTGGTTAGGGCGACCCACCGCCTCGTCCAGGATCGCCCGCACCTCCGCTTCCATCGACCGATCGTTACGGGCCGCCCGCTCCTTCAGCGCCCGGCGTGTCTCCGGCGAAAGATTGCGTACTGTCAGCGTCGCCATTCGACCTCCTCGGTTGCATGCATTGCCTTCAATGCTAGCGGTCGAGGGAGGCTCCTTCGATGTCCGGAAACGTGCGCCGAACAACCGACCCGTCGTCGGCGCTGAGGATCGGCGGGCGCACACTACTGCCATGACCGGCCCATCCCCCGTCGCCGACCACCACCGGCTCCTCGGGCGTCGCGTGCCGCGGGGCCTGGCCGTGGGAGCCACCGCGGCGGCCGGCGGTCTCGGCACCCTCGTCGGGCTCACCGCGACCTACATCGCGCGCACGCACTCCGCGCCCAAGCGCCCGGCGCTCGACTACGGATTCACCCCGTTCGAGCTCGACATCCCCTGGGCCGACCTGCACTTCGATGCCGCCGACGGCGCCCGCCTGTCGGGCTGGTGGCTCGACCGCCCGGGCAGCGACCGGGTCGTCATCATCTGCCACGGCCACCGCGGCACCAAGCAGGACATGCTCGGCATCGGCTCCGGCCTGTGGCGCGCCGGAAACAGCGTGATGCTCTTCGACTTTCGCGGCAACGGCGACTCCGGAGACGGGCTGCAGTCGCTCGCCCACCACGAGCAGGCCGACCTGGAGGCCGCTATCGACCTGGCCCGCGAGCGCCGTCCCGACGCCCGCCTGGCCGTCATCGGGTTCTCGATGGGCGCCGCGATCAGCATCCTCGTCGCCGCCCGCCGGCCCGAGGTGGAGGCGGTCGTCGTCGACTCCCCGTTCGCGACGATGCGCGACGTCATCGCCGCCGCGCTGCAGCGCTACCGCGTGCCGCCGTGGCCGACGATCGCGGCCTCCGACCGGCTGACCCGGCTCCGCTACGGGTACCGGTACGCGCAGGTGCGACCCATCGACGCCGTCGCCGCGATCGCCCCGCGGCCGCTGCTCGTGCTGCACGGCGAGGCCGACCGCATCATCCCCGTCTCCCAGGCCCGCGAGCTGTTCGAGGCCGCGGGCGAGCCCAAGGAGCTGGTGACCTTTCCCGGCGCCGACCACTGCGGCGGCTACTTCGCCGACCGGCCCGCCTACATCGCGCTCGTCGAGGACTTTCTGCGGCGCGCCCTCCCGCCGCGGGACTGAGGCGGCCCGCTCAGCGCCGGGCGCCCCACGTGCCCCGCGGTTGACTGCCTGGTGCAGGCCGGGGCGTCAATTGGGCGACCCGATGCGAGGGCGGATTCGGGGGTCGCCGAACGGCCTGCACGGGGGCCGAGACGAAGTTGGCTTACATACTCGTGTCCGGGGACCCCGGCGATCCGGCGTGCACTTCGCTGACCTGCGGTGATGCAAACTGCCTGGCGCGCGGCGATCGAGTGTGTAAGCCAACTTCGTCTCGGCATCCTGGACGCGGGCCCCGGGCGGCCGGTCAGGAGGGGCCGCGCGTGTGTCGGATAGTGCGTGCCGTGGCAGGCGCGGTCCAGGGGTCCTCGGGCCACGGGTGCTTCGGGTAGCGGCCCCGCATCTCGCGTCTGACCTGCTGATACGGTCCGGACCAGAACGACGCGAGGTCGTCGGTGATCGCCAGCGGACGGCCCGCGGGCGACAGCAGGTGGAACAACACCGGCGCGCGGCCGTCGGCCAACCGCGGGGTCTGCGCCCAGCCGAAACACTCCTGCAGCTTGACCGCGACGACCGGGCGGGCGTCGGCGTCGTCGACCGGCGGGTAGTCGACGGCCGCGGCGCGGCCGCTGGGCACCGCGAGC
>NZ_BCNQ01000109.1 GCF_001515525.1 Piscicoccus intestinalis NBRC 104926 | reverse complement strand
GGTCTGAGTAGACAGTCTCGGCGAACTCCTGCGCGTCGAGCCGGTCCTGCAACAGCCCGGCGTGCTGCCAGAACACCTGGTCGATCACATAGTCCGTGTCCAGATAGATCGTCGTGACCGTGATGGGGCCCTCGGGGTCACTGCCATACAAGGTGTTTGCGCCTAGCAGCACAACATCGCCGACGGTCACCGGCTTCTGGCCGAACTCGCTGAACAGAATGGCCGATCCCGACCGTATGACGATGACTTCGATGCAGTCATACGCGACGGGGCCAATCGGGCGATGAACAGTCCTGGTTCGCGCCAGGATCGGCTGGTAGTCGTGGATCGCTAGGGGCATCAGCCGCGCCGCCAAGCATGTCCGCGCGAAGGCAACCTGAGTTGAGTGTTCGGGTGACCATGACGCCACCCGGCGGTCACTGACCGGATGCTGCGACTCACCGTGTCGTGCGCCGTTGAGGTTCCACTGTCATTTGGCGGGAGGACGCGCTTTCGCCGCCTACTTATCCCTCGGTCGTCCGCCATGACGCCGGTCCACGGCCGCCGTTCGGCTTCAGCCGAGGGCGACCTCGATATCTGTACTCAGGCTCGTCCATGGCGGCGGAAAGAGGTGACTGGGTGCGGGCGGACGCTCCGTCGTCCACCGCCCGCTATCGGTTAGCGGGGCAGCTGGATCAGTGGATGTCTTGATGGCGGATGCTCCTGGTGGCAACGGCAGCGAGGGCGGCTGCGATGAGGATGAGCAGGATGTTTTGCCAGGGGCGCGGGTCGCCGTCGGGGAGCTGGGGGACGAGGGCGAAGGGTGAGGCGTAGAGCGCCTCTGGTGGCACGAGGCGGAACTCGACGGCGAACTCGAGCGCCTGGAAGGCTCCGACGACGATGAACGCGACGGCAGTCGCGGCGCGCGGGATAGTGGCGAGCAGCACGGCGGTGAACGCGATGAACACCCATGCTGCGGGCGCTCGGAGGGCGCCGGCGATGGCCAGGATGCTGAACGAGCCGGGGTCGGTGCCGATTTGCGCGATGCCGATGCCGAGCCCGAATGCGATCAGCACGGCGAGGGCTGCCAGGGCTCCGGTGATGGCGTAGGCGAGTAGCCAGTGGGAGCGGGCGACGGGGCGGGAGAGGACGGCTTCGGCGCGGCCGCTGGTGACCTCGCCGCGGAGCCGGAGGGTGGTCTGGATGCCGAGGATCGCGGCGAACAGCGGGGAGAGGTAGAGGGCGACCTGGATGAGACCTGCGCCGCTTCCCGCACCGCTGCCGAGGGAGAGGTCGATCTGTTCGTCCACGGTCGAGGACACGCCCCCGATCAGGAGCCCGACGACAAGTCCGCCCGCGGACCAGCCGATGACGGCCCCTCGGCTGGTGCGCAGGGCGAGGGAGGTGGGACCGCGCAGGGCGGCGCTGGCGTGCGCCGGTCCCACCCGTTCGGGGAGCAGCCCGGCGCCCAGGTCGCGCCGGGAGGCGATCCACACCGCAACCGCAGCGAGAGCGATCGTGAGCCCGAGGACCGGCAGGAGCATCCAGGCATCGTTATGAGCGAAGGGGCGAACGGCGGCGATCCACCCGAACGGGGACATCCAGTAGGCGTTCCCGCCGATGGCGTCACCGGCGCCACGGAGAAGGAAGAACGCAGCCACGACCGCGACCGCGATGCCGGTTGCGGCGCGGGCGGTCTGCACGATCTGCCCGGTCAGCGCGGCCAACGCTGCGGCGAGCAGCCCGAACGAGGCGACCTGTGCCCCGACCAGGACAGAGCCCCCGGCCGACGCGCCAATGCCGAGGAAGCCCACACTCACGACGATTCCGGCCGCCAGTGATCCGGCCGCGGTGACGCACAGCGCCGCGGCCAGCGGCGCGGCACGTCCAATGGCCGCAGAACCGAGCAGTTCGCTGGTGCCGCTTTCTTCCGGAGCGCGAGTATTGCGCACCACGGTGAGGACGGAGGCGAGGCTGACGAAGATCGCCGCGATCCCCAGCATCCGCCATAGCCCGATACCGCCGACATCGGTGCTGGACACGGGGCCGATCATGAACAGCTCGCCTGCGCTGGCGTTGACGGAGGCGGCCAGTGCTTCTCGGTCGGCCGCGGTCGGGTAGGTGGCGATGATGCCTGCGGCGATCATCACCAGCAGCAACCCGGACAGCAGGTACCAGGCGGAGCCGTGCAGCCGTTCCCGGCGAAGCGTTAGCCCGAGCATCGGGCGGGTTCCGGTCAGCGTGTTCATGCCGTCGCTCCGGCCCGGGCCTTGGCGGTGCCGGTCTGGTCGTAGTAGTGCAGGAACAGGTCCTCCAGGGTTGGCGGGGCGACGGTGAGGGTCTCGATCCCGAAGGAGGCGAGCCGGGTCATCACCTCATCGAATCGAGTCGTGGTCAGCTCGACCCGGTGCCCGTCGACGGCGATCTCCTCGATGCCCGCAAGTGTGTCCAGGCCTGTCGGGGGTCGGGTCAGCGTCGCGGTCACCACGGTCGTCGCGTGCCCTCGCAGTTCGGCCAGGGTGCCGGTGTCAACGACCCTGCCGGCGCGGACGATGCTGACCCGGTCGCAGAGCTGTTCGACCTCGGAGAGGATGTGGCTGGACAGCAGCACGGTGCGCCCTTCATCCCGAGCCTCGTGCACGCATTGCTTGAACACCTCCTCCATCAGCGGGTCCAGGCCTGCGGTCGGCTCGTCCAGGATCAACAACTCCGCGGTCACGCTGAGCGCGGAGACCAGGCCGACCTTCTGCCGGTTGCCCTTGGAGTAGGTGCGCGATCGCTTGGTGGGATCCAGTTCGAAGCGCTCGATCAGCGCGTCCCGCCGCGCACGGTCCTCGCCGCCGTGCATCCGCGCCAGCAGGTCGATGACCTCCCCGCCGGTCAGGTTCGGCCACAGGCTCACATCACCCGGCACGTACGCCAACCGTCCACGGACCTCTGGCGCGGCCGTCCACGGGTCATGGCCCAGCACGCGGACCCTGCCGCTGTCGGCGTGCAGCATTCCCAGCAGCACGCGGATGGTGGTGGACTTGCCCGCCCCGTTCGGCCCGAGCAGGCCATGTACCTCCCCGGCACTGATCGTCAGGTCCAGCCCGTCCAGTGCACGCGCGTGCCTGAACGACTTGGTGATCTGCCGCAACTCCACGAGGTCTGTCATGGCAGGGATACTACACGAGATTCGTGAACTACATGAATCCTGGGTAAGGTGCCTTGAGGGACAGACTCGATGACAGGAGGCCACGATGGACGAACAAGACGACAAGTTCGTGGAGCGGTTCGCCGACGTGCTGGCCCGATCCGGCTGGCCGCGCATGTCCGCCCGCATCTTCGCCGCTCTGATGGTGACGCCGACCGGCGCACGCACCGCCGCTGAGCTATCCGCGCAGCTTGGTGTAGGCCCGTCGGCGATCTCCAACGGTGCGAAGATGCTCCGCACCCTCAGTCTGGTCGACGTGACCCGGCAGAGCGACCGCCAGATCGTCTACGAAGTCCGCCCCGACGCCTGGATGGAAGCCGTCGCCCACAATGAGGATGCCCTACGCACCCTCGAAGGCGTCCTCACCGACGGCGCCCACACCGCCACAGACCAGCGAGCCTCGGCACGACTCATCGAGACCGCCGACTTCTTCGCCTTCCTACGCGCACAGCTCCCAGCACTCGTCCAGCAGTGGCGCGCCATGCGCTGAGTCACGCTCAGAAGCCCGAACCCCGAGCATGTACTCGATGCCCGATCCCGCTGACCTCACTGGACGTGCGCGTATCCGCGACGCAGCAACGGCATTGTTCGCCGCGCAGGGTTTTCACCGGGTCACCGTGAGAGCGATCGCGAGCGCCGCCGGGGTGAGTCCGGGGCTGGTCACCCATCACTTCGGTTCCAAAGAGGGACTACGCCGGGCGTGCGATGAGCATGTCGTCTCCGGCCTGTTCGATGAACACTTCGAGCGAGACTCACCAGGCAGTCTGGTCCGATCATTGGCCGAGCAGGTGGGCGCTGCAAGCGCGAAGATCGACTACATCGCACGGATGCTCGTAGAGCCGGGAACAGCCGGCGACGAATTGTTCAACCGCCTGGTGGCGAGCACTGCACGCCGCTTGGCCGCCGGACGAGAAGCGGGCACGATCCGGTCCGGATGCGATACCCACGTCACAGCGCTGATCGTCACCGGCCACGAACTCGCGCAACTCGTCCTGCGAGAGCGGGTCCGGAGTGCATTGGGAGCCGATCCACTCTCCCCCGAGGGCATAGGCAGGCTCACCGCGCCCGCCCTCGAACTGCTGAACCACGGCCTCTATGTCAGCGACACCACACTAGCTACCACTCGCGAGGCGATAACCCGACAGGACAGCAGCACGCCGACGCCGTAGAAGAGACACGGGCCGGCCGAGAGCGGAGCGCGAGCACTGAAGGGGCAGCACCATGTACTGAGATGAAGCTGCCCGAGCTGCCACGCGTCTTGCAGGTCGAGGGGGAGACCCGCCGTGCCAGACTGACACTCCGATGCGATGGGAGGCGTGATGTACGTTCCAAGCCTTCAAGAGGCTGTGAACCGGTACGCGACGAGCCTCGCCGTGCCTTCAATGCTGGAGAAACTGCATCCACGCACTCGGGGAAATCCAGGGAACGCTGGTGCGCTCGCACCAGCGATTGTCCTGACCTCCGTTTCCGCCTTCGAGGGCTTCGTCGAGGAGTTCCTGGCACTCGTCGCAGCTCACCGAAACCAGAGCTTCGGGCAGATTGCCAAGCTCGTGTCTATGAACAACCCGACGGTCAGGGTTTTCGATGAGAAGCTCCGTCAGGTCCTCGCCTGGGGTGACGGAACGAGTTGGAAGACTCTCTTCTCGGTGAATGTATGGAAACCGCCCGCGATCGGCGATTCATCGTGGATCGGGAAACAGACGCTCTCTTGGGCGGACACCGAAGCCCACGCTGACGGCTGGATGCAGGTGCGCCATTGTCTCACCCACGGCCTCGCCCGCGGATTCCGCTCCGAGGTCTGGCCGGGCCCGCTCAGAGGAACTGTCGCGGCGTCGAGCGTGCTGAGGCCACGAAGCAACGGCAAGCACTCATTGTCCGTCCATGGTGCGGAGTCCTGCGCGCACATCTATCGCGTGTGCGCACAACGTCTCGCAGACGAAGCAGCTTCCTTCATTGGTCACCCCGCACTCGACTGGTCGAAGGTGCCGGACTTCAAGCTCTGAGTGACCTTGTCCCGCGCACCTACCGCGCGTGACGGTCTCAATGCGGGTTATGTCGGCGGGCGATGGCTACAAGTACCTGCTGCGCACGGTCGCGGCCGCGGACGGCGACCGCGAGTTGTCCACGCCTTTGACGAGGTAATACGTGGAGACGGGTACACCGCCGGGCCAGTGGCTCGGGTCCGGTGTCGTCTCGCTCGGCAAGGGTCAGCTCGCGGTGGGTGACCGGGTGTGGCTATGTCAACTCCATCCGGCCCCGGGATGACGGCCCGACTTGGCCCCAGCTAACGCGAGATCAGCAGCACAGGGCATTCCGGGGATGCCCTCTGCGAGGCTGGTGCCCATGAGTGCTGAACCTTCCCTTGTGCCCGAGCTGGCCGTCACCGACTGCGATGTGTCCGTCCGGTTCTGGCGTGACCTGCTCGGCTTCGAGGTGCTCTACGACAGGCCCGAGGAAGGCTTCGCCTACCTCGCCCTGGGTGGCGCCCACCTCATGCTCGACCAAGCCGACATCGGCAGGACATGGCGAACGGCACCCTTCGACCCACCCTTGGGGCGCGGGATCAACTTCCAAATCTCCGTGCCCGATGTCGCCGATCAACTCCGGCAGCTACGCGAAGCGGGCTGGCCACTGTTCATGGAGCCAGAAGAGAAGTGGTACCGCATCGGCCCGAGCAAAGAGGCGGGCGTTCGCCAGTTCCTCGTACAGGACCCCGACGGCTACCTATTGCGACTCCAGATGTCCCTGGGGCACCGAACGTTGGAGCAGGAGCTCAACGCGGCAGAACAGCGCGTTTCCAGCCTGGTGTCAGGGGCGTGCAGCGAAGATTTGTTCGCGCAGGATCTCTGCGTGACCAACGTGCTGGGCTGTCTCGCGGATGCAGTGCAGCATGATCCAACGCAGGGTCATGGGACCGAACCGGTGTCCAGTGATGACCTCATCGAGGTCATGCCCTCCGATCGCCTCCCGGGAACGCGCGCACGCCTCGTGGTAACCCTCGCGAATCGAATCGATGGTGTCCGTCGCCCCAAGGACGAAACTGTCGGTCGGCGTGGCCGGTAGGCCCAGCTGGGCTCGGGTCACTCCCATGAGTAGCTCGGTGAACCAGATGGTCTCCACCAGGGTCAGATGCTTCACCAAGCCCAGAACAGTGGTTTCCGATGGCACGAGTGACTGCCGTGCCTCCTCGTCGGTCAATCCGTCGAGCGTCGCCACCGCCGCACCACGGTGTTCGTCGAGGAACGTGGTCAACATCGTGAACTCGTCGGCCTGGCAGGCCCCGAACGACGGTGGGAGCGAGAGTGGGACGGGTCCTGACATGCCTTCACACTAAACCAGCCGACCCGCGGCTACTAGTTCCATTGACCTCAGATCGGGCCTTGGCCGAGGCTCGGTTCAGGTGGTCCGGGGCGGCCGCTCCCGTTTGCGGCTGTCCACCCGGTGGGTGTGACTTTCATTTGGCGTGCGCTACCCCGGGCCACCGCGAGGGCGGGAGAGGCTGAAGAGGGGAATGACGGCTGGTAGTAGCGGTGCCCTCCTGACCCGAAACCCATTCGGCGCAGGAAAGGGAAGGCACATGGACACTGGCGTGGTCATCGGGATGGACCCCCACAAACGCACCGTCACCATCGAGGTGATGGACGCCCAGGAACACGTCCTGGGACATGAGCAATTCACGACCGACGCGGACGGCTTCGGCCAGATGCTCGCCTACGCCCAGACATGGCCGGAACGTGTGTGGGCGATCGAGGGCTGCGCCGGGATCGGCCGACACGTCGCCGAACGACTCGTGCTGGCCGGCGAGCAGGTCGTGGATGTTCCCGCGAAACTGTCGGCGAGGATGCGGATGTTCGCCACGGGTCAGGGACGCAAGACCGATGACACCGACGCCCACTCGATCGCCCTGGTCGGGGTCCGCATATCCGGGCTGCACCCGGTCGTGACCGACGCCCAGTTGGAGGTGTTGCGGTTGTTGGTCGACCGGCGCCGCAGGATCGGTGACGAGCATGTGATGAAGGTCTGCCAGCTGCACCGGATCCTGCTCGAACTGATCCCCGGCGGGGCGAAGACCTCCTTGTCAGCAGCCCAAGCCCGCAAACTCCTCGCCGCCGTCGACGGACAGGTGAGCATCACGGCAGCGAGCTTGGTGGGCAAGATGTTCTACCTCTTCCGGACGCTGCTCGAGTCCGACGGGGTGGCCATCGACAGCTTGGATGACCTGGACTTTGAGTCGCCCGCTGTGCAGACGAAGTTCAAGGATCTCTATCTCCGCAACGCCCTGCCGCCGATCCCGGTTCTGGTCAGAGTGGCCGGCTCGTCCTACGAGGGAGCGATCTACGTGAGCCTCGACCCTGGCTACTTCGTGGGTGATGCCGCGCAAGACTTGTTGGAGGGCTCCCACCGCGTTCTCGGCACCGTCCGCCATATCGTCGCGGATGGCGACGACGGGTACCTCGCTACGGATCCATGGCTTCTTGCTGGTTGGGAGCATCTCCTGCGCCGGTTGCTCATGGCGCATTTGGGCGACCAAGTCCAGAGCCTGACAAGCGAGCTCGACATCAAGCCTCCGGAAGATGATGCCTACGGCTGGATCAAGGGCCCCGCGGTGGTGCTGGACGCCGTCGCCATCTACTGAACCGCGGGCCCCTCAGGCTCTGGATCTCTGCAGTGCGGGGGAGCACGGCGTAGTGGTCAGTCGCACGCCCTCGGCCAGCCGTGCAGGGGGACGTAGTCAGATTCCGGTCAGCGGGTAGTGGGGTTCTGGGGGCAGGTGGACCGTGATGTCGTCCCCGGTCGACACCGTGCCGCCGCGGGCGACGATGCCCATCACCCCGGCGAGCTTGACCACCGTGCCGTCGGCTGCCTTGTGGAGGACCTGCTTGAGCAGGCCGGCCTGGAAGTCGTTGATCTGTTGGCAGGGGTTGCGCAGGCCGGTCAGCACGACCACCGCGTCCCCGATGGCCAGGCGTGTGCCGACGGGCAGGGCGAGCAGGTCGAGGCCGTGGGTGGTGATGTTCTCCCCGAGCTGTCCTGGTGCCACGTCGTGCCCGGCTGCCCGCAGGTCGTCGAACAGTTCGTCGTGGATGAGGTGGACCTGGCGCATGTTCGGCGTGCTCGGGTTGTCCTTGACCCTGCTGCGGTGTTGGACGGTGACACCACAGTGGGCGTCACCTCCCACGCCGAGTCCTTCGAGCAGCGTGATGGTCTCGACGGTCCTCTTACTGAACCCGTGGACGGGGCTCACGTGGACAGACGCGACGTGTGGACTCATGCGGTCATCAAACCATGGTGCGAGATGTCGCCGATACCCATGCGGCCTCCATCAGGAGCGAGGTCGGCGGCAGTTGAGGACGTTCAGCTCACGGGTAGCCCGCCCGGTTCGCTCTAGCATCTGCGAACGAGGATGAACCCGTCCCATCCCTTTACGCCGACAGTTTGGAGCACAGTGGCGGTCAGGTCGGGATTAGCGGCGATGGCATCGACGACAGCACGGACGCCTCGAACCGAGCCATCTTGCGATGCATCGTCGGCGACACCGCCGTTGCGAACCACGTTGTCGATCACGATGAGGGCCCCCGGGCCGGTGAGCTGGAGTGCCGCCTCAAGGTAAGTCGGGTTGCTGGGCTTGTCCGCGTCGATGAAGATCAGATCGAACGGTTCGGTGTCCTCGTTGATCAGTTCGCGGGCAGACTCGGCAGCTGGACCTTCCATGATCCTGACTCGGTCGGCAACCCCCGCTCGCGCAATGTTAGCCCGGGCGACGGCGACGTTCTGGGGCTCAAGTTCCAAGGTGACCACGCGCCCGTTAGCCCCGACGCTTCGGGCAAACCAGATGGTCGAGTAGCCAGCCAGGGTGCCGAACTCCAGGACCCGCTTCGCTCCGCACAACTGCACGAGCATGGCCAAGAACGCACCTTGGTTGGGTGCCACCTCGGCGTTGGGCATCGTGGTCTCCTGGCCCGACTCCCGGGCGGCGACCAGAGCCATGTCCTCTTCGACAAGCGCCTTGGCGAAGTAGTCGTCAACGGCTTGCCAAGCGGGGGCAGTGGGGTAACGGTTCACGGGTGTGACATCAACCGGCGCGGTGATCTCGCTCATGGTCCCAGCCTGCCAGCCGGCCGCTAATGCGCGGACGTCGACCCAACGGTCCGTTGCCTTCGGCTCCCCGTCCTTGCAATCGACGCGGCAAGAGCGGGCAGGTGGATGGGACGCTCTCCACTAGTCGATCTGACCAGGGCCTTGAAACCTCTCGAAGAACCAGCCAGCCTCGGACGGGACGATGGCGACCAGGTCGTCTGGCACATCCAAGTTGTAGCGGGCCGCCAACTCCCCGACCTGAATCCCGACGAGTGCGCGCAGCCGACCCAAGGCCATGGAAAGCTCGTCAGTACCTGGTCCCCAGCCTCTGCCACCGTGTCCTCCAGAGGGACCGACGTCATCCATGAAGGTGCGAAAGAGGCCCTGACAGACCTTGACCTGCCGCTCCAAATCACGACCAATATCGGGATTGTCTAGGTGTCGTCCTAGCTCACGTCGAATCTCAGCTGCGGAGCGGACACAGTCTTCCTCCACTTCGAGGCTGAAGTCCTTCCACAACATGCGCCGATCGCCGAAGAGATTGAGGACACGCCTTGCGATCTCGCGGTCGTCATCCCGCTTCTCCCACTGGATGCCCCCAGCCGCGCCGGAAACGCCGGTCAGTCGGTATCTCATTTCAACCCACCCCTGTCATGCCACCAGTGTTGCAGCGACCTCGTTCGGGCGTCCTACCACAGCCCACCCCCAAGTCGCTGGTTTACCGCTTCTCGGCGGATGATCGATGTCACGCGCCTGTGGCGGGCGTCCGGTGCCGGGCTCGGGTGTGGGCGAGGCGGTAGGAGTTGGTGCCGGTTTCGATGATGGTGGCGTTGTAGGTGAGGCGGTCGACGATCGCTGCGCACAGGCGGGGGTCGGTGAAGGTGTCGGTCCACGCGGAGAACGACTGGTTGGACGCGATCGCGATGGCGTTCTTCTCCTCGCGTTCGGTGAGGACTTGGAACAGCAGTTCGGCGCCGCGCCGGTCGAGTTCCATGTAGCCGAGCTCGTCAATCACAAGGAGGTCGACGCGGCCGTAGCGGTTGATGGTCTTGGTGAGTTGTTTCTCGTCGGCGGCTTCGACGAGCTCGTTCACGAGCCGGGTGGCGAGGGTGTAGCGGACGCGGTAGCCCTGTTCGGCGGCTGCGGTGCCGAGCGCGATGAGCAGGTGGGATTTGCCGGTGCCGGAGTCCCCGATCAAGCACAGGGGGTCACCGCGGCGGATCCAGTCGCCGGTGGCGAGCTCGTTGATGGTGGCGGGGTTGATGTTGGGGTTCGCGGTGAAGTCGAAGTCGGCGAGCCATTTCTCGCGGGGAAAGCCGGCGCTCTTGATGCGGCGCAGGGTGGAGCGACGGTCGCGGTCGTCGACCTCGGCCAGGAGGAGTTCGGCGAGGAAGCCCTGGTAGGTGAGTTGTTCCTTGGTGGCGGCCGTCACGGCGTCGTCGACGACGGCGCGGATGGTGGGCAGCCGCAGCCGGCGGCAGGCCTGGTCGATCGCGGCCTGCGCGGCTTGTTCGGTCAGGCTGTGACGCCGGCGAAGGCTCGCGGGACGGCTGGTGCTGGTGGTGGTCATGGGGTTCCTGTCGGGGTGTTGTGGTGTGCCTCGGAGGGGGCCGGGGCGGGATCGGGTTGGCGTCGGCGCAGGAGTTCGTCGTAGGCGGTGACGGTGGGCAGGGGGCGGGTGTCCTCGGGTAGCTGCGCGATGACCTGGTGCGGGTTGGTGGGGCGTCGGGGTGGCAGGTTCACGACCGTCCCACCACGGGCCGGGGCGGCCGGAGTTGCGGGTGTGTGGCCGGTGGCGTGGCGGCGGGCTTCGACGGCGACGACGTCGGGGCTGATCGCGCCGACCGACAGGGCCGAGGTGATGCCGGCGATCACCGCCTCGGCTGGGAGGGATCGGTGGAGCAGGAGTACGTCGATCAACGCTTGGGTGCCGGCGACGTCGCCGCTGGTCTTGCGGGCCGCGGCCCAGAACGCGTCGTGTGCTGCGGTGAACGCTCCGGCGGCGCGGGCCTGCGCGAGGGCTGTGGAGCCGGGGAACGCGCCGGGCTTGTTCCGCAGGACCTCGAGGTAGTGGTCCAGCTCGACCCTGGTCACGCCACGGGTGCCGAGGCGAGGGTGAGTCGCGACGACGGTGCGGCCCTCGAACACGACCACGCACGAGGTCCGCAGGCTGACGCGGACGCGTTGCCCGATGAGGTGCGCGGGGACGGAGTACTTGACCATGCGGACGGTGATCAGGGCGGAGCGGTCGACTCGGGGATGCAGGATCAGGCCGGGGTCGAAGTCGTCGACCGGCAACGGAGCCAGGTGGGGCAGTTCGGCGTGGAAGTCCTGCCCGATCGTGTTGGCGTGCCCGGCGATGCGGCGCGTGTTGTCATCGACTTCCCAGGCGCGGATCCTGTCGTTGAGTTCGTCCAGGGTGGCGACCTCGGGCATGGGTGCGAGGTGGTTGCGGCGGAACCAGCCGACCTCGCCCTCGACGCCGCCCTTCTCGTGGGCGCCGTCGATGCCCGGGCTGGCAGTAGAACGCGTCGAAGCCGTAGTGGGAGCGGAACAGAACCCAGCGTTCGTTCTCGTCGCGTAGCCGGTCGCCGCCGTGAATGACCTGCACGACAGCCGACGTGAGGTTGTCGTAGCGAATGTGGCGGGTCGGGATGCCGCCCAGGGCGTGGAAGGCCTCGATGTGTCCTTCGAGGAAGGCCTCCTGCCCGCCTGTCGGGTAGACGCGGTGGATGGCCTTGCCGGAGTGGGACAGGCGGTAGACGAACATGTGGCACTTGGTCTTGACGCCGTCCAGGATGACGTAGACCTCGCCGAAGTCGACCTCGGCCTCCGCGCCGGGGGCATGGTCCTGCGGCACCATCGCCTCCACCCGGCGCCCAGCCTCCAGATCGATCTGCGCGCGCCGGACCCGGACGTAGTCCCGCACCGTGGAGTAGGACAGGTCGGCGGCGCCGTGCTCGTCGCGCAGCCGGGCCAGGATCCTCGTTGCGGTGTGACGCTGCTTGCCTGGCGCGGTCAGGTCATAGGTGAGCATCTCGTCGATCGCCGCCTTGTACGGGTCCAGCCGTGGGGCGGTGCGGACCGGTTTCTTGCGGGGTGGGGGCTCGGCATCGGCGAGGGCCTGGCGGACGGTGCGGCGGTGGACTCCGTGTTTGCGGGCGAGCTCGCGGATGGACAGGCCATCGACTCGCGCGTCGTGGCGGATGTCGGCGTACAGCTGCACTCGTGACCCCATCTTGGCTCCCTTGCCCTCGCGACTGGTTCCCAGTGATGGGGACCAGCGTGAAGGGGTGGGGCCAGTTCAGACCGTCAACACCCCGGCAAGTCGCACGCGGGGCCAGATCAGACCGTCACAACGGGGCCAAACCAAGCTGTCACAACCACCGGGTGTCGGAGGCCCAGCTCCAGCTCCTGATGGGCATGGGCCGTGACCCGATCACCGGCGACCCGCTCGGACACGCGTTCCCCGCCTACAAGTCCGTGCCGGAGCGGATCGAGGCCCGTACCGCCGACCTCGACCCCGGCCTGAGCCCTGGCGCCAAGAGCGAGGCGGTTGCGCGGATCGAGGCCGAGGAGACCGAGCGCGGCAGGCGCCGGGCGGTGGCCGGGTTCGACTTCACCTTCTCGATCCCGAAGTCGGCCTCAGCGTTGTGGGCGGTTGCGGACGCGGGGACGCAGACGCTGATCGGTGAGGCGCATCATGCGGCGGTTGCGGAGGTGGTTGCGTTCATGGAGCGGGAGGTTGCAGCCACCCGCTCTGGCGCAACCGCCGGTGACGGCGCGGTTGCGCAGGTTGATGTGACCGGGTTGGTGGCGACGGCGTTCGATCACTTCGACTCCCGGGCTGGCGACCCCCACCTGCACACCCATGTCGTCATCTCCAACAAGGTGCAGACCGCCTTCGACGGCAAGTGGCGGTCGCTCGATGGGCGGCCGATGCACGCTGCCGTGGTCGCCCTATCCGAGCTGCATGAGGCGGTGTTCGCCGACCACATGACCCGCACCTTCGGTGTGGAATGGGAGGCGCGCGACATGGGCCGGGACCGCAACCCGGCGTGGGCGATCAGCACCGTACCGGAGGAGCTGGTCCAGGAGTTCTCCACCCGTGCCCGGCACATCGACGCCGAGAAGAACAGACTCATCGCCGAGTACGTCGCCAAGCACGGCCGCCAACCCTCCACCGCCACGATCATCAAGCTCCGCGCACAAGCCGCCCTCGCCACGCGTCCCGAAAAGGAGGTCCGGTCGCTGGCGGACCTCACCGCCGAGTGGCGCACCCGCGCCACCGGGGTCCTCGGAACGGATGCGGCGGCCTGGGCACGCGCGGTGACGGACAACGACAAGGCGCTGCTGCTACGTGCCGATGACGTGCCACTGGATGCGATCGCTGACCTCGGGCAGTCGGTGGTCGGGGTGGTGGGTGAGAAGCGGTCCACGTGGCGGCGGTGGAACCTGATGGCTGAGGCGTCGCGGCAGACGATGGGCTGGCGCTTCGCCACCATGCAAGATCGCGAAGCCGTGGTGGGGATGATCGCCGACGCCGCCGAGTCCGTGTCGCTGCGGTTGACGCCGCCCGACCTCGCCACGTCGCCGGCCGCGTTCCGGCGGGTGGATGGCACGAGCGTGTTCCGCCCGAAGCACTCGACTGTGTTCTCCTCCGAGCTGCTGCTCGCGGCCGAGGACCGGCTGCTCGACCGCTCCCGCACCCTGACCGCGCCCACCGTCCCGCTCCCCACGGTGGAGAAGATCGCCGGCCGTCCTGATGCCGAGGCGCGGATGCTCGGCGAGGACCAAGCCGACGCACTCACGAAGATCGCAGTCTCTGGCGGGATGCTAGATGTGCTGGTGGGCCCGGCGGGCGCCGGGAAGACCACGGCGATGTCCGCGCTTCGCCGCGCGTGGGAGAAGGAACACGGCGAGGGGTCCGTGGTCGGGCTTGCGCCGTCCGCGGTGGCCGCGCAGGTTCTCTCCGAGGACTTGGGGATTGCGACGGAGAACACGGCGAAGTGGTGGCAGAACCACCTCGTCCACGGCGAGGACTTCGAGGCCGGTCAGCTCGTCATCATCGACGAAGCCTCCCTCGCGGGAACCCTCTCGCTGGACCGCATCACCCACCTGGCCGAAAGAGCCGGGGCGAAGGTGCTGCTGGTGGGCGACTTCGCCCAGCTCCAGTCTGTGGACGCGGGCGGAGCCTTCGGACTCCTCGTCAACGACCGCGACGATGCACCCGAGCTGCTCGACGTCCACCGCTTCACCAACGCCTGGGAGAAGACCGCCTCCCTCGCCCTCCGCCACGGACGCACGCAGGTGATCGACACCTACCTCGACCACGACCGCATCCACGACGGTGACGCCGAGGCGATGACCGATACCGCCTACACCGCGTGGCGTGCCGACCGGGAACGCGGGTTGGTGTCGGTGCTGGTCGCTGAGACCCGCGACGACGTGAGCGCCCTCAACCAGCGTGCTCGTGCGGACCTGATCCTCGACGGCACATTAAAGCCCGGTCGGGAGGTTGAGCTGAACGACGGCACCACTGCCGGGGTGGGGGACACGATCATCACCCGCCGCAACGACCGCCGCCTACGGTCCGGGAAGACCTGGGTGCGCAACGGTGACACCTGGACCATCACCGGCGTCCGCGACGACGGCTCGGTCACGATCCTCAAGACCGGCCGCCGGTTCGGCGGCTCCATCGTCCTCCCAGCCGCCTACGTGTCCGATCATGTCGATCTTGGATACGCGATCACCGCCCATAGGGCGCAAGGTGTCACCGTCGATACCGCGCACGTGCTGGTGGAGCCGACCACCACGCGGGAGAACTTCTACGTCGCGATGACCCGCGGCAAGCACTCCAACCACGCCTACGTGATCCTCGACCGGGACGACGAGCACGCCCACCCGCACCCGGGCGACACCCCTGACGCCACCGGCCGATCAGTGCTCTACGGCGTGCTCCAACACGTTGGCGCGGAGCTGTCCGCGCACGAGACCATCACCGCCGAACAGGAGCAGTGGGGTTCGATCGCCCAGCTCGCCGCCGAGTACGAGACCATCGCCGCTGCAGCCCAACACGACCGCTGGGCCACCCTCATCCGCGCCTCCGGGCTGACTGCCGAACAAGCCGACGCCGCGATCGAGTCCGAGGCGTTCGGGGCACTCACCGCGGAACTGCGCCGCGCCGAGGCCAACCACCACGACCTCGACACCTTGTTCCCGCGGCTGGTTGCCGCACGCGGGTTCACCGACGCCGACGACATCGCCTCCGTGCTCCACTACCGGGTGGCTCGCGCCACCGCACACCCGGCCGGCTCAGGCCGCACCCGCAAGACGCCACGACTGATCGCCGGACTGATCCCGTCCGCAGACGGCCCGATGACCGGCGATATGCGCCACGCGCTCGATGAGCGACGAGAGCTGATCGAGACCCGTGCCGACGCGGTGCTCGACACCGCACGCCAGGCCGGCGAGCCCTGGACGAAACCACTCGGTCAGCCACCCCGCGACCCGCGCAAGACAGCGGCCTGGCGATTGCACGCCCGCACCATCGCCGCCTACCGCGATCGGTACGGCATCACCGAGGACACGCCACTCGGCCCGGCCCCGGAAAACACGGCGCAGAAGATCGACCACGCCCGCGCACGCCAAGCACTCGACCAGACCACACGCCTCACCTCGCCGCCCAGTACGCCGGCCGCAGCACAGCGACGCACTTCGGAGCGAAGCCGGCCTGGCCTATGAA
>NZ_BCNQ01000108.1 GCF_001515525.1 Piscicoccus intestinalis NBRC 104926 | reverse complement strand
GGTTTGCCGTGCGCCCGGTCGTCGAACTCCAGCACCGAGTCGCAGCCGACGACCAGGTCCGCGGCGATCCGGCCGGCTGCCCCGGCTCCGGCGCCGGAGTCGGAGTCGTGTGTCCGCTCGCCGGCCTCGGCGGTGAGCGCCGCGGCCACCGCCTCCGCCTTGGCGTGCGCCAGGACGAGCGCGACATCCGCGGGCTCCAGCGGCCCGTACCGCGATTCGGCGTCGCGCACGGCCGCGTCCTCGTCGACGCCGCTGACTCGCACGAGCGGGTCGACGCCCGCCGAACGCAGCGTTGCGAGCCGTGCGGGGGAGGCCGACGCGAGCAGCAGGCGCAGCGGTCCCGTCACGACATCGCCTCCGCGGCCACCGACCGCGGGTCGTCCGCCACCCCGTCGGGCCAGCGGCCCAGCACCGCCCGCCGCAACGTGTCGAGTCCCACGCCGCCGACGTCGAGGGCGCGCCGGTGGAAGTCGCGCAGATCGAACGCGGCCCCCTCGGCGGCCGCGACCTCGTCGCGCAGCGACCGCCACAGCCGCTCGCCCACCTTGTACGCGGCGGCCTGCCCCGGCCAACCCAGGTAGCGGTCGAGTTCGAAGCGCAGGATCTCCTCCGGCAGCAGGCTCGAGTCACGCAGCAGCCGCCACGCCGCGTCGTACGACCACGGGCCGCCCCCGAACTGGGCGGGCACCTCGAAACCGCAGTGCACCCCGATGTCGATGACCACCCGCGCCGCCCGCAGCGACTGCGCGTCGAGCATCCCGAGCCGGTTGCCCGGGTCGTCGAGAAATCCCAGCTCGGCCATGAGCTGCTCGGCGTACAACGCCCAGCCCTCGCCGTGCCCGGACGTCCACGACAGCAGCCGCCGCCAGCGGTTGAGCTGCCCGGAGTTCAACACCGTCTGGCCGATCTGCAGGTGATGCCCCGGCACGCCCTCGTGGTAGACGGTCGTCAGCTCCTGCCACGTCGAGAACGTCGTCACCCCGCGCGGCACCGACCACCACATCATCCCGGGGCGGCTCAGGTCGTCGCTCGGACCGGTGTAGTAGATCCCACCCGTCTGCGTGGGCGCCACCCGACACTCGATGCGCCGCAACGGCTCCGGGATGTCGAAGTGCACGGGCGCGAGCGCGGCCACCGCCCGATCCGCCTGCTCCTGCATCCACGCCACGAGCGCCTCCGTGCCCCGGAGCCGGTATCGCTCGTCGGCGTCGAGCCGATCCCGGGCCGCCCACACGAGGGCCTGCGCGTCGGTGCCGGCCCGCGCGTCCGGCGCGATTTGTCCCGCGAGCTCGCGCATCCGGCTCCGGATGCGCGCCAGCTCGTCGACGCCCCACGCGTACGTCTCCGCGAGGTCGATCCGCGCCCCGAGGAAGAACCGCGAGTGCAGTGCGTACAGCTCCCGCCCGCACGCGTCGGCCTGCGGCGCCACCGCCAGCAGATCGTCGCGCAGCCGCGCTGCGCACGCGGCGTAGCCGGCCCGGGCGGTCGTCGCCGCCCGCTCGACCCGCGCCGCCACCGCCTCCGGAACCGGGTGCCCGGCGGCGCGTTGCCGCTCGAGCAGCACCCCGAAATACCCGTCGCCGGAGGCGAACCCCTCCGCCTGCGCGATGCAGGCGAGCACCTGACGCCGCGGCGCGACGAGACCGCGGGACCGGGCGTACAGCAGCGAGTCGTGCCACTGGGTGAGCGCCGCGGGGATCGCGGCCATGCGGTCGGCGACGACCTCCCAGTGCTGCGGGGTGCCCGTCGGCATGAGATCGAGCACGTCGCGCACCGCCTGCAGCGGGCACTCCAGCACGTTGAGGCTCATGTGCGGGATGCCGGCCTCGTGCCGTTCCAGCCCCACCCCGAGCCGCTCGCGCATCGCCTCCGACGTCACCCGGTCGACGTCGTCGACGGGCTCCTCGGTCGCCAGCCGGCGCACCGTGGCGCGATCGAGATCGGCGGCCGCCGCCAGGCCCGCGGGGGAGAAGTCGTCGAGCCGGTCGTCGGCGCCGGGCAGACCGAGGGCGGTCGCGGTGATCGGGCTCAACGAAACGGCCGCCGAGAGATACCCCTCGGCGACCGCGTCGATGGCGCTCGCAGTGCGCGCCGGCCTCACCAGTCGTCCCAGTTGCCCCACGTCGGGCGTGACATTCGCTGCTGCCCGACCGCCCGCCGGGGCGCACCCCAGCCGGGTCGCCGCCGGCGCGGCTTCTCCGGCTCGGCCGCGGCTGCGAGCGCCGCGACGACCATCGTCAACGCGGCCACCTCTTCGGCGGTCGGGCTGCCGTGATCGATGCGCAGCAGGGTCGGCACCGGGGGAGCCGCCTGCTCGGGAGCCTGGGCCGTCGACTCGGACATCACAGCGGGATGTTTCCGTGCTTGCGCGGGGGCAGGTCTTCCTGCTTGTGCCGCAGGGCGCGCAGTGACCGCACGATGTGCTTGCGCGTCTCGCGCGGCGGGATCACCGCGTCGACATAGCCGCGCTCGGCGGCCATGTAAGGGTTGGCCAACGCCAGCTCGTACTGGTCGACGAACTCCGCGCGCACCGCGTCGACATCTTCGCCGGCGTCGGCGGCCGCCTGGATCTGCTTGCGGTACAGGATGTTCACCGCGCCTTGGGCACCCATGACGGCGATCTGCGCGGTGGGCCAGGCGAGATTGATGTCGGCGCCGAGGTGCTTGGAGCCCATGACGTCGTAGGCGCCACCGTAGGCCTTGCGCATGATGATCGTGATGAGCGGCACGGTCGCCTCGGCGTAGGCGTAGATGAGCTTGGCGCCGCGGCGGATGATGCCGTTCCACTCCTGGTCGGTGCCCGGCAGGAAGCCCGGCACGTCGACGAACGTGATGACCGGCACCGAGAACGCGTCGCACGTGCGCACGAACCTCGCCGCCTTCTCCGAGGCCTCGATGTCGAGGGTGCCGGCGAGCTGGCCGGGGTTGTTCGCGACGATCCCGACGCTGTGCCCCTCGACCCGGCCGAAGCCGCAGACGATGTTGGGCGCGAAGAGCGCGTGGACCTCGGTGAACTCGCCGTCGTCGAGCACCGTCTGGATGACGGTGTGCACGTCGTACGGCGTGTGCGTGGAGTCGGGGATGAAGTGGTCGAGCGCCTCGTCCTCGGGGGTCGGCTCGAGGTCGGCCTCTTCGTCGTCGAAGACGGGCGGCGCGTCGAGATTGTTCGCCGGCAGGTACGACAGCAGTTCCTTGACGTAGTCGATCGCGTCCTGCTCGTCGTGCCCGAGATAGTGCGCCACACCCGACTTGGTGTTGTGGGAGCGGGCGCCACCGAGGTGCTCGAAGTCGACGTCCTCACCGGTGACGGTCTTGATGACGTCGGGTCCGGTGATGAACATGTGCGAGGTGTGGTCGACCATGACGACGAAGTCGGTGATCGCCGGGGAGTAGACCGCGCCGCCGGCGCAGGGGCCCATGATGAGGCTGATCTGCGGGATGACGCCGCTGGCGTGCACGTTGCGGCGGAAGATCTCGCCGTACATGCCGAGGGCGACCACGCCCTCCTGGATGCGGGCGCCGCCGGAGTCGTTGATGCCGACCACCGGGCAGCCCATCTTCATCGCCAGGTCCATGACCTTGACGATCTTCTCGCCGAAGACCTCGCCCAGGGAGCCGCCGAAGACCGTGAAGTCCTGCGCGAAGACGCACACCGTGCGGCCGTCGACCGTGCCGTACCCGGTGATGACACCGTCTCCGTAGGGACGGTTGGCCTCCTGCCCGAAGTTGATCGACCGGTGCCGCGCCAGCTCGTCGAGTTCGATGAAGCTGCCTTCGTCGAGGAGCATCTCGACGCGCTCGCGCGCCGTCTTCTTCCCCTTCGCATGCTGCTTCTCGACGGCGCGGGACGACCCCGCGTGCGTAGCCTCGTCTACCCGTTCCTGGAAATCTGCCAGCTTGCCCGCAGTCGTGTACAGATCGATCTCGGGATCGCTGGTGACCCGTGCGCCGTCACTCATGGGCGTCAGCCTAGCCTTGCACCCGTGACCGACGTGCTCGACTCCGGAGAGCTCGTTCGTCGACTACGTCACCCGCACGGCAGCTGGCGGCGCGTCGAGGTACACGAGCAGATCGATTCGACCAACGCTCGGGCCCTGGAGGAGCCGGAGCCCTGGCGGATCGTCGTCGCGGCCGAGCAGACCGCGGGCCGTGGTCGGCAGGGGCGCAGTTGGTCGTCGCCACCCGGTACGTCGGTGGCGATGTCGATGGTCGTGCCGCTCGTCCCGCGGCCCTACGACGTCGGGTGGGTGCCGCTGGCCGCCGGGCTCGCGGTGGCCCAAGCGCTCGGCGACCTCACCGGGCGGCCCGAGGCGTTCGGCGTGAAGTGGCCCAACGACGTGCTCGCCGCACCCCTGCCGACGGTGCCGGCGCCCGGGTCGGTGCTGCCGCCGACGCCGGATCGCAAGGTGTGCGGCATCCTGTGCCAGGTGGTGCCCGGCGGGTCGGTCGTCGTCGGCATCGGCGTCAACGTCAGCGCCCCTCCCGAGAGCCTGCCCGCGGCCCAGGCGCCCGAGGCCTCTCCCGCCGGAGACCGTCCGCGCCCTCCGCTCGTGCTCTCGGCGACGTCGGTGCGGGACTGCGCGCCCGGCCCGGCTCCGAGCCGGGAGGACGTGACGGTGGCCGTCGCCCAGCGGTACGCCGCGGCGCACGAGCGCCTCATGGCCGGCGGCGACGACCTGGACGGGTTGCGCGCCGAATTCGCCCGAGCCTGCGTGACGATCGGCCGCGACGTCGAGGTGTACCTGCCCCGGGACCGCCGGGTCGTCGGGCATGCGCAGGCCGTCGACGCCCTCGGTGAACTCGTCGTCCGCGACGCGGACACCGGCGCCTCGACGGCGTACGCGGCTGGTGATGTATTTCACATCCGGCCGCTTTTCGGTGCATGATCTGTCCATGACGAGCGGGGAGGGGGCACGTCGGGACAGCGAGGCTGCGCGCAAGGAGGCGTCGCGGGCTCCGGTTCCGCCTGTCCACGAGGGCGTCGCGCCGGCCGACGCCGTGGAGGCGACCGAGGCTGCCGACGCCGTCGTGCGGCTCCTCGGACCGCCCACGCTGCGCCGCCTCGATGTGGCCGCGAACACCGGGATTCCGCCGGAGCAGACGCGGCGCTTCTGGCACGCCCTGGGATTCGCCGCCTCCCCGTCCGAGGACGACATGCTCTACACCACGGCCGACCAGGAGGCCATCCAGCGCACGGTGGCGATCCTCCGCTCGGGCAAGATCGACGAGAACCTCGGGCTCGCGATCACACGGGCGATCGCCCGCAGCCTCGACCGGCTCGCCTCCTGGCAGACCTCGCTCGTCATGGAGAGCCTGCTGCGCTCGCAGCCGGGCGCCTCGCAGCAGCCGGAGCGCTCGGAACGACTGGACGGCCCCCGATCCGCCGGGCCCACCGGGTCCGCCTCCGCGGAGGCCGACGGTCCGCGGGGCGCGATGACGGGAAGCGACCTGCCGATCGACCTCGCGGGCGCTCTGGCCCTCGACCGGGAGATCGACGAACACCTATGGCATCAGCGGCTGCCGCCCGACGCGTCGCGGCAGGCGGGTGAATTGCTCATGGGGATGGTGGATGACATCGAGCCGCTGATCATCTACGCGTGGCGACGGCACCTGGCCGCCACGATCGGCCGCCTCATGACGAATGCCGAGGTGATCGAGGACGACGGCGCTCAGCTGGCGATCGGTTTCGCCGACATGGTCGGCTTCACGACGCTGGTGCGCCGCTTGTCTGAGCGTCAACTGGCCCAGCTCGTACAGCATTTCGAGGAGGTCGCGGCCGAGATCGTGTCCGAGCAAGGCGGCCAGATCGTCAAGATGCTCGGCGATGAGGTGGTCTTCACCGCGGACGATCCGCAGGCCGCGGGATCGATCGCCCTCGAGCTGCTCGAGCGGGTCGCCGGCGACCCGAGCATGCCGCAGCTACGTATCGGCCTGGCGTTCGGCCCGGTCCTGCGTCATCTCGGTGACGTCTTCGGTACCACCGTCAACCGGGCAAGTCGCCTGACGGGCGTGGCGCGGCCGCACACCGTCGTCGTCGATGACCGCACCGCCACCTACCTGCGGGACATGCCCGGGTTCGCGATGAACCGGCTCCCGCCGCGAGCGCTGCGAGGCCTCGGCATGACCGTCGTGTGGCACCTGGGGCGCGAAGACCGCGGGAAGCCCTCGGAATCCGGGGCGCTTGACGAGCCTGCGGAGAGGCCCGGTCGGGAGTCCTGACCGGGCGTGACCGCCCGGGCGCGCGCCCGGCTCCGCCCAGGTCAGCGGCTGGTCGGCAGCGGACCGGAGCCGATCAGCCACCCGTTCGACCACAATTCGGACAGGGTGGTCGATATTCGAGACGTGGCGCAGGCGACACGGTCAACTTCTGGGCGTTAGCTGACTTGAGCCCTACGATGTGCGCATGGCGAGAGTGCTTCTGGCGGAGGACGATTCCGCAATCAGCGAGCCTCTCGCCCGGGCGTTGCGTCGAGAAGGATATGACGTTGTGGTCTGCGGAGATGGCGTGCAGGCCTACGACGCGGGGCGGTCCGGACCTGATCTTGTCGTGCTCGACCTCGGATTGCCGCGTATGGACGGCCTCGAGGTCTGCCGCAAGCTCCGGGCCGACGGACGCACCGCACCGATCCTGATGCTCACCGCCCGGGCGGATGAGGTGGACACGGTGGTCGGGCTCGACGCGGGCGCCGACGACTACGTGACCAAGCCGTTTCGGCTCGCGGAGCTGCTGGCGCGGGTGCGGGCCCTGCTGCGACGCACCGCACCCGGGGGTGCCGGGCAGGACGGAGTGCGCATCGACCCGCAGGCTCGTCGCGCGTTCGTCGGCGACGAGGAGATGCAGCTGACCGCCAAGGAGTTCGACCTGCTGCGCGTGCTCCTGCGGGAGCAGGGCAAGGTCGTCTCCCGCGAGCAGCTCATGCGCGAGGTGTGGGCCACGCACTGGTACGGCTCGACGAAGACGCTCGACATGCACGTGTCGGTGCTGCGCCGCAAGCTCGGTGACGACGTCACGAGCCCGCGCTTCATCACCACCGTGCGGGGCGTCGGTTTCCGTTTCGAGCGACCCACGGACCAGGGCTGACCGGTGCGCGCGGCGCTGCTGCGCTCCACGCTGCTGGCGGTGTTGCTCAGCGTCGGCATCATGCTCATCCCGGTGCTGACCTGGTTGGTCGCGCGTTCAGTGCTGCCCGGCGGCGAGGAACGTCTCCTCACCGCCGAGGTTCTCGTGCCGCTGGGCCTGGCGATGGCGGCGCTGTTCACGGTCGGCATCTGGGCGGTCGTGCGCGACCAGGCGCGGCGCATCGCCGACCCGCTGGCGCGCCTGGCCGACCAGGCCGAGCGGCTCGGAGCCGGTGACACCCGGTTCGTGCCGCCCCCCAGCGGCATCGACGAGATCGACGCCGTCTCCAACGAACTCGCGCGCAGCGGGCGAAAGCTGCTCACCTCGCTGAGCAGCGAGCGAGAGTTCGCCGCGGACGCCTCCCATCAACTGCGCACTCCGCTGACCGCGCTGCTCATGCGGCTCGAGGAGATCACGATGATCGACGACCTCGACGCCGTGCGCGAGGAGGCCTCGATCGCGATCGAGCAGGTGGAACGCCTCAACGACACCGTCGCCACCCTGCTGACCCGCACCCGCCACGTCACCGAGGCGCCCCAGGCGGTGCGGGTGGACCGCGTGCTCGCGGAACTGCAGCGTTCGTGGCAGCCCGCCTACGAGTCCGCCCAGCGCTCCATCCACGTGACCGGTGAGCGCGGCGTCTCGGTGGTGGCGACCGACGCCGCTCTGTCCCAGATCCTCGGCACACTCATCGAGAACTCGCTCGCGCACGGCGACGGCGCCTGTCGGATCGACGTGCGCCACTCGGGCATCTCCGTCGTCATCGAGGTCGGCGACGACGGCCCCGGCGTGCGACCCGACCTCGCCCCGTTCATCTTCGACCGCGGGCAGAGCACGAAAAGCAGCGGGCTCGGGCTCGGGCTGGCCCGGGACCTCGCCGAAGGCCACGGCGGGCGGCTCGAGTTGGTGCGCGCCCACCCGGTGCTGTTCGCGTTGTTCCTGTCGGGCGCCGACGAGGACTGACGCTGCCGGCTTCAGCGGGGCTCAGCCGCGCGGGGGCCTGAACATCGCGTCGTCGTCGTGCGACTCGGGGTCGGGAACCGGTGGCAGGTGGGCGAGTTCGCGGACGAAGACGAACTGTCGGTAGGTCCAGAAGCGGAAGATCGTGCCGATGACGATGCCGACGAGTCGGGCCGCGGTCTGCCCGGCGGGGTCGGTGACGTCGAAGACGTCGATGGCCAGCGCCACGCACGCCATCGTGATGAGCGCGCCGATCGCGTTGAACACGAGGAACAAGACCACCTCGCGCTGCATGTGGGCGGGCCGCTCGGCGCGCTTGTGCCGGAAGGTCCAGTAGCGGTTACCGATCCAGCTGAACAGCGTCGCGATGGCGGTAGCCACGACCGACGCGATCTTCTCGTGCCCCGCCAGCGGGCCGGTATCCAGCAGGCCGTGGGTGAGCAGCAGGTAGGCGCCGTTGTCGACGAAGATGCCCACGGTGCCGATGACGCCGAACTTCGCGAACTCGGCCGCCAGCAGGTCCCACCACGCGCGCAGGCGCACGGTGATTCCGCCCCGAGTGCGTGTCATTCCCCTGTGCCTTTCCGCGTTCCTGGCCTGTCCCTGGCCGAGTCCTGCCGAGTGCTGCCGAGTGCTGCCGAGGGCTGCCGAGGGCCTGACCGAGCCGTGGTCGCGTCCCTTGCTCGGCCGTCTCAAGCCTGTTCGGCCGACATCGAGCCGATGGGGAGTCTACGTCGCCGCGCTGGACGTTCGCCCGGCTCCCCATGCGGTGCGCCGCGCCCGCGGCCCGCGGCTCGCACCGGCTCCGCGTGCGTCGGCGGGCACCCGGGTGCGTGCGCCGAGTTTCGTTGCCGCCGGCGCGGTCTCAGGTGCCGTCAGCCGGTCGGGCCGGCTCGCCGCTCGCGCAGCGCGGCGCCCTTGGCGTGGGCCTGGTCGCGCAGCCGGAGCTGGAAGTCGACCATGGCCTCGCGCACCGCCCGGGCCTGCGGGGTCGCGCCGGCGCCGACGATACGGGCCGCGAGCAGGCCGGCGTTGCGCGCGCCGCCGATGGAGACGGTGGCGACCGGCACCCCGGCGGGCATCTGCACGATCGACAGGAGCGAATCCATGCCGTCGAGATACTTCAGCGGCACCGGCACCCCGATGACCGGCAGCGGGGTGACGGCGGCGAGCATGCCGGGCAGGTGGGCGGCGCCACCGGCTCCCGCGATGACGACCTGCAGCCCGCGGCCCGCCGCCTGCCGGCCGTAGTCGATCATCTCGGTCGGCATGCGGTGGGCGCTGACGACGTCGGCCTCGTAGGCGATGCCGAACTCCTCGAGCGCGAGCGCGGCCTGCTCCATGACCGGCCAGTCGCTGTCGCTGCCCATCACGAGCCCCACCAGCGGCTCGCCGGAGTCCGTGTGCGTGCTCTCGCTCATGCCATGCCCCTCACTCTCGGATCGTTCCGCGCAGGTAACCGGTCGCGTGGGCGGCGCGTTCGCGCAGGGCGGCCAGGTCGTCGCCGTACACGGTGACGTGGCCGATCTTGCGGCCGGGCCGCACGCCCTTGCCGTACAGGTGCACCTTGAGACCGGGGTCGCGGGCGAGCAGATGCCGGTAGGTGGGGTAGAGGGACTCGTCGTCGCCGCCGAGCACGTTGCCCATGACCGTCCAGCGCGCCCGCGGGGTCGTCGCGCCGAGCGGCAGGTCGAGCACCGCCCGCAGGTGCTGTTCGAACTGGCTGGTGACGGCGCCGTCGATGCTCCAGTGCCCGCTGTTGTGCGGTCGCATCGCGAGTTCGTTGACGACGAAACCGGGCTCGTCGTCGGTCTGGAACAGCTCGACCGCGAGCACACCGGTGACGTCGAGCTCGCCGGCGACGGTCAGCCCGGCCGCGATCATCGCCGTCGCGTGGTCGTCGTCGAGTTCCGGTGCGGGAGCGAGCACCTCGGTGCAGATGCCGTCGGTTTGCACGGTCTCCACGACCGGCCACGCGGCGGCCTGGCCGCTGGGGCTGCGCGCCACGAGCACGGCGAGTTCGCGGGTGAACCGAACCCGTGCTTCGGCGAGCAGCCCTGCGCTGAGCGGCCCCTGTCCGCCCGACTGGTCGGCGGCGGCCGCGAGCCAGTCGTCGGCGTCGGCGGGGCTGTCGACGACGAGCACGCCCTTGCCGTCGTACCCGCCGCGCGGGGTCTTCAGGACCAGCGGCCACCCGACGCGCTCGCCGAAAGCGGCCAGCTCGGCGGCGTCGCTCACCCGTGCCCACGCGGGGCAGGGGATGCCCAAGGCCGTGAGGCGCTCGCGCATGGCGAGCTTGTCCTGCGCGAACACCAGGGCGCTGGGGCGAGGGTGCAGCGGCACGCCGTCGGCCTCCAGGGCGGCCAGCACCTCGGCGGGCACGTGCTCGTGGTCGAACGTGACGACGTCGCAGTGGCGGGCGAATTCGCGCACTGCCTGGAGATCTGTGTGCGCGCCGACGGGGGAGTGTGGCACGACGAGCGCGGCCGAGGCCTCTGCGCCCTCGGCGAGCACCGACAGCGTGAGGCCGAGGTTGACCGCGGGGGGCTGGCACATGCGGGCGAGCTGCCCGCCTCCGATGATGCCGACGACGGGAAAGCCGCCGGGGGCGGTGCGCGGGGTGTCGGAGACCGTGGCGCTCGGTGGGTGCTCATGGTCGGCGGGCGCGGACAGGCTCACCGGCGCAGAATATCGCGCGACCGGTGCGCTCTCGTCGGCGCCGGGCGGGCACGGGCTTGCCGTCCACAGGCCGCAGGCTCGGCGGTCGGCTGTCCACAGCCCGCGTGCGGTGCCGGGCGGCCCATCCCGGTGCCGCGGCAGCCTGGAGGCGTGTATCTCACCCGTGATCTCACCCCCGCGCTGCGGGCGTTGGTCGCCCGCCAGGCGGGTGCGGTGTCGCGCCGGCAGCTGGTCGTCGGCGGCCTGGGCCGTCACACCGTCGAGCGGCTGACCTCGCGGTGGCGACCGTTCGGGCCGGGCGTCTACTTCGTCACGCAAGCTCATGTGGCGCTCGAGCCGACGTGGGAGTCGCGGCTGTGGGCGGGGTTGCTGCTCGGTGAGGGCGGATCGGCGCTGCCGCCGGAGGCGGGCCTGCCGTGCGTCGGTGGCCTGGCGGCGGCGGTGCAGCACCGGCTGGTGGCGCGGGCGGGCGAGGGTGGGCCCGACGACCGGCGGGCGTTCTGGGACTCCGACGACATCGATGTCTATGTGCCGCCGGGTCGGCGGGTGAGTCCGGTGGCCGGATACCGTTTCGTGCGCTCGGTCGAACCCTCGCGGGCGGCGGGAGCCCAGGGTGAGCTCACGATCACCGGCGTGGACGACACGGTGCTCGACCTCGCCGACCTGGGCGGACCCGCCGACGCGGTCGACTGGGTCGACCGCGCGTGTCAGCGGCGGCTGCCGACGCCGCAGCGGCTCATGGAGGCGCTGGAGGCTCGGTCGCGGGCGCGCCACCGTGCGCGGCTCCGGGCGCTGTTGCGGGACCAGGTCGAGGGGCTGACCAGCCAGCTGGAGCGGATCTACCGCGACCAGGTCGAGCGGCCGCACGCCCTGCCTCGGGCTCGGCGGCAGGCGCGCGACGGACAGCAGTTGCTCGACTGCGACTACGACTGGCTCGTCGTGGAACTCGACGGGCGACTCGGGCACGTCGAGGCCGGGCGCTGGCGGGATCGCCGCCGGGACAACCGGCACACGGTGCGTGGCCGGCCCTCGCTGCGGTACGGCTGGCAGGAGTGCACGCTCACGCCCTGCGAGGTGGCCTGGGAGGTCGGTGGGATGCTGCGTGCGCTCGGTTGGCCCGGGCACCCGACCCCGTGCGCCGACTGCCCGCCCGATGCGGCGGCCGCGTGAGGTGGGGGCAGCCGCGTCCGGCTCGGTGGGGCCGAAGAGCGTGGGAGATCTGCCGCGTCTGCGCGGGTGAATTTCCCACCGTCTTCGGCGGGCGCCTGCGGGTGGGGTGAAGGTGTTGTCCGTAGCTGCGGGCGGGCAGACGGGCGGGCGCGGACGGTGTGCTCCTGGCCGGGGGAGTGATCGGTCTGAAGAGCGTGGTAGATCTGCCGCGTCTGCGCGGGTGAATTTCCCATCGTCTTCGGCGGGGTGCCTCCGGGGCGGGGCGCACCAGCCGCCGGCGTCCGGATCGGGAAGCGACGCTGGTGCCGGAGCATGCTCGCGGGGAAGCGACGCCCGCGCCTCGAGCCGTTCGACGCGCTGTGGAGCGTCGATGGTGTCGCCGGCGAGGCGCAAGTACCCGATCAGCGCGCGAACCGCGGCGATCGACGGACCGGGGTACGCCGTGAGATCCGCCGGGAGGGGTTCCGGACATGCGAGAGCGGGTGGTCCAGGCTCGTCACCCCCCAAGCCCGGGCCACCCGCCCTCGGTGCGATGTGCAGACCCCCCAGCCTGCCTACCGCAACGGTGTTCCGAGCCCCCCAGCTCGTTCACCGCTACGAAGCCCGGCTCCCCCGCCGACCTTCGCGTCTTCGGTAGGCGAGCCCCCCAGCTCACCTACCGCGTTCCCCCACGACCCGGGAAGCTTCCCCTCAGAACCCCGTGCTCTCCGTGCCGCTCTGATGGGGATATCGCCCCAGCCCCCTGCGGCGTTACAGCCGTCTTGGACATCCGTTTCTGTTGGCATTAACAGGGGTGTGACCAGGGCAAGTTAACGAGGTTCGATGACCCAGGCCCCGATTGGGTCCGGATCTTGCGCATCTCGGGCGCGAAACGGGCTCCCCGCGGTGGTGGCGATGGGCGGTGGGGGCGGCGTCCAGGGGCGGTGTCCCGCGGAGTGGAGCGGCGTGGCTGCGGCAAGGCAGAGTCGTGCCATCCCCCCGGACTGTCACACTCCGCCTCACCGCTGCGCTCCCCGAAGCGTAAGCGGGCAGGTGCGCACTGCGCCAAGGACTTTGTGCCTACCTTGACCGTTTCCTGGGCAGAAATGGGAAGTGCGCAGATCGCACACAATTGTGTGCATCTAGGCGCGTCAGTGGCCGGCGCCCGGGTGCATGGCTCAGGTTCGGCCTCGGGTGGTCGATCGAATTGGACGAGTGGTCGGCTGCGGCCGCGGCTGCCGCCTGCCTGGTGCGGCGCGAGGCCGACACGCACACGCCAGAACTGGGGGAGTGGAGCGCCATGCGCTGTCAGCAATGCGGGGCTGAGCTCGCGTACGGGGCCGCGTTCTGCGGATCGTGCGGGGCCGACACCCGGGCCACGTCACCGTACGGGCATGCCTCAGGCGGCGACGGCTCCGGCGGATACCCCACGGGTGGCTACCCCTCGTCCGGCTACGGCTCGGCCGGCTACCCCTCGGCCGGTTACGGCTCGGGTGGCTACGGCCCAGGCGGGTACCCGCCTCCCAGCCAGCGGCGCGGATCGGCGGCGCTGTGGGTGGCGCTCGCGCTCTTCGCGGTGGGGGTCGCGAGCGTCGTCGCCTGGTTCGCGCTGAACCGGTCCTCGGACGAGCAACCGGTCGCGGCGGCCACCACGCCGTCGGCCTCGGCCGCGCCGACGACCGCGAGTCAACCGGCTCCGGCCGCCGGCGGCCAGCAGAATGCCACCGTGACCGTGACCCAGCCCCCGCCGGTGACCGTGATCCAGCAGGCGCCGCGGGCCGCCGCTCCGGCCCCGACGGTGGTGGAAACCCAGTCGGGCCTGGAGGAGTCGCTGCCGACCGGCTCCTGGCTGCTGGTGCTGGAGTCGATGCCGAAGTCGCGCTACTCCCAGAGCGAGGCGTGGAGCAAAGCGTCCTCGATCGGCTCCGCGGTCGTCATCGACAGCTCCCGCGTCAGTGGGCTCAACAGCGGCTACTGGGCGGTGATCGCGGACCGCGCCTTCGAGTCGAAGTCGGCGGCCAACGGCACCTGCTCCTCGTACGGCCGCTCGGTCGGCGGCGAGTGCTACCCGCGCCGGGTCGGCGGCTGACATGTGCGCTCCCCTCCCGTCCACCGGCTCGACGCCCGACCGGCGCGCGGTGCTGCGGGCGTCGGCCTCCGTGCCGCTGCTGCTCCTGGGCGGCCTCGGCGCGGGCACCGCGGTCGCGGCTCCGGCCGGTGCCGAAGGGCTCACTGGTCTCGCCGGCCTCGGTGAGCTCGGGGGGCTCGAGCCGCCGGCTGCCGCGGGGGTGCGTGCGCCGCGGATCCATCCGCGAGCGGACTGGGCGGCCGGGCGCCGCGCGACCGGGCGCCTGCAGGCAGAAGACGTCCGCTTCCTGCTCGTGCATCACACCCAGACCCCGAACACCGACTCCCGCGACGGCGTGCCGGGCCGGCTGCGCGGGATGTTCGCCTTTCACACCGGCGACAAGGGCTGGCCGGACATCGCGTACAACTTTCTCGTCGACCGGTTCGGCGGCGTCTGGGAGGGGCGCACGGGGAGCCTGGCCGGTCCGGTTCGCGGCGACGCGACGGGCGGCAGCCAGGGGTTCGCCCAGCTGTGTTGCTTCATCGGCGACCACACGTCGCAGCCCCCGACGCCCGAGGCGATGGCCTCGATGTCGCAGCTGCTCGCCTGGCTGGCCGCCCGCTACCAGGTGGGGCTCGCTGCGAATCGGCAAGTCGCCTTCGTCTCCCGCGGCTCCAACCGGTGGCCGCGCGGCCGACGGGTGACGACGACGCCGATCGCGGCGCACCGCGACATGTCGCTCACCGAATGCCCCGGCGACGCGCTGTACCCACTCGTCCGCTCCCAACTGTGGCCCCGGGCGCGCCGGCTCGCCGGCTCCGGCGGGCAGGCGTCCGCGACGCGGGCGACGCCGACGAGCGGAACCGCGCTCGCGAGCCCGTCCGCCGGCGCGGTCGAGTCCGGCTCGCCGCCGGCCTCGACCGGGGCGTCGACAAGCCCTTCGGGCGGGCCGTCGTCGAGCCCGTCGGGTGGCGCCTCGCCCCGCTCCACGCCCAGCGTCTCCGGAAGCGCGACGAGCGGGGGGTCGACGGTTTCGGCGGGCACGACGCCGAGCGCGCAGTCGCAGAGCCTTGTGCACGACGCACTGCCGGTGCTGGGCGTCGCCGGGATCGGCGGCGGCACGGCGTTGGCCGCCTACGCCCTTCGCCGCGGCCGCTGACCGGCGCGGCGCGCCACCGGCTCCGATCGACCAGGCCGACCCCGATTGCTGCAGACCGGGCGGATGCTGGCGATGAGGAGGAGAGAGTCGGGAGCGGGGTGGCGATGGACACGACGGACGCGGCGAAACAGCCGTTGGGCAGCGCGTACCTGCTCGGGGAGGTGCTCGGAGCCGGTGCCAGCGGCCAGGTGCGCGCAGGCACCGACCGGGAGGGCAACGAGTACGCGGTGAAACTGCTGCACCCCAGCCTGGCGGCCGACCCGGCGGTCGTGCGGCGGTTCGTCGCCGAGCGCGACGTGCTGCGAGCGATCCGCCATCCGCACGTCGTGGCGGTCACCGACCTGGTCATCGAGGGCAACACGCTGGCCATCGTCATGGAGCGGGTCGACGGCGGTGACCTGCGCGACCGACTCCGCGAATCCGGCACCATCGCACCCGAACTCGTTGCCGAGTGGGGAAGCCATATTGCGGCGGGGCTGCACGCGGCGCACGTGCAGTCCGTTGTGCACCGCGACGTCAAGCCTGAGAACGTGCTCCTCGACGAGAGCCACGACCCGCCGGCGGCGCGGCTGTCGGACTTCGGGGTGGCCCGCCTCCTCGGGGAAGCCCACACCGGCATGTTGCTCGGCACCCCGCACTACCTCGCGCCGGAACTCGCCCAGGGGGCGCCGGCGACGCCGGCCGCCGACCTGTACGCGTTGGGCATCACGCTGTACGAGCTGGCCTGCGGGCACGTGCCGTACGCCGCGCGACGCGGGCCGCAGGCGGTGCTCGCCGCGCACGTGCACGAAGAGCCGGGTCGGCCGCTCGGCGTGCCCGACCGGTTGTGGGAGATCATCCGGGCGCTGCTGGAGCCCGATCCGGGGCGCCGGCTGGCGCCCGCGGGGCGGGTCAGCGACGAGTTGCGCGCCGCGGCCGAGGAGTTGGCGGGGGCGCCCGCC
>NZ_BCNQ01000107.1 GCF_001515525.1 Piscicoccus intestinalis NBRC 104926 | reverse complement strand
GGTCAGAAGTGGACTTTCGCTCAATCTCAAGGTTCACGACTGAAGCCAGGCGATTGCCCATCGACGACTGGACACGGCGTTCAAGGCTCGACGCGCAACACGCGTCGGATTCGCCCACGGCGTCGTTTGGCGCCGCCACCGGGCTGGATCGAGGTCTGCGCGGTTGCAGTGCGAGACGGGCCGCAGCCAGCCACGCTGTCCCTGCCAAGCGTCCTCGGGCTCCCCCCGGTCCGGTGGACCCGCGTCAGCACAGCCCTGACGGGATGAAGTGCCGCCTCTGCCACGTCACCCATCACGGGCCTACGACGCTCCAACTTCTAGCGAACTTCTAGTTCTGAAGAAACTAGAAGTTCGTTGGGTACCATCGAACTTCTAGTAACGCCCAGACTAGAAGTTGGAGGCTGTCGTGCCCCGCCCTGTGCCGCCTCCGGATTTGTCGCTCATCGAGCGAGCCCTGCTGCCCGACCGACGCCAGCGGATCGCCGCGCTCGTCCCGCCGTCCAGCGCCGTGCGCGACTACCTGCCCTGGGACAGGCTGCGCTTCAAGGAGCCTCCGGGGGACCTCACCCACGAAGAGTGGTGGTGGGCGCTCCGAACGAGGCGAGCGGCATCGGCGCGGACGTTGTCGGGTCTCCTCGACACGACGGGTGCCCCCTTCAGCTTCACCCTGCCGGACCGACTCCTCGAAGACTTGGACGCGATCACGGGCGCGGCCAGCGGGCGCATCACCGCCAGTGAGCAGGTGACAAACCCCGCAACGCGCGATCGCTACCTTGTCAGCTCGCTCATGGAAGAGGCGATCCGTTCCTCCCAACTCGAGGGCGCAGCGACCACACGGCGCATTGCCAAGGAGATGATTCGCCAGGGGCGCGGGCCTCGCGATCACAGCGAGCGGATGATCCTCAACAACTACCGGGCGATGCAGCACATCCGGGAGTTGCGCGACGAACCACTTTCGCCGGGGCTCGTCACCGAATTGCACCGCATCGTCACCGACGGCACGCTGCGCAATTCGCAGGCCGCGGGTCAGCTTCAGAGCGATGACTCGAAGCGGGTGCGGGTGTGGTCCCATACGGGCGAGATCCTGCACGAGCCACCGCCGGTTGCGGAACTTCCCGAGCGGCTGGAGCGACTGTGTCGCTTCGCGAACGGCGCGAGCGATGACGGTTACGTGCCACCGGTCTTGCGTGCCGTCATCCTCCACTTCATGATGGGCCACGACCACTATTTCGAGGACGGCAATGGGCGCACCGCGCGGGCCGCGTTCTACTGGTCGATGCTCCGGCAGGGCTATTGGCTCACCGAATTCCTCACCATCTCGACCATTCTTAAAGCCGCGCCGGCCCAGTACGCACGGGCCTACGTCCTCACCGAGCAGGACGGTGGAGATCTGACCCATTTCTGCCTTCATCAGACCGGGGTGCTGCTGCGTGCGATCGACAATCTGCACGCCTACCTCGATCGGAAGGAGCGGGAGCTGAGTTCGGTCCGTCGAGAGCTCGCAACGGCACCAGGGGAGTTCAACCACCGCCAGCTCGCGCTTGTCGAGCACGCCCGGCGCACACCCGGCGCGTTCTACTCCATCGAGTCCCATCGCAACAGTCACGCGATCTCGATCGAGACGGCTCGCCAAGATCTCATGCAGCTGGAGAGCAAGGGCTTGCTGGCCAGGTCGAAGGCCGGGCGCCGGTTCATCTGGTCACCGACCCCTGACCTCGAGCGCAGGGTCACCGACTCCTAATCTGCCGTTCCCTCCCGGGCCCCCAGCTGAGAGGCTGGCGGTCATGCCCCGCAAGAAGAAGCCGGCCTCCGGCCAGGACCTCGCGGCTGCGGTCTTGGCCGCGCACGGCGGCGACGTGCGCGCGATGATGCGCACCCTGACCGCCGGCATCGCAGAGCGAGGCGGCGCGGTGGACGACAGCGGGCCGCGGTTCACTCCGCGGCCTCGCCCGGCGGAGCCGGTGACCTTTCGCGTGCGCGTCGACATCGACAACGCCAAACCGCCGATCTGGCGCCGGCTCGACCTCGCGGGCGACCTGACGCTGGCGCAGGTGCATCGCGCGCTGCAGTCCGCGTTCATGTGGCAGGACATGCACCTGCACGCGTTCACCCCGCAGATCGACGGAGCCCGCGACCGGATCGCCCCCTCGTTCGGCAACGACGGCCTCGACGATCCCGACGCACCCGCGTCCGAAGACGAGGTGCGGCTCGACGAGGTCGTCTCGAGCCGTGGCGACCGCCTCTTCTACGTCTACGACATGGGCGACTCCTGGGAGCACACGCTGACGGTCGAGGACGTCCGCCCGCGCGGAGACGGGCCGGCCGCCTCGTGCATCGGCGGCCGGCGCGCCACCCCAATGGAAGACAGCGGCGGCATCTGGCACTACAACGAGGTCGTCGCCACCCTCGGAGGCAAGGAGACGACGCTCGACGAGGAGGATCTCGCCGAGGCACGCGAGTGGCTCGGCGGCGATTTCGATCCCGACGACCCCGATCTCGACGGGCTGGACGATCTCGATTCCGTGGTCTTTCGCACGAGCACCGCAGCGTCGAGCCTCTACCCGCACATCGAGATCGTTTTCGACGAGGACGACGACATTCTGCCCCCGGACCTGCGGCACGCCGACCCCGAGACGGACTCCTTGCTCGTCGACAATCCCCGTCTCGCACCGGCGTTCGCACACCTCGTCGACGTCGCCGAGGAGACGGAAGTCCTCCCGATCCTCGATGACCTCGCGGCCGCGGCGCAGCTCGACATCGTCGGCTGGCCCCCGGGCGCACCCCGCGCCGATCTGTTCGCCGGCCTGAGCCGCGAGGAGGCGGAGGCGGTGACCCGCCCGTGGAGCACCCTCGTCCAGGCACTCGGTGCCGGCCTGCCGGTGCCCGGCGCCGCCTCGCCCGCGCCGGAGCCCGACGCCTTGTTCGCCCTCGACGAGCCGGCCGCGGCGGGGCAGTGGCCCGCCGACCGCCTCCGCGCCGCCGTCGCCCTCGGGCTCGCCCGCAAGCAGAGCAGTCGCCTCTACGCCACCCGAGCCGGTCGCGATACCGCCGTCGCGCCGGTTCGGTTGTGGCGCTTCATCGCCGACGGCCTGACCACCCGCCGGACGCGCGACGACACCGCCATCGCCGCGCTCGCGCTACTCCTCGTCGCCGGCGATCAGCCCGCCCACGAAGCGTTCACCGGCCTCGCGCCGCGGCTCCTCCCGCGGCTCGGGCTGTACCGGCTCAGCACCGGCTTCTCCCTGGAGACCGCCCTGGCCAGCACCGAGACGGTCTGGACCGTCGTCGAGGCGTGCGACGGCTTCGACGCCGACGGCCGCGCCACGCCCGCCGCGCGCCGACTCGCCCGCGCCGCCCTGCTGACGTCCTGACCACCCGGGGCTCGACCCGGCACCCCACGCCGCCCGCAACTCCGCGAGCGCGTAGGCCCAGGGCACCCGCTCCTGCTCTAGGCGCACATCGCCCTCGTCGCGCAGCGCGGCCAGCGCCGCCGTCTCCGTGTACGTCAGCTCCGGCAGCTCTCCCCGCGCCGGAACCGACTCGGCAACCCACAGATCTCTGTGCGCATAGAGCGTCCGAGAGTCCATGAGCACGGAGACGGCGTCGGGCAGTCCGGCGCGCAGGTGACCGAGGATCGCGAAGCCGTTGGAGTCGAGGTCGCCCCAGTACAGCACCCGCGCCGAGCGCACCCACGGCAGCGCCGCAACCACGCTCACCGCGTAGCCGGAGCCGTGGATCGCCACCGCCCCCGGCCACCGCGGCATCGCGAGCACCGTCTCCCGGTTCTCCATGATGAAGACGCCCTGCGGACGCAGCGGCAGGTCTGCGAGCTGGGCTGCCGGCGCGGCGATGTCCGTGGGCCCGCCCACCGCGAGGGCGTCGTCGAGAATGCGTAGCCGCACGAGCGGATCCGCCTCCACCAGGCCCAGATCCGCGGAGCCGGTGACCGCGGTCACGAGGTCGGCGACGCGCTGCCGGTGCCGGCCGAGCCACTTGGAGTCCACGCCGCGCACGGGCACCTGACGCGGGCGGTAGCCGGTGACGGGGTGATCGATGATCCACGCCGCGACGTCGACGACCTGCGCGAAACGGCCCTCCTCGAGGGCCAGGAGGTCGCGGGCCCGACGACGGACGACGGAACTCACGGCCTCCGACGCGCCGAAGCGGGTGGCGATTCGCTCCGCGCGCTCCCGCAACCGGCTCCAGTCGGCCTGCGCCGCACCGCCGGCGAACGACGCGGTCGCGTCGGCGTCGGCCAATCGCACGCGCACCGGCACCCGCTGGCGGCCGATGCTGCGCCAGGCCCGCACCTCCCAGTCGACCTCGACCCCGTCGGCCGGCTGCAGCGCCGCCCACTCCCGAGCCCACGTCTCGGCCGCCGCTTCGTCGGCCAGCATCTGCCGTTCCGAGGGCGGCCTGAGCGCGATCGACACAGCCGGCGAAGGCTCGCCCGCAGTGACCAACCCCGCCCACTCGCCGAGCCGCGCCTCCAGCTTCTTGCGGGCCACCGCCCGCGCCTCACCGACCGTGATCACTGGCTACTGCCGGCGGTTTCGGACGCGACATAGTGTGAGGCGCGACGCTCACCGACGAGAACCAAGTCACCCTCATCGACCAGCTGACGCAGCAGGCTGCGCGCCTGGGACACCTCCACCGCACACAGTTCCATGACTTGCCTGCGAGTGATGCGCCCATAGGCGGTCACGTACTGCAAGATCATGTGCTTCTGCTGCACCGGATCCGCCGCCCGGACGCGGACATAGGCGCTGTGGTCCTCCGCGGCGGCATAAAAAGCCGCCCCCACCATGTAGGCACGCGTCCGGCCGGCGCCGACCTGCTCCGCCAAACCTCGCTCCACAAGTCGCGTCGCGGCAGCAGTCACGGTCGGCAACGCGACGCCGAGGGCGTCTGCAAGCTCGGAGGCCCTCAGACGCCCACCCTGACGCAACGCGTGCAGGATGCGGATCTGCAGCAGTGGAAGGCTTCGAGCAGCCCCGTCCTCGTAAGCCACGACGAACCGCACCATCTGCAGATCCGCGTCCGCGGTCGGTATGTCGACAATCACCGACGCCGAGTCGCTGCGCGCATAGACGGGTGCCTCGCGCCCAGCGAGCAGCTGCGCCCGGAACATGCGGCTGATCCCTCTACCGGCCCTATCCACCAGGCCGGCCCGACGAAACGCATCAGCCAGGATGGGGCTTCGCGGGATCGACGTGTCCAGCAGGTTCTGCACGGTCACGCCCCGAGGAAACCCACCGGGACTAGCGACCGTCACCGCGTCGGAGGTGAGTGTCACCCGGATAGCTCCCATCTCGGTGTAGTCGCGGTGCACGAGGGCGTTAGCAACCGCCTCCCGGGCTACGTCCGGCGACACTCTCGGCAGACTCACCCGCAGGAAACCGACCATCAGTTCCTGCTCATCATTCGCGGCGGCGATGTGGCGTTCGAACCAGTCGAAAGATGCGAACAACGGGCCGCTGAAAAATTCGTTGCGACGTAGGGCATCGTCATCCCCTCGGACGTGGAACTGCGCCTGGGCAGTCGGGACGACGAGCTGAAGCGCGTCGGGCCGTCCGAAGAGGAGGACCGCACCGATCGTGGGCCGGGGATGCATGGAGCCGGTGTCCAGCACGCGCAACGCGCGACAGATCTCCACATCATCCAGTTCTGAGAGGACACGGTCACCGTGGTCGCGAGCACACATCGAACGAAAGCGGTCGAACTCGGCCGAATCGAGGTCAGTCATGTCGAGTCGTCCGGCGGGGAGTGCCGCGTAGTCCTGCCGTGCCGCGAAAAGCCCGGCCGAGAGCATCTCTTCAGGCAGGTAGGGCACGCACTCAGGCCTGCCGTCCGAACGCAGCGCTCGACGCTTATAGGTGCCGGCTGAGGTTCCCACCACTCGATCCATGTCTGGAACCGTGATCACCACGACGGTCTTGCCGTCGATCTCGCGTGACTCGACATCGACCGGGACATTCGGGCGAGTGCGGTTGAGGATGAGCGCCGCCAACTGCGCATGCGGTGCCGGCAGTGGCCCGAAGCCGCTGACTGTTCCGTCGTCTTCCACGCCGAGGACGAGTCGACCACCCCGACCATTGGCCAGGCACACGACGGTCTCGATGAGTTCGCTCTCCGGCAGGTCTGCCTTGGAACGGTGGCGCTTGAACTCCAGTGTCATCGACTCGCCGGAGCTGAGGTCCAGATCGGCATCCACAACCATACTTAACCATAGTTATGGTCCAGTGAGGCCAGTCGCAGAATCTGAGCCATAGTTATGGTCACGTTTAGGTCTCCAGGTCACTTGCGGTCCAAGAGATGTTCGCGATCTGCGAGCGTCGACGCGTCGGATTCTCCACCGATGTCGCCCCGCCCACGTACGGCTCGATCGTCTGCAGAAGCTTCTGTGGGGTGGCGAGCACGAGATGAAAGCCGAACTCGGCGAAGATGTCTAGCGCCATCCGCGTGTAGCGGGTGTCGGCCTTGTCGAAGGCCTCGTCGAGCACGATCGTGCCGTAGCGCGGGTAGGCCTCGTCGGGGTCGGCAAGCTGGTAACGCAGCGCTGCGGCCAGGCAGAACACGACAAGCTTCTGCTGCTGGCCGCCCGACATCGCCGCGCCGGAGTCGTAGGTGGCGCGAGCCTGGCCGTGCTCGTCGACCTCGTCGGCCAGGAACGTCACGTGCAGCCGCGTGTCGAGGCACTGCGTGCGCCACACCCGGTCGGCGTGCTCGCTGGAGGCCAGCCGCCCCATGAGGTCGGCCAGCGTTGCGAACCGGCGCTCGGCCGTCGCCAGATCCTGCTCGCCCCAACTGCCCTCGGCGACCGAGCGCAGGTCGGCGATGAAGGCCGTGACGGTCTCGCTGCGGCGGGTCTTGACCCGCAGCCGCAGCCACCGGTCGTCATCGAACGGCGAACGCCGCAGCGAGGCGTTGACCGGCCCGACCCGGTCCTCGATCTCGCGCGGCGCGGCGAGGATGTCGCTGACCAGCTCGCCGATCATGTCGCGAGAGCGCTCCCGCAGGAGCCGCAGGAACGTCGCCTCGTGCTCGGGCAGGCCGTGCGCGACGATCCCGTCGAGGATCTCCAGGTAGCCGCCACGGTCCGCCACCCCCGGCACGAGGTCGGCCGCCACCGCGGGCCAGCGCTCAGAGAAGCGAGTGGACAGCGACGTCACCACCCCGGAGGCGGTCCGCGAACTCTCCAGAGCAGCATCGCGTTCCCGCTGCAGCTGGCGCAGGACGTCGTGGCCCACGTCGGCGATGTTCGTGCGCGTGATGCGGCGTTGCACCCGTCGGAACCGCACGTCGAGCGCCGCCCACGTCGCCTCGTCGACCGGCGCAACCTCCCCCGCGGCGATGCGCGTGTCGGTCTCGTCGGCCGCGTCCACCAGGTCGTCTCGACCCTGCCGCGCCTGCCGCAGCGCGAGCCGGATCTCGTCGCGGGCCTCCCGCACAGCGTCGCGTTCAGCCCGCGCCGCCCGCTCGTCGCGCAGCGCCGACTGCAGATCTCCCGCGTCGCTCGTCAGCGCCTCCAGCGCCCGGTGCAGTCTGTCCACCTCCGCGCTGGCCGCATCGCGATCGACGTCCACCCAGACATGGGCGCGGATAGCCTCGACCGCCGCGTGGCGCTGATAGGCCGCGCGCTGCGCGCTTTCGGCCGACTCCACCTGCACCCGCGCCGACTCCAGCTCGGCTCGCACCTGCCCCAGCCGCTGCACGAGCGCCTCGAGTTTGCCCTCGCGGTCGCCGAGCACCCAGTGGGCGCGGTCGTCGATGCGTAGCCGGTCGTCCTTCTCATAGCGTGTCCGCGACCGGATCTGGCCGCGGATCGTCACCGCCCGCGGGTACGCGGCCAGCTCGTCGGGGTGATCGACGCACGCGAGGTCGAAGCGCTCGGAGAGCCGACCGGCGAGCCAGTCACCGGATGGCCCCGGCGCCACGCGCACGCGGTGCACGAGCGAGCGATCGGTGGAGGCGGGCCGCGGCGGCGGCGCGTCCCGGCTCACCTCCTCGAAGACGAACCGCATCGCCAGGTGCTCGGTGTCGACCCACCGTCGCACCGCGCCCAGGTGCTGGCTGGGCACGAGCATCGTCAGCGCGAACGGGCGCAGCACCCGCTCGATCGCGCCGGCCCACTGCGCGAATTCGTCTTTGACGCCGATGAGTTCGGCCGCGAACGGCAACGCCGACGGCGGCACTCCCACCGCGTCGGCGACGCGCCGCCGCACGTGCAGGAGTCGCTCGGGCACCGTCGTGCCGCTCGTGCGCAGGGAGCGGATCTCGGCCTCCAGGCCCTCGACCTCCCGTCGGGCAGTGACGTAGCGCTCCTGCTGCGCGTGCGTCGGCCCGGCCGCGACCAGCTCCGGTGCCGCGTCGAGTTGCGCGAGCAGCTCGGTGAATTCGGCGCCGGTCGCGGGCGCGTGCTCGATCCCCGCCGAGCGCAGCTGCTGCTGCAGCGCGCCCCACCGGCGCTGCGTCGCGGCGAGCGCCTCGCGGGCCGAGCCGATGCGCTGTTGCAGGTGCTCGGCCTCCGTGCCGCCGAGATCGCGGGTGCGCCGCTGCGCCCGTTCCCAGTCCTCCTCCGCCGCCGTCGCGGCGCCCTCGGCCCGTTCCGCGTCGAGGGACAGGCCGCCGATTCGTTCTGTCGTCGCGGCGATTTCGGCGCGGGTCAGATCGAGCCCGCGTCGCACGCGATAGGGGCCGACGGCCTCGGCCAACGCCCCCGCCGCCGACGCGGACTCCAGCGCGCGGTCGTACTCCTGCGAGGCCGTGCGCAGCTCCAGGAGTAGGTCGCGCTGCATCCGCAGTTGCACGACGCGGTCGTGGGCGTCGCGCAGTTCGCCGAACTGCGTGACGGCCGTATCCGCGAGGTCGAAGGTGGTGGGGCGCTCGAGCATGTAGTCGCGAAACAGCTGGTCGAGGCTGTCGAGGCTCTTGGCCGACTGGGTCTTGTGCAGCAGCTGCAGCGCGCCCTCGTGGGCGATGCCGAACAGGCTGCGCAGCCGGGCGTAGAACCGGGCGTGCGCCCCGCCGGACGTGACGACCGCGTCACCGAACGCCGCCTTGACCTTGCGGGTCTCCAGGCCGGTGCGCGCGAACCGCTCCAGGTCACGCAGGTCGAGCGCCGAACGCTCCAGCAGGCACAGGTCGCTGACGTCGCCCGATGCGACACTTGTGCCTTTGATGAAGAACAAGCGGCACAGGCTGACCGGGCGATCCACGCCGTTCTCGTAGCGGAGCACGATGCCGCTCCACGTCGCGCGGGGGCGCAGGAACGCGGAGACGACCCGATCCTCCAGGTCGTCGGTCGTGCGCGACCAGGCGCCGCGCACGTAGCTGACGATCGTGCGGCGGTCGGTGCGCGTGCCGGCACCCTGCGCGGCCTCGTTGAACCGCAGCCACTTGTCAGGGGTGAGCACCGCCGCGATGGCGTCGAGCAGCGAGGACTTGCCGGAGCCCGACGGGCCGGTCAGCAGGTGGCCGGAGCGCGCGATCGGGATGCGGTAGATCGCGCCGTCGAACGTGCCCCAGTTCGCCACCTGGATCTCGGCCAGGCGCCACTGGCCGTCGTGCGCGTCACCGAGCGGCAGGGCGGCCTGGCTCACGCGTCATCACCGCCCTCGATCGGCTCGTCCGGCTCGGGCTCCGCGGCCGGCCCGGCTCCCGCCTCCCCGGCGATCTGGGCGTAGACCTGCGTCAAGGCCCGCACACGGTCCTCGTCGATGAGGAACTTCACGACCGGCGAGATCTCGACCCGGTCCTCCCCCACGTCGTGCAGTACCCGGAAACGGTTCTTCATGCGGGTCCACGCCGCGTTGAGGTTGCGCCGGTACGTGCTCTCGTCGCCGTCGCGGTAGACCGCGAGACGCTCGAACACCTCCTCCTGGTCGACGATGACCCGGCTGTCGGTGGCGGCGGCGAGCAGGAGTTGGCGCAGGACGAGCAGCATGACGGTGTCGGCGAACGTCAGGCGCTCGCTGCGCAGCGCCTGCGGCACGTCGACCTCGCCCGTGCGCACCTTACGGGTGAAAGCGAATTCGTCGACGTGGTCGATGACCAGGTCGAGGAACAACTCGTGCAGACGCGAACGGATCGTCGCCTCGTCGGCGACGAGCGCCGACCACAACTGCGGCTGGGCCCGCCCCGACAGGTACGGCCCCTGCAGCAGCCGCAGCAACGCGCGGCGGCTCTGGTCGTGCAGGCGGCCGGTGTCTCCGGTCCACAGCCGCGGGGTGGCATCGGGCGTGTCGTCACTCATGCGTCGACCGGCTCCGTGAACACGTGCACATCGACGCGGGCCCAGCGGTCGATGCCGTCGGCGCCGCACCAATCGAGGCGCTCGCTCTCCTCGTCGCTCACCCGTCCGTGCCGCGTGGCCAGCGACAACAGGCCGACGACGCTGGCCACGCCCTGGCTCGCGGGATGTGCGGCGAGCACCTGCCCGACCGTGGCGCTCGGGGCACCGGTCAGCACCTCGTTGACGTTGCGCACGAGCTCGGGGTAGTCGATCTCGGTCTCCCGTGCGAGGGCGGCGAGCACCGCCAGGTCGACCGTGCCGGGGGTGTCGTCGAGCAGGGCCACACCGGTGTCGAAGTCGGACGGGTCGTACGGGCTCAGTTCCCCGACGCTGCGCGACCGCAAGGCCGGCAGCTCGAGTTCGGCGCCGAGTTCGGCGTAGGGGCGGCGCTGCCGGCTCGCGGGAACGGCGCCGGCGAGAGCGTCCTGCAGCGCGGTGCGCAGGGCGCGGTCGCGCGCGAACTCCTGGGAATACACGTAGCGACGCAGGCCGCGGGCGAACTCGGTGAGCACGCCGTGCACCTGGCGGCTGCCGTTCTTCAACTCCCGCACCAGGGTGCGCAGCGCGCGGCGTGAGTCCGCCGACAGCCCGCGGGCGAAGTCGCGATCGAGGATGTCGGCGACATCGGCATCGAACGCGGCCGATCGCTCCGGGTCCCGGATCAGGGCCGAGAAGGCCGTGAAGGTTGCTCCCTCGTCGGAGGATTCGATGACGTCGACCCCGGCGAAGACGTCGTCGAGCACCGCCCCCTGAGCGCCCTGCGCATCGAGGATGCTCGCGCGCAACTCCTGGTTGAGAGTCTCGAATCGCGCACGCACCCGGGCGAAGTCGCCGGGCAGGTCCTGAGCCTGCAGCAGCACCTCGGTGACGCGCTCGAGGGCTCGCCGGTCGTCCAGCACGTCCACGTCGCCGCACCGCAACCGATCCATCTCGGAGTCGATCCGGTCTCGTTCCGCCTGTAAGGCACCCAGCCGCCGTCCCACATCGGAGTCGGTGTCGACGGCGAGCCGGTGCACGGCGGTCATGAGCCCGACGAGCCGGGACTCGGTCACCGTGCTGCGGGGACGGTCCAGCTGGTCGAGCACCCGGATCGCCTCGATCGCCTCGGGCGACAGCTCGTAGGTCTCTCCGCGGGCGTCGGCGGACGGGCGCCGCACGAGGATGCCCGCCGCGCGCCAGTCGTCGCAGTAGGCCTTGGCCGACTTGGCTCCCAGATCGAAGTGATCGCGTAGCTCGTCGAGGTCGGCGTCGATGAGTTCGTGCGCCTCCGCCGCCGGCATGCGGGCTCCTGGCGCGCTCAGATGGGTTGAGAGCACGGCGGCCGTCACCGCGAGCAGATCGGAACGCAGCAGCCGAAGACTCGCGCTCTCCTGCACCAACCTGCGGTAAGCCAGGGCGGCAGCGAGCGCGGACATGGACCCATGGTGCCTGCCGCCGGCGAGGACCGGACCACGGGCTCGCCGCGAGACACCGACCGCTACCGTCGCTGTCATTCGACGGGCGCCCCCGACCGGCGCCTGCGACGATCGAGTGGCAGCCTCGCCGGCCGTGCCATCGAAGGAGCCACATGGGCATCGAGACCAGCACCGTTCTGTCGGAGCCCCGTGAGCGGGTGTTCGCCTGGCACGCCAGACCCGGTGCGCTGCAACGGATGCTGCCGCCGTGGGTGCCGATGTCGGTGGCGCAGGAGTCCGGCTCCCTGGCCGACGGGACGGCCGTCGTCGAGTTGCCCGGCGGCGTGAAGTGGACCGCCCACCACCGGCTCGGCGACTACCAGGAGGGCCATCGGTTCGTCGACGAGAGCGAGCTGCCGCTGACCCGCTCGCGCGTGCCGTGGCGCCACGAGCACCTCTTCGAGGACGTCCCCGGTGGCACCCGCGTCATCGACCGGATCACGACCCCTGTGCCGTCGTTCACCGTGCGGCCCGCCCTCGCCTACCGGTATCGCCAGCTCTCGGGCGACTTCGCCATTGCCGCCGAGCTGCGCGAGCTGGCTCCCGACCCGTTGACGGTCGGCATGACCGGCTCCTCGGGGCTGCTCGGCTCGGCGCTCTCGGCGTTCCTGACGACGGCCGGCCACCGGGTCGTCCGGCTCGTCCGTTCCGGAGGCGGTGCGCACACAAGAGTGTGGGATCCGGCCGACCCCGCGGAGGATCTCGCCGAGGGACTCGACGCGATCGTGCACCTGGCGGGCGCGCCCATCGCGGGGCGCTTCACCGACAAGCATCGGCGCGCCGTGCACGACTCCCGGGTCGGGCCGACCGCGCGGCTGGCGCGGGTGGCCGGCGACGTCCCGTTCATCAGCGCCTCGGCCATCGGCCTCTACGGCGCCGACCGGGGCGATGAGACCCTCGACGAAAACGCCTCCCGCGGAGACGGTTTCCTCGCCGACGTCGTCGACGGCTGGGAGGCCGACGCGGCCCAGGCCGCCGGGAGGCACGTGTGCGTGCGCACCGGCATCGTCCAGTCTGCGGCGGGTGGCGCGCTCGGGCTGCAGCGGCCGCTGTTCGCAGCGGGCCTCGGCGGTCCGCTCGCCGGGGGCGACCAGTGGCTCTCCTGGATCGCCCTCGACGACATGGTCGACATCTACTACCGCGCGATCGTCGACGAGCGGCTCTCCGGACCTGTCAACGCCGTCGCCCCGCACCCGGTGCGGCAGCTCGACTGGGCCACCACCCTCGGCCGGGTGCTGCGTCGGCCCGCCCGGGTGCCCACGCCCGGCTTCGGTCCGCGGCTGCTGCTCGGCGCCGACGGCGCCAAGGAGGTGGCCGAGGCCAGCCAGCGCGTCGTGCCGGCCCGGCTGGCCGACCTCGGGCACCGCTTCCGCTTCCCGCTGCTGGAAGGCGCGCTCCGCCACGAACTCGGCAAGACCACCGACGACACCATCCCGCGCGCGACCGCCTGACGCTTGCTCCCGGCGAAGCGGCCCGGTCACACTGTGGCCATCGAACAGCGGGCCATGGAGGGGGAACGTGCGAGCCACCGCAGCCGATGTCGACGCGATCGCCGGCTCCCTGCCGGGCACTGAGCTGGGGGTCTCGTGGGGTGACAGCCCGACGTGGAAGGTCAACGGCAAGGGGTTCCTCCTCTACCGCGCGCCCCACAGCACGGCGATCGACCCGGCCAGCGGCGAACCGTTCACCGACCTGCTCGTCGTGATGCTGCCCGACATGGAGGCCAAGGAGGCCCTGGTCCAGGCCGACGGGCCGTTCTTCGACATCCCCCACTTCCGCAGCCACCCGGGGGTGCTCGTCCAACTGTCTCGGCTCGGTGAGATCGAACGGGACGAGCTGGTCGAGGTCATCACCGAGGCCTGGGCGCACCGCGCCCCGCGCAGGGTCGTGGCCGAGTACTTCGGAGAGCCGCCCGACCCCTTCGACGGCCTGTCTGCCCCGGCCCGGCGGGCCCTGGGCGGCGCCGGGATCGCCACCGCCGCGCAGGCCGCGGCCATGCCCGACGACGAGTTGCTCGCCCTACACGGTTTCGGTCCCAAAGCACTGCGCACTCTGCGGGAGAACCTGCGGGCGGGCGCCTGAACCCTGCCGCCGCAAACCGGGTCGAAACGGATGCCTCGGACGGGCCCCGGCAGGACCGAAGACGAGAACGGCATACATACTCCTCGAGCGCCGCCGGCGTTCGTGATGAATGACCAGGTCAGAGACTCGACCTGCGAGCCGAGGAGTGTCGACGAGGCGAGTATGTAAGCCAACTTCGTCTCGGTTCACGCAGCGGGGTCCCGCGCGCGGGCCGATGCGGGCGCCGGCCGTAGGCTCGGTCGGGTGGAGCGCACTCTGGCCGTGGCGAACGGAACACGACTGTGCATCGACGAGATCGGTTCTGCCGGTATTCCGCTCATCGTCCACCTCGAGGGACACATGGCGCAGCTGATCTCGACGCCGCGCTCCTACGCCGAGCGGCTCGCCGAATGCGGGTACCGCGTCGTGCGGGGCGACAACCGCGACGTCGGCGGATCGGACCGGTTCCCCGACGCCGCCTACACGCTCACCGACATGGTCGAAGACGTCCACGGACTCATCGCCGAACTCGGCGGCCCGGCGCTCGTGTGCGGCCGGTCGATGGGCGGCGCCATCGCTCAACTGCTCGCCCTGACGCACCCGGAAGACGTGTCCGGGCTCGGCCTGTTCTTCACGTTCGCCAAGGAACGTGATTCGCGCACACCGGGGCCGGTGGCGCAGGCGCCCTTCCACGACGAGGCCTCGTTCCTGGCGTGGGAACGGCAGAGCCTGCCGACGATCGCCGGCTCCGGGTACCCCTACCCGCCGGAGTACGTCACCTGGCTCGCCACGACGATGTGGGGCCGCGGCGTCGACTGGAGCGGCTTCGAGCGGCAACGCCTCGCCATGGGCGCGCAACCACCGTGGGCCGGCAGGCTCGGTGACATCGCGGTGCCCACGGTCATCGTGCACGGCGACGAGGACCCCGTCGTGCCCGTCGAATCCGGCCGCCGCCTCGCCGAACTCATCCCCGGCGCCGACCTGCGCGTCGTCCCGGGCATGGGGCACCAGCAGCCTCCCGAACTCGACGAGTTCTTCGTCGAGGCCACTCTCGCGACCGCGGGGCACTGAGGAGTCACATGGCCCAACGCCATGTCACAAGTTCGCGAGCATTGAACCGGCCCCGCGATGCCCACCAAGAGGCTTAGAAGGCCGAATGCGGCGCCCCCTGCCCCGGGTTGATCTGCGTGGGCCCGCCGGGTCCAGGGCGCACGTCATCGAAGATCGCGGTCCAGGGTTCCAGCCGCGGTGGTGTGTCCGACCCATCATGGTCGGCGGTCCCCGGAGACGCCAAAGGACACCGCGGGCGGGGTTGACCCCAGTGGCGCCGCGGCATACGTCGGCCTCTACGACCGACTCACGCACCCTCGACGCGTCGCCGGGCGCAGTCGGTGACCTCCGCCAGGTCCAGTCCGTACGTGGGCCCCGGCCCACCCGCGTAGGCCGTGAGCCGCCCCACCCCTCGCTCGATGAGCCGCACGGCGCCGGTCGCATTGCCGCGCGCCGCGTGGGTCAAGCCGACGCAGATCTGCGCGAGCCCCTGCCACAGGTCTCGTTCGGAGTCGGGCCCGGCCTTCCAGCGGGCTTCGAGCACCTCGTGCGCCGAGAACGGGCGCCCCTCATCGAGCAGCCGCCGCGCCGTGGCCAGCGTCTCCTGCGGGGGCAGCGGATCCTCCGACACGGGTTCGACGCCCGGGCTGCCGTACGGCAGGGGTCGACCGAGCTCGTCGCGCGGGCGCTGTTGGCGGGGTCGGCCGGTCGGATCGCGGTCACGTGGGCTGTTCACGGCCGGTCCGTCCGGCTGGGCGCGCGTTGGATGGGCATTGATTCATCCTAGGCAGTCGTTCGCGGCAGACTCGGCACCGGCGAATACCTCGGCCACCTCGTCGAGACCGCCGCCCTGAGCGCCGCCTGGCTCGTGCCGCTGATGTTCGTCGTCGCCGGCGCCATGGCGTTCGCGCCCGGCACCTCGTGGGGCTCCTTCGGCATCCTCCTGCCGATCGCCGGGTCGATCATGAACACCCTCGCCGAGCCCGACCTGCTGCTGCCGGCCCTCGGCGCCGTGCTCGCCGGCGCGATGCTCGGCGACCACATCTCCCCGATCTCCGACACGACGATCCTGTCGGCCACCGGCTCCGCGTGCAGCGTCATCACCCACGTCGTCACCCAGCTGCCGTACGCGCTGCTGTCGGCCGTCGGCGCGCTCCTCGGCTACGTCGCGTTCGCGCTGACCGGCTCCACTGGCTCGGTCTCGTCGTCGCGCTCGCCGCGACCACCGCCCTGCTCCTGAGTGCGCGGGCGCTCGCCACGCCCCTGCCGGAGGCGGAGCGGACCGCCGCGTAGCCGTCCGCACGCCGAGACAGGGTGAGTTCGTCGTC
>NZ_BCNQ01000106.1 GCF_001515525.1 Piscicoccus intestinalis NBRC 104926 | reverse complement strand
CGGCGAGCTCGCCGAGCATGGCCTCCAGCCGCTGCCCCGGCGCGGCCCGCACAAGCACGGGCTGCCCGCGGCCCACGCCGGCCTCGTCGAGCCAGGCGGCGTGCTCGGCCAGTCGACGCCCGACCTGCGCGTACGTCGTCACGTGGGTGATGCCGTCGCGCAGCTCGTGCAGGGCGACGCGGGTGCCGAAACGCTGGACGGCGGCCTCCAGCCGCTGCCCGACCGACTCAAACGTCATCGCAGGTGCCTTCCTCGTCGCCGGCCCCCCGCTCCGAGCGCTGTGTGCGCGTGTGCCGCCCGTCGCGGGCTGCGTCTATACCGTAACCCCGCGGCACGCCCGGTTCCGGCGCGCAGGGTGGTTGACTGGCCCGCGTCGATCCCGCCTCAACCCTGGAGCGCCCATGACACCTCGCGATCCCCGCCTCGGCGGTCTTTGCGGCCTTCGCGGTCGTCGTGCCCGCCGCCGCGCCGGCGTGGGGCTGGCCGTGGCGAGCGTCGTCTCGCTGGCGCTCACCGCCTGCTCGGCCGGAGCCGGGTCGGCCGGCTCACCCGGCGACGGCGACTCGACCGGAGGCGGGCTGCGCGTCGGCATGTTCGCCGAGCCGGCCAGCCTCGACTTCACGACCTCCGACGGGGCGGCGATCCCGCAGGCGCTGCTGACGAACGTCTACGAGGGCCTCGTCAAGCTCGACGCGGAGGGCACGATCGTGCCGGGTCTGGCGAGCGCGTGGACGGTCTCCGACGACCGGAAGACGTACACGTTCGACCTCGTGCCGAACGCGACGTTCACCAACGGCGACACCTTCGACGCGAACGACGCGGTGTTCTCCATCAACCGGGTGAAGAACGACTGGACCACGTCGCTGGCCAAGGCGATGGACGTGGTCGCCGACGCGAAGGCGGTCTCGCCGACCCAGCTGCAGGTCACGCTGAGCCGGCCGAGCAACGACTGGCTGTACCGGATGACGACCCGGATCGGGGCGATGTTCAGCCAGTCCGGGGTGGACTCGCTCGCGACGAGCACGGTCGGCACCGGTCCGTACACGCTCGACGCGTGGACCCGCGGCGACTCCCTGACCCTCAAGCGCAACCCGAACTACTGGGGCCAGAAGCCGTATTTCGACACCGTCAAGCTCGCCTACTTCAAGGACCCGACGGCCCTGAACAACGCGATGCTCACCGGCACGATCGACATCGTCTCCACCGTGCAGGCCCCCGAGACGCTCGCGCAGTTCGAGGGCAACCCGAAGTACACGATCATCGAGGGCACGACGAACGGCGAGGTCGTGCTGTCGATGAACAACGCCCGGCCGCCGTTCAACGACGTGCGGGTGCGGCAGGCCGCCCGGCAGGCCATCGACCACGAGAACCTGCTGAAGACCTGCTGGGGCGGCCGCGGCAAGCTCATCGGCAGCATGGTGCCCCCGACCGACCCCTGGTACGAGGACCTCACCGGCATCGCCCCCTACGACGTCGCGCAGGCGAAGGCCCTGCTGCAGCAGGCGGGCGCGACCAACCCCGCGGTGCGGCTGCGGCTGCCGTCGCTGCCGTACGCCACGGCCTGCGGGCAGGTCGTCAAGAGCCAGCTCGAGCAGGTCGGTTTCCGGGTCACCCTCGACCAGCTGGAGTTTCCGGCGGCGTGGCTGACGAACGTCTTCAAGGGCGGCGACTACGAGATGTCGATGGTCGCGCACGTCGAGCCGCGCGACCTGGGCACGGTGTTCGGCAACAAGGACTACTACATCCACTACGACAACCCGCGCCTGAGCCAGCTGCTGCAGGCCGCCGACACCGGTGACGAGGCCGCGCAGGTCGAGAACATGAAGCAGGCGGCCCGGCTCATCTCCCAGGACGCGGCGAGCGACTGGCTGTTCCTCATGCCCAACCTCATGGTCGCCGACGCGAGCGTGACCGGGTTGCCGACCAACGCCATCAGCGAGTCCTTCGACCTCACGGCCCTGCGCTGCCAGTAACCGGCCGGTCCGCCTCATGCCCGTCGTGCTCGCCCGCAAGGTGGTGACGCTGCTCATCAGCCTGTTCGTCAGCTCGCTGCTCGTGTTCGGCTTCATGCAGTGGCTGCCCGGCGACCCCGCCCGGGTCGCCCTGGGGGTCAACGCCTCCGAGGAGGCCGTGGCCCGGCTCCGCGCCGATTTCGGGCTCGACGCCCCGCTGCGTGAGCGCTACCTCGACTGGGTGCACGGGCTGGTGCGGCTCGACCTCGGAGACAGCTACATCTCGCGGGCGGCGATCGGGCCCCAGATCGCCGACCGGCTGCAGGTCACGCTCTGGCTCGTCGTGACGGCCATGGTCATCGCGGTGCTCCTCGCGCTGCCGCTCGGCACGCTCATGGCGGTGCGGCACCGCCACCCGATCGGCCTGGCGCTCTCGGCCCTCTCGCAGGTGGGCGTCGCGATCCCGTCGTTCCTCGCGGGCCTGCTGCTCATCACGCTGTTCGCGGTGCGCCTGGGCTGGCTGCCCGCCAACGGCTGGACCCCGCCGGCCGCCGACCCCGTGATGTTCCTGCGCCAACTCGTGCTGCCCTCGCTCGCGCTGGGGCTCGTCCAGGCTGCCGTGCTCGCCCGCTACGTGCGCAGCGCGGTGCTCGACGTCATGGCCGAGGACTACGTGCGCACCGCCCGGGCCAAGGGGCTGCGGCCGATGCGGGCGCTGTGGCGGCACGGGCTGCGCAACGCGGCGATCCCCGTCGTCACCGTGCTCGCGCTGCAGCTGGCGACGCTGCTCATCGGGGCCGTCGTCGTCGAGCGCGTGTTCGTCGTGCCGGGGCTGGGCAGCCTGCTGCTCGACGCCGTCGCCAACCGCGACCTCATCGTCGTGCAGGACGTCGTCATGCTGCTCGTGCTCGCCGTGCTGCTCGTCAACATGCTCGTCGACGTGCTCTACGCGCTCATCGACCCGCGCGTGAAGGCGGGCGCCCGATGACGCAGCCGTCGTTCGCGCGCCCCGAGGCCACCGGAGGCGGGGTGCCCGCCCCGGCGACCGCCTCCCGGTCGTGGCGCAACCCGAGCCTGCTCGTCGGCGCCGGGCTCGTCGGCCTCGTCGTGCTCGCGGCCCTTCTTTCGTACGTGTGGGTGCCGCACGACCCGCTGTACGTCGACCCCCTGAGCCGCCTGCAGGGGGTGTCGGCGCAGCACTGGCTCGGCACCGACCTGTTCGGGCGTGACGTGCTGAGCCGCCTCATGGTCGGGGCGCGCACGACCCTGTTCGTCGGGGTCGTCGCCGTCGGCGTCGCCGCCCTCGTCGGGGTGCCGCTCGGGGTGCTCGCGGCGATGGTGCCGCCGTGGCTGAGCACGATCATCATGCGCGCCGCCGACATCCTGCTCGCGTTCCCCGCGCTGCTGCTGGCGATCATGTTCAGCGCGGTCTTCGGCGGCAGCACGCTGACGGCGATGATCGCCATCGGCATCGCGAGCATCCCGACGTTCGCGCGGGTCGTGCGCGCCGCGGGGCTCGGGGTGCTCGCCTCCGAGTACGTGCTCGCGGCGCGGGCGGCCGGGCGGCGACCCGTCTCCATCGCGGTGCGGCACGTGCTGCCGAACGTCGGCAGCATGGTCATCGTGCAGGCGTCGGTGGCCTTCGCGATCGCGATCCTCGCCGAGGCCGCGCTGTCGTTCCTCGGGCTCGGCACGCCACCGCCGACCCCGTCGTGGGGGCTCATGCTGCAGGAGAGCCAGCCGCTGCTGTTCATGGCGCCGCAGCTGGCGATCGTGCCGGGCCTCGCGATCGCGCTCGCCGTGCTCGGCTTCAACCTCCTCGGCGACGGCCTGCGCGACCTGCTCGACCCGCGGCTGGAGGACCGGCGATGAGCGGCGCCACGCCGGCCACCGGCGACGTGCTCAACGTTCGCGACCTCGGGGTGACGACCGGCTCGACGCCGCTGGTCGAGGGCGTGGACCTGTCGATCGCGCGCGGCGAGCGGCTCGGGCTCATCGGGGAGTCGGGCTCCGGCAAGTCGCTGACCGCCCTGTCGATCATGGGGCTGCTGCCGGAGGGGCTGCGGTCGTCGGGATCGGTGCGGCTGGCCGGCTTCGACCGCGACATCGTCGGCGCGAGCGAGCACTCGCTCTCGCACGCCCGGGGCCTCGACATGGCGATGGTCTTCCAGGAGCCGATGACCGCGCTCAACCCGACGATGCGGGTGGGGGAGCAGGTCGCCGAGGTGATGACCGTGCACGGCGTCGACGCGCGCACGGCCCGCGACCGGGCCGTCGAGCTGCTCGACCAGGTGCGGCTGCCCGACCCGACGGCCGCGGCGCGCGCCTACCCGCACCAGCTCTCCGGCGGTCAGCGGCAGCGGGTCGTGCTCGCGATCGCCCTGGCCAACGACCCCGCGCTGCTCATCTGCGACGAGCCGACGACCGCGCTCGACGTCACCGTGCAGGCGGGGGTGCTCGACCTCATCGTCTCCGGGGCCGCCGCCCGCGACGCCGGGCTGCTGTTCATCACCCACGACCTCGCGGTCGTCGCCACCGTGTGCCACCGGGTCGCCGTGATGCACCGCGGGCGGATCGTCGAGACCGGGCCCGTCGAGCAGGTGTTCACCCGGCCTGAGCACGAGTACACCGCCCGGCTCGTCGCCGCCTCCGACCTGAGTGCCGTCGACGCGCGGGGGCGGCTCGTCGGCGGGCGGGGTTCGGGGTCTGCGGCGTCTACGTCGGCGGCGTCGGGTTCGGGCTCGGCGTCTTCATCGGAGTCGGGTGCGGCGGGCGACTCGGGCGACGTCGCGGCCGAACCCCCTGGCGCGAGCGCCCGCCCGGCCGGCGACCGCGTGTCGGGGATCGCGGCGGGGGAGCCGATCATCGAGCTGACCGACGTCGTGCGGCATTACAAGCGGCCGCGGCGCCGGTTGCTGCAGCCGGCGCCGGTCGTCGAGGCGCTGCGGGGCGTGAGCCTGACCGTGCGCCGCGGCGAACGCGTCGGGATCGTCGGCGAATCCGGGTGCGGCAAGTCGACGCTGCTGCGGATCCTCGCCGGCCTGGACCGTCCGACGAGCGGGTCGGTGCGGGTCGAGGGCCGGGAGATCGCGGGGCTGCCGGAGCGGCGGCTGCGGTTCGTGCGCGACAGCCTCCAGCTGGTGTTCCAGGATCCGATGAGCTCGCTGAACCCGCGGATGCGGGTCGCCGACATCGTCGCCGAGCCGCTCGTGGCGCAAGGGCGGGCCGCCGAGAAGCACCGGGTGGGTGACCTGCTCGCGTCGGTGGGCGTGGACCCCTCGGCGGCGCGCCGGTTTCCGCACCAGTTCTCCGGCGGCCAGCGGCAACGGATCTCGTTGGCCCGCGCGCTGGCTCCCGACCCCGACATCCTCGTCGCCGACGAGCCCGTCAGCGCCCTCGACGTGTCGGTGCGCGCGCAGGTGCTCAACCTCATCGCCGACCTCGTCGACGACCACGGCCTGACGCTCGTGTTCGTCAGCCACGACCTGTCGGTGGTGCGGCACCTGTGCGAGCGGGTCGTCGTCATGGAGGCGGGGCAGATCGTCGAAGAGGGGCCGACGAGTCGGGTCTACGAGGACCCCCAACACCCGTACACGCGGCGGCTCGTCGCGAGCATCCCGACGCTGCAGGGTGCGCTCGCCGGGATCGACGCGGCGCGGCTGGCCGACGGGGTGCGTGCCGCCGGCCGGTCCGCGTGAGGAAGCCTGAGGAAGGACGTTGAGATGACGCAGCCCAGCGACGACGCCGTGCGGCTCGGGCCCACGAACAGCCTCCTCGACGTGGCCGGGCTGAGCGTCGGGCACGTCACCCTCCGGGAGCCGGGGTGGCTGACCGGCACGACGGTCGTGCTGGCCCCCGACGACGGCGTCGTCGGCGGTGTCGACGTGCGCGGCGGCGGTCCGGGGACCCGGGAGACCGATCTGCTCGACCCGCGCAATGTCGTCGAGCGGGTGCACGCGATCTGTCTGTCCGGCGGCAGCGCATTCGGGCTCGCGGCCGCCGACGGGGTGATGCGGGCGCTGTTCGACGACGGCGTCGGGCTGCCGATGGGGGAGCCGGGGCAGGTCGTGCCGCTCGTGCCCGCCGCCGTCGTCTTCGACCTGGGCCGTGGTGGCGACTTCGCGCATCGCCCCGACCACGAGACCGGCCGGGCGGCGTACGAGGCGGCCAAGGCCTCCCGACCTGCTGATTCGCCAGTCAACCTCAACGTGACATCGAACTCTGGTGATCTCACCGTCGACGAGAGGTCGAGGTGTGAGCAGGGCGTCGTCGGGGCCGGCGCGGGGGCCAAGTGCGGCGGGTTCAAGGGCGGCATCGGCTCGGCGAGCGCGGTGCTGCCCGACGGCACGACGGTCGCGGCGCTCGTCGTGCTCAACGCCCTCGGCGAGGCCGTCGACCCGGCGACGGGGGAGCTGTACGCCCGGCGGTTCCTGCTGCCCGGCGAGCTCGACGGGCTCGGGGTGCCCTCGGAGCCCGAGGCGGAGGCGGCGCGCGAGCAGGCGTCGTCGGCGCCGCCGCAGCTCGTCGGTCGGCCCGGGATGGCGACGACGATCGGGGTCATCGCGACCGACGCGACGCTGACGAAGGCGCAGTGCGCCAAGCTCGCCGGGATCGCCCACGACGGGCTGGCGCGGGCGGTCAAGCCGGTGCACACGATGTTCGACGGCGACACGTTCTTCGGCGCCGCGACCTGCGAGCGGGAGGCCCCCGACCTGGCCGGGTTCCACGGGCTGCTCGACGCGGGCGGCGACGCGGTGACCCGGGCGGTGGCGCACGCGCTGCTCGCCGCGCACACGGTGACGACCCCGGCGGGCACGTGGCGGAGTTACCGTGAGGCGTTCCCCAGCGCCGTGGCTCGGCTCGTGGCCCCCGCCGCGGCGCGCGACGCCGCAGACGCAGGAGGAGAGCCGTGAGCGACCCCGCCGCCGCCGACCGACCCGACTACACGAGGCTGTTCCGCCTCGACGGCCGCACCGCGCTCGTCGTCGGCGGCGGCAGCGGCATCGGCCGCGAGAGCGCGCTGGCGTTGGCCGCCAACGGTGCCCGGGTGGTCGTCGCCGACCGGGACGTCGACGCGGCCCGCGAGACCGCCTCCCTCGGCGAGGGTCTGGAGGCGTATCCGCTGGACATCACCGACTCCGCGGCCGTCGAGCAAGCGGCCCGCGACCTCGACGGGCCCGACGGGTCCGACGCATCTGACGGCGGCGTCGACGTGCTCGTCATCACGGCGGGCGTCAACGTGCGCAAGCACCTGCTCGACTACAGCGGCGAGGAGTTCGACAAGGTCGTCGGCGTCAACCTGCGCGCGCACTTCGACCTCATCCGGGCGTTCGGCCGCGGCATGGCCCAGCGCGGGCGGGGCAGCATCATCGCGTTCAGCTCGATGCGGGCGGTGCTCGTGGAGCCGGGCCAGTCGGTCTACGCGGCGACCAAGGCGGGCCTGGTGCAGCTGCTGCGCACGGCGGCCGCGGAACTCGGCCCGCGCGGGGTGCGCTGCAACGCGATCGCGCCCGGGGTGGTCGACACGCCGCTGACGACGCAGATCAAGTCCGACCCGGCGTGGCGCGACGCGTACGCCCAGGCCAGCGCTCTCGGCCGCTGGGCCCACCCCTCCGAGCTGGCCGGGGCCGTCGTCTACCTCGCCTCCGACGCGTCCAGCTTCGTCACCGGCAGCCAGCTCTTCGTCGACGCCGGCTGGACCGCCGTCGACGGCCGCTTCGACCCCTTCGCCTGACCCAGCGTCGGAGCGCCGCACCCCCGCCCGGTCCGCTCTGCCGAACGGGCGATATGTCGCCCGTTCGGCAGAGCGCCGGCCGAGATGGCACCGGGGAGATGATGGCGCCATGCCTGTTACCGCTTACACGACCCTGTCAGGCCCGGCGGAGGCCGAGGTCGAGGCCAAGCGGTCCCGGTTCCTCGCGCACGTGGCGCCCGCGGCCGACGAGGAGGCGGCCCGCGCCGTCATCGACGCCGCCCGGCGCGCGCACCACGACGCCCGGCACCACTGCAGCGCGTTCGTCCTCGGGCCCGACCGGCGCACCGAGCGCAGCAACGACGACGGGGAGCCGGCGGGCACCGCGGGCTCCCCGATGCTCGACGTGCTGCGCGGCAGCGGGCTGACCGACGTCGTCGCCGTCGTCACCCGCTGGTTCGGCGGCACCCTGCTCGGCACCGGCGGCCTCATCCGCGCGTACTCCGACGCTGTCACCGAGGCCCTGACGGAGGCCGACGCCCGCGGCCTGCGGGTGCGGCGCGAGCTGCGCCGCCTGGCGTACGTCGATGTCGGGGTCGCCGAGGCCGGCCGCATCGAGCACGAGCTGCGGGCCGCGGGCGTCGACGTCGGCGACACCGGCTACGGCCTGGCGGGGTTGCCCGCGAACCTGGCCCGCCTGCACCTCGCCCTACCGCCCGACGACGTCGACTCCATCGCCGCGCAGGTCGCCGCCGCGACCTCCGGCGCCGCCGACCTGGTCGTCACGGACGCGCTCGACTGGGCGTCGGCACCGGGGTGACGGCCAGCGAGCAACGAGCTAGCGTCAGCCCTCGGCCGGGTCGAGACCCGCGGCGCGCACCGCCTCCCGCAGGAAGGCCAGCAGGGTCGCGCTGACGTCCCAGCGCAGCTGGCCGGCGGGGAACACGGCCCAGTACTGCCCGCGGAACGACAGTTCGTCGGGCAGCACCCGCAGCAGCTCGGGGCGCCGTCCGGCGAGGTGGCAGGGGAGCAGCGCGAGCCCTACGTCGGCGAGGGCCGCCGCCTCGTGCACCCACAGGTTGTTCGACTGGAGCCTGATCGTGTCCGGCAGCCGCGGCCGCAGGCCCGCGTAATCGGGCACGGCAGAAGCGAAGTCGGGCACGGTCGCCAGCGCGTCGTCGGCCCACCAGGCGATGACGTGGCCGGCCAGATCGTCGACGCTCGTGACCGGATCGTGCGTGTCCAGGTACGAGCGGGTCGCGAACAGTCCTACCTCGTAGAGCGCCAGCGGCACCGACCGCACCCGCGTCGACGTCGGCTTGGCCCGCACGACCGCCACGTCGTAGTCGACCGCGTCGCGCCCGGCGAGCGACGTCACCGACATGAGCCGCAACACGACGTTGCGGTCGCGCACCAGGCCCGCGGCGTGCGGCGCCAGCACGGCCGCCGAGAACCCGTCCGGAGCCAGCACGGTCCACTCGACCGGCCCCGGCTCCACGAGATCTCCGCCGGAGAACGCCGACGCCCCGGCCACCACCATCCGCGCCGCCGGCAGCAGCGACTCGCCCGCGGGCGCCAGTCGCCAGCCGGTCGGGTCGCGCTTGAACAGCCGCTTCCCGAGCGCCGATTCGAGCCGCTTGACGCGGCGGCCGACGGTGGTGTGGTCGACGCCGAGCTCCTCGCCGGCGCGGGTCAGCGTGCCGACCCGCGCGAGCGTCTCGAAGTACCGGATGTCCTCGGCGTCGACCCGCACGATCAGTTGTCGCTGACCCAGACGGTCATCGCCTCCTGGTAGCCGGCCATCGCCTCCGGGCCGTTGTCGCGGCCCCAGAATCCCGACTGGCGGAAGCCGCCGAAGGGCGTCGCGACCGTGCCCTCGGAGTAGCCGTTGAACGCCAGCGTGCCGACGCGCAGCCGGTCGGCCCACCAGCGCACCCCGTTGACGTCCTCGCACCACACCGTCGACGCCAGGCCGTAGTCCTCGTCGTTGACGAGGGCCACCGCCTCCTCGCGGGTGTCGACCCGGATGAGCACGGTCAGCGGCCCGAAGATCTCGCCCGTGCCCAGCGTCGTCTCGGCGGGCACGTCACGCAGCACCGTCGGGCCGATCCAGAAGCCGTCACCCGGCACGTCCTCCTGCCGGTGCACGACCTGCGCCCCGGCCCCGACCGCCTCGTCGACCCACGACGAAATCCGGTCGCGCGCCTCGAGATTGATGACCGGGCCCATCGCCGTGCCGTCCGCCAGCGGGTCGCCGACCGTGAACCCGGCCGCCGCGTCGGCGAGCGCCTTGGTGAACTCCTCGTAGCGCTCGTCGGCCGGCCCCACGTAGACCGCCCGTGACGACGCCGTGCAGTTCTGCCCGGCGTTGCCGAACGCGGCGCCCGCGATGTCCTCCGCCGCCGCCGCGAGGTCGGAGACGTGCGCGGCGTCGACCGCGTAGATCGCCCGGCCGCCGAGCTCCAGCGACACCCGCTTGAGGTTCGACTCCGCGCTGTACCGCAGGAACAGCCTCCCCACCTCGCCGGAGCCGGTGAACGTCACCATGTCGATGTCGCCGTGGCGGCCCAGCGCCGCGCCGGTGCCCGGACCGTCTCCGACGATGACGTTGACGATGCCGTCGGGCACCCCGGCCTCGCGCGCCAGCCGCGCGAAGTACAGGGCCGACAGGCTGGAGTCCTCGCTCGGCTTGATGACCATCGCGTTGCCGGTGGCCAGCGCCGGCGCGACCTTCCAGCCGAGCATGGCGATCGGGAAGTTCCACGGCAGCACCGCGCACACCACGCCGAGCGGCACCTTCTGCACCCAGCCCCAGCCGGAGGTGTCGCGCAGGTAGCGGCCGTCGTCGTGCTCGATGAGGTCGATGAAGAAGCGCAGGTTCGCGACGACGTCGGGCACGTCCTCGGCCACGCTCAGGGCCAGCACCTTGCCGGCCTCCCATGCGTCGAGATAGGCGATGACCTCGGCGTTCTCCTCGACGAGGTCGGCGAGCTTGCGCAGCGTGGCCACGCGCAGGGCCGCGTCGGTGGCCCACCCGGACTCGGTGAAGGCGGCGCGTGCGGCGGCCACGGCCTCGTCGACCTGCGCGGCCGATGCGCCGGAGAGCTCGCCGAGCGTGCGCCCGTCGGAGGGGTTGATGAGCGGGAGCTTGTCGCCCTCGCCCGATCGGCTCTGCCCGCCGATCTCGAGCCCGAGGTCCTTGCCGAAGACCTCGTCGCTGAACGACTGTGCGACGTCACGCATGTGCGACCTCCTGAACGTCCTGTAGGGCCGTCAACACGGCCTGAATCTCTTCCGGCGCGGCGGTGGGCAGCGGCGGGCGCACGGGCCCCTGCTCGATGCCGAGCTGCGTCAGGCATCCCTTGATGAGGGAGATGAAGGCCGAGCTGTCCTCGATGAGCCCGAGCGGCGTCGCCAGCTTGCGCCACAGTCTGACCGCCTGGGCCCATTCGCCCTGGTCGGCGAGCTGCCACAGCCGCACGCACTCCTGCGGGGCCAGCCACGCGGAGGCGGCGACCCACCCGGTCGCGCCCTGCACGAAGCCCTCGAGCGCGAGACCGTCGGCCCCGACGAAGATCTCGACGCGCTCGGGGAGCGCGGCCCGCAGCTCGCGCACGCGGCTCGCCGCGCCGGAGGTCTCCTTGACCGCCCAGAACGAGTCGTGCGCCGCGAGCGGCTCCAGGTGCGCCGGCAGCACGTCGGTGCCCGTGGAGTGCGGGTTGTTGTAGAACAGCAGCGGCAGCGTGGAGGCGGCGAACACCGGCTCCAGCGCGGCGACCGTGGCCTCGGCCGAGATGCCGCCGTAGTAGGGCGGGGTCACCATGGCGGCGGATGCGCCCCAGTCGCGGGCCTTGTCGATGAGGTCGGCGACGTCGCGCGGGTCGTAGGCCATGCAGCCGACGACGACCGGCACGCGGCCCTGCACGTGCTCGATGACCGCACGGACCTGCTCTTCGCGCTCCTGCGTGGTGAGCGCGAGGGCCTCGCCGGTGGCGCCGAGGGCGAGGATCCCGTCGACGCCTGCCTCGAGGACTCGGTCGACGCCGCTGCGCAGCGCGTCCAGATCCTGGGTGTTCGTCGGGGAAAAGGGCGTGGTCGGCACCGCGAACACGCCTCTCATGGTGCTGGTCACGAAGTGTCCTTTCGAGGTGGGGCCGTCGGGCATCAGGTGGCGAACGGATCCGCCGGCGTCAGCTGCCGCGCCGGCCCTCGCGCGCCGCGTGGCACCCACGCTAGGAAGTGGCCCCGATCACGTTCAAGACCCTATCCCGCACCGGGGTGTGCAGAACTGCACGCCTCGTGGGCCCGGAGGCGGGGCGGCTGCGGCGCGCCTGGCACGCGGCTCTCCGCCTGATCGGCCCGCGGCGTGTTTCCACCCGCCACCGGCTGCCGCTGCGAAGAGACGGTGTGATGAGAGTCGCATCTGGATGTGTGAGCGAAAATTTCACTCTCGTAGAGAAATTTAACCTGTGTGATGACTGATCTCAATCAGGTTGCTGCACAACGCTATTCAACATTAGTAACGACTGTGCAACGAACGTATTTTCGATATCCTAATCCCATGGACTTCACTCCCGACGTCGGCGTGGCCGACGGTGCTGCGGCACCGGCCGGTGACGTCGATGTGTCGGGAGGCGGGGCGGCCCAGCCCGTGGGGGAGTCGCTGCTGCGGCAGGTCCGTACGGCTCGCGCGATGTTGTCGAGGTTGCCGGGGCTGTTGTCGCGAGTCGGGTCCGATGAGCTGCCGGAACTCGCTGCGGCGGCGGCCGGTGCGGTGGCCGCGGCGTGTGCCGCGCAGGCGGCGGTCGTTCTTGAGGCTGAGGATCGCGGTGTTATCGCCGAGTCGGATCATTCGCGGGTGCCGGCCTGGGTGCAGCAGTCTCACGTGGAGGCCGGGGTGCCGGTGTCGCCGGGTCGGGCCCGGGCGTTGGGAGTGTTGGCCCGGATCTGTGACCGGCAGGACGCGGCCCCGCTGCGGGAGGCCGTTCTCGACGGGCGGGTGACGGTCGAGGCCGCCGAGCTGCTCGCGGCGACCTATCGGCGGTTGCAGGGGTCGATCGCGGTGAAGTCCTGGGACGGGGTCATGGACGCATTGATCGGCCTGGCCGCGCACGGGGTGACCCGGCGTGAACTGGCCGCGATGGAAGAGCAGCTCATCGGGCAGTACGGCACCGACGGCGAGTACCAGGAACGCGAACGCCGGTACGAGCGGCGTGATTTCACCGAGCTGACGCTGAATCCGCGGACCGGGATCTACGAAGGGCGAGTTCGGCTCGACCCCGCGTCCGCGGCTGTGGTGATCGCCGCGATCAACGCCCTGAGCGCGCCGCGACCGACCAAGCCCGCCGGCGACGCACCCGTTGACGAGGCGGAAGGCACCCGGAGCGACGGGGGCGACGAGACCGCTGGAGGAGCGAGCGGCAGTTCCGCCACTACCGACAGCGGCGTCAATGGCCCTGACGGCGTTCACGGCCCTGCTGGCACTGCTGGCACTGCTGGCGCTGACGTCGACAGCGTCGATGGCGATCGCGTCGACGCGGCCGCCGGTAAGCCCGAGCCCGACCTGCGGACCGCGGGTGAACGCCGCGCCGACGCGCTCGTCGCCCTGGCCGCGCACGCGGCGGTGCCGGACAAGAACACGCCGGGCACCGGCGCCAAAGCCAAAGTCGTCGTGACCATCAAGCTCGCCGACCTCGTGGCCGGCCTCGAATCCGAAGCCCTGCCCGGCCTGTTCGCCGACCTCGTGCGCAAGCACCGCGAACGCACCGGCGGCACCGGATTCCGCACCGACCACAACCACGATTGCGGCACCACCGCCTTCGGCCACACCCTGACCCCCGGCCAGGTGCGCGTCCTGTCGTGCGACGCGCAGATCATCCCCGCCGTGCTCGGCACCGGGCCCGAACCCCTCGACCTCGGCCGCGGAAAACGGCTGATCTCACCAGGATTGGCCACGTATCTGGCGATGCGCGATGGGGGCTGTACGTTCCCGGGCTGCTCGATGCCGCCGGCCTGGTGCGACGGACACCACCTGATCAGCTGGCTGATGGGTGGGCCGACCGACCGCCACAACACCGCGCTGCTCTGCCGACATCACCACACCGTCGTGCACCGGAACGGATTCATCGGCGTCGTGGTCGACGGCGAGGTCAGATGGAGCAGAGCCGACGGCACCCCCATCGGCAATCGACCATGCGCCGGATGAACAGCCGTGCGCACGACGCCTCACGACGCCCCGGCAGGACGAGGCCGGCCGACCGAATGAACGGTCGGCCGGCCACGCCGCCTGCGCCCAGAGCTGCCCCAGAGCTGCCTCAGAGGCTGTTGATCGGCCTCCCGAGGGCGGCCGACATCGCCTCACCGAGGATCTCGGAGCGAGTCGGGTGCGGGAACATGCTGCTCGCGAAGACCGAGGCGGGCACCCCGGCTGTGCGGGCCACGACCACCGAGGCGATGAGCTCGGTGACCCCGGCTCCCACCAACGAGGCCCCGAGGATCTCGTCGGTGTCGGCGTCGACGACCACCCGCGCGAAGCCCTCCGTCTCGGCCGCCCCGAGGGCACGGCCGTTCTCTGCGAATCCGATCCGGGCGGTCGCCACGTTGTGGCCCCGCGCCTTGGCGGCCGCGACATCGATGCCGACGCTGGCCACCTCCGGCGTCGTGTACGTGCACCGCGGCACCCACTCGCGCCAGTCGTCCGGCTCCGGCTCCCGGCGCACCCCGGCGATCGCGTCGACGCAGCGCAGCGCCTCGTGACTCGCCTTGTGCGCCAAGCACGGTCCGCCCGCGACGTCGCCGATCGCGTACAGCCCCCACACGCCGGTGGCGCCGAGGCTGTCGACTGTGACGAAGCCGGCCTTGTCGAGGATGTCGAAGCGATCCAGACCCAGGTCCGCGCTGTTCGGCGCGACCCCGACCGCCAACAGCACCTTGCTCGCCGTCAGCGTCTGCTCACCGTTCTTGGCATCGCTCGTCCGGATCGTCGCGCCGCCGTCGCCGGAACCGACGACGTCGACCGACTCCACGCGCACCGACGACATCGTCGTGATGCCGCGGCGGTTGAACGACTTCGTCACCAGCGCCGAGACCTCCGGGCTCTCGCCCGGCATGATCCGGTCCAGCGACTCCAGCAGCGTCACCTTCGAGCCGAGATCCGCGTACAGCGACGCGAACTCCGACCCGATGGCGCCCGAGCCGATGACCACGAGCGACTCCGGGATCTCGTCGGGCACGAGCGCCTGCCGGTACGTCCAGATCGTCGAACCGTCCGGCACGATGCCCGGCAGCGACCGCGGCCCGGCGCCGGTGGCCACGATGATGTGGTCCGCCGCCAGATCGCGCGTGCGCCCGTCGATCTCGAGTCGCACCCGGCCCTTGTCGGCCACCGTCGCCGTGCCCCGCAGGATGTCGACGCCGTTGCCCTTGAGCAGCGCCCCGACCCCGCCGGCCAGCGTGTCCGCCGTGCGGCGCGAGTGCGCCACCAGCGCGGACACCTCGACGCTCGGTGCCTGGGCCAGGATCCCGACCTCGGCGCCCGAACGCACCGCCCGGGCCACCTCCGCGCCGTGCAGCAGCGCCTTCGTGGGGATACACCCCCAGTTCAGGCAGATGCCGCCCAGCTCGGCGCGCTCGATCACCGCCGTGCGCAACCCGAGCTGCCCGGCCCGGATCCCGGCGACGTACCCGCCCGGGCCGGCGCCGAGGACGATGACGTCGTACAGCTCGTCGGCCTCACCAGTCACGTCGTTCATCAGCACCACCCCCTCACGCGAAGATCAGCGTCGGCGTCTCGAGCAGCGTGCGCAGCTGCTTGAGGAACCGCGCCGCCAGCGCACCGTCGACCACCCGGTGATCGCTCGACAGCGTGAGCGGCAGCAGCGACGCCGCCACCGGCTCCCCGTCGGCACCCGGCACGAACGTGCGCTGCGTCGCGCCGACCGCGAGGATCGCCACCTGCGGCGGGTTGATGATCGCGTCGAACCCCGACACCCCGAACATGCCCAGGTTGGAGACGGTGAACGTGCCGCCCTGGAACTCGTCCGGCTTCAAGGTGCCGGCCTTCGCGCGCGTCGCGAGGTCGTGCGTCAGCGCCGAGATCTGCGTGATCGTGCGGGTGTCGGCGCGGGTGACGATCGGCGTGATGAGCCCCTCGCCCGTCGACACCGCGACCGCGACGTCGGCGTGCTCGAAGCGCGTGATCACCTGGCTCGCCGGGTCGTACTGCGCATTGACCTCCGGCACCGCCACCAGCGCCTTCGCGACCGCCGCGACGACCAGGTCGTTGACGCTCACCTTGACGTCGAGGCGGCTGGCGTTGATCTGACTGCGCAGCGCCAGCAGCGCCCCGATGTCGGCGTTGACCGACACCCGGTAGTGCGGCGACTCGCTGTAGCTCGCCTTGAGGCGCTGCCCGATCGTGCGGCGCATGCTCGACATCGGCACCGGCGTGCCCGTGTTTCCCGGCTCGGGAGCCGGGCCGGCCGCCGCCGTCGCCGCAGCAGGCGCGGCCGAGGGCTCCGGCTCCCGGTGCGCCGCCAGCGCGAGCACGTCGTTGACGGTCACGCGTCCGCCGCGGCCCGTGGCCCGGCAGTCGTGCAGGTTGATGCCGCGCGCCGCGGCCTCCTTGCGCGCGTGCGGGGTCGCCGGCACGCCCGCGTCGTCGCGCAGGTCGGGCACCGTCTCCACGCGCGGCCGGTCGTTGCCGAACTCCAGCGCGCCGCCCGCGGCCCGCACCGCCTCCTCGATGTCGGAGACCGTCACGCGGTCGCCGCTGCCGGTCGCGGTGATCCCGGCCAGCGCGAGGCCGTGCTCGGCCGCGAGCTTGCGGGCGTGCGGCGTCGCCGGCACATCCTCGGAGTCGGTTCCCTTGAGCGAGTCCGGGATCCGCACCGCCGGTGCCGGTCCGGACGCCGCCGGGGCCGCCGGCTGGGCAGGCTGCG
>NZ_BCNQ01000105.1 GCF_001515525.1 Piscicoccus intestinalis NBRC 104926 | reverse complement strand
GACAGGGGAGGTCGCGTGGACGGGGACACGGTCTTCGGCGTGCTCTTCGCCGCAGTCGCGCTCTGGGTGTTCGTCAGCATCGGCTGGACTGTCTGGACCACGTTGCCGCGCAAGTGGGTTCCGTCAGCCGACGTGTTCGCGGACTCCGCTCCCGGCGTCATCCCACCCGAGCCCGAACAGGCCTCGCGCCGCGCGGCGACCCGCAGCGACGTGGCCGCCCCGGTGGCGGTGCGGTTCGAGCCACCGCAGGGTCTGCGCCCCGAGCACCTCGGCCTGATCGAGCGGGCGGCGGTCGGCAAGCGGGATCTGCCCGCCGCGATCGTCGAGTTCGCGGTCGCGGGTGTCGTCCGCTTGACGCGAGAAAAGCCGGACCGGTCCAGCGCGCTCACCCGGTTCGTCCGTCCCCGCACCCGGTGGCGGGTGCATCTCACCGCGACCGACGGTCCGGGCGTTCCGGCGGCCGCGGAACCCCCGGCGCGGGCCGAGCTGCTCGCGGCCTTCACCGCCGCCGCGCGGGCCGCCGACGGCCGACGCCTCTACCTCGACGACATGGCCGGCGAATTCCGGGCCCGGGTGCCGCGGGCTCGCGCCGAGCTGGCCGGCGAACCCGTCGTCCGCGAGTGGTACCCGCGGTTTCGACCGGGCGGGCCGTTCGCCGGTGCGCGCCGCCGGTCGGCGCTCGGGTCGGCGCTGGCGGCCCAATCGGCCGGCTTCCGGCTGTATCTGGCGACTGCCGAGGCGAACCAGCTGCGCCACGAGGAGGGCGCCGGGGTCTTCAGCCGCTACCTGCCCTGGGCCGCCGCCTACGGACTCACCGAGCGGTGGGTCGGCGTCTTCAAGGAGGCGGCCCGCGGTCTGGACGACCCGGCGCTCGCCCTCGCGTGGAGCCACGACCTCGCGTGGACCGGCCTGAACGTCGACCTGGCCGCAAGGACCTGGCGGGCGCCGTCGACGGCGCGTTCGCGTCGCTGGGCGACGCGCTCGAGGGCTTCAGCGACGCGGTGAGCGACATCGCCGACCAGGTCGGCGAGCTCGCCGACTCCCTGGGTTCCGACGTCGGAGGTGACGGCGGCGGCGATGGTGGCGGTGACGGCGGCGGAGGCGGCGACTGACCGCCACCGACACGACGACCATCGGGTAGTCCCTGAGTTACTCGTTTCGGTTTCCGGGACTCCCGACCGGGGGATCCGGCGGGGTGTTTCGTCGCGGCCGGGGACGCGACGGCCGCTGACGTCGCTGCACGCACCCATGCGTATGCCGTGAGCCCGGTCGCTGTGTGGTCGCCGCTCCGGGCGCAGCGCGAGACATGTGGTCGCCAGTCGCCCCGTTGACGAAGGGCCCCGCGCACCGGCTCCGATAGTCTGAATATGTGCCCACCGTGGAGTTCGACGCGGAGCGCTTGCGCGAGGTGTGCGAGCGTTACGGCGTCGCGTCCTTGGACGTGTTCGGGTCGGTCGCGCGGGGCGAAGACAGCGGTCAGAGCGACATAGATGTGCTCTACGTGTTGAAGCCGGGTGTGCGTCTGGGGTTCCGGCTGTTCGACCTCGAGGACGAGTTGGCCGATGTCTTCGATCGGCCAGTCGACTTGGTCGCGCGTCGGGCGGTCAACAAGTATATCCGCGAGCAGGTTCTCGCCGACGCGCGGCCCCTTTATGCGGCGTGATCTCCTGCTCCTTCGCGAGATGCGCGACGCTGCCTTGTCTATCCGAGAACTCGTCGCGGGGCGGAGTTCGGAACAGGTCGAGGCCGACAGCATGCGCCGCGCGGCCCTCCTGTGGCACTTCACGGTCCTTGGTGAGGCCGCACGTCAGGTGTCCGCGGACACGAAGAGCGCGGAGCCAGAGATCGCTTGGCGCGCTGCATCACGGATGCGCAACCGCATCGTTCACGGCTACTGGGATCTGGACGTCGAGACCCTTGTCGCCACCGCAACCGACGACCTGCCGCGTATGATTGCGCAGCTGGAGCTCCTCATCGCCGTTCTCGATGGGGACGATGCCGAGCACCCCTGACGCTTCCCCGGCCAATTACGCGCTCGCGTGCGAAGCACGTGCCTGAACACGGCTGTGACGGGCGGGCCCGTGGAGCTGTGCCGGGGGCGGAAGAGATGGCCATGTTCGCGGCCGCCGAGACTTTCGGGGAACCACCCACGACGAAGCCCGCGCACCGGCAGGTACGCGGGCTTCGACGGTGTGCGAGTCGGGCGTCAGCCGTCCTTGCGCTCGGGGTCGGCGTCCTTGATGTCGACGATCTCGACCTCGCCGGGCTCGACGACGGGCGCCTCGGAGATGTCGGAGACGGGGGCGTCGGCCGAGTCCTGCGCCGCGACCTCGGAGACCGATCCCGCGGCGGCGACGTCGGCGGCACCGAGGTCGGCGTCGGTCGTCGACGCGCGGCCGGTGGTCGGCGCGACGTAGGGGTCGGTCAGCGGGCGCGCCCACGGGTCGTCCTTGGGCTCGGCCTGGCGCTGCCGCAGGAAGTACACGACACCGGCGGCGAGGCCGGCGGTGAACAGCGCGGAGAGCAGGCTCGCGAAGATGCCCTTCTTGCGCTTCTCCTTCTTCTTCGCCTCGCCGGTGACGACGTCCTTGGCGTACAGCGCGTTCTTGCGCGCCTTCTTCTGGCTCTTGCGCGCGCTCTTGGCGGCGGAGTCCGCGCTGTCGCTGAGCCGGTCGGCGGCCTTGTGCTGCGCGGCGGTGCCGGCGGCGATGAGGCCGGCGACGGTCTCCGCGACCTTGTCCTTGGCGTCCTCGGCGTTGTGCGAGACCGACTCACTCGCGGCGGCGAGCTTCGGCGCCGCCGCGGCCTTGACGGCCTGCGCCTGCTCGTCGGCCCGCGACTTGGCGTCGTCGGCGGAAGCCGCGGCCGTCGCGGCAGCCGCTCCGGCCGCCGCTACCGCGGACTTCTTCAGCGCGTGCAGCGTGGGCACCGAGACGCGCTTCGTCGTCAGCGTCGGCACGGTCACCTTCTTCGTGTTGCGTTCGAACACGTTCCCTCCTTGACGGGTGTCGTCTTCTTCTGCCCCATCCTGCCCTGACCTATGCCCACACGCCCAATGGGATGGGGCACGAGTCGCCTCTCGGGTGACGTGCAGGGCGTCGCACGGGACCGTCCCGACGGGCGTGACAGGATGGCGGGCATGAATGCAACGCTGCACACCAACCACGGCGACATCGAGGTCGTGCTCTTCGGCGACGACGCGCCGAAGACCGTCGAGAACTTCGTCGGTCTCGCCAAGGGCGAGAAGGAGTACCGCGACGACGCCGGACGCACCAACCCGCAGCCGTTCTTCGACGGCCTGATCTTCCACCGGATCATCCCCAACTTCATGATCCAGGGCGGCTGCCCGCTCGGTCAGGGCATGGGCGGCCCGGGTTACGCCTTCGACGACGAGATCAGCCCCGACAAGGACTTCACCAAGCCGTACATCCTCGCGATGGCCAACGCGGGCAAGCGCATGGGCCGCGGCACGAACGGGTCGCAGTTCTTCATCACCGTCGCCCCGACCACGTGGCTGCAGGGCAAGCACACGATCTTCGGCGAGGTCGCCGACCAGGCCAGCCGCGACGTCGTCGACGCCATCGCGGCCGTCAAGACCGGCCGCAACGACAAGCCGGTCGAGCCGGTCGTCATCGAGAAGGTCACGATCAGCGAGTGAGTCGCTCGAGGTCGACGCACGCATGACACAGACGCCACCCCCGGAGCCGGCCCCGGTCGAGCGACCGACGTGCCCGCGCCATCCCGACCGGGAGAGCCACCTGCGCTGCCAGCGGTGCGGGCGCCCCACGTGTCCGGAATGTCAGCGCCCGGCGCCGGTCGGGTTCCACTGCGTGGACTGTCTGCGTGCGTCGACCGCCGCGGCCCCCACCGCCCGCACCCGGATCGGCGGCCTCGCCGGTCAGGAGCGCCCGACGACGACGTACGTGCTCATCGGGCTGTGCGTCGCCGCGTTCGTCCTGCAGCGCATCGACCCCCAGCTCATCGGTCAGGGCGCGTTCACCCCCTACCTCGGCGACACCCAGCCCTGGCGTTTCGTGACGTCGGCGTTCCTGCATTCCCCGCAGATGCTGACGCACATCCTGTTCAACATGCTGTGCCTGTGGCAGATCGGGCAGTGGCTCGAGCCGCTGCTCGGCTGGGCCCGGTTCCTCACGCTCTACCTGGTCAGCGCCGTCGGCGGATCCGTCGGATACCTGCTGCTGGCGTTCCCGCCGCAGACGATGGCGCAGATGGACAGCACGTGGGTCACCCCGATGGTCGGCGCCTCCGGGGCCGTTTTCGGGCTGTTCGGCGCCACCGTCGTCTTCCTGCGCCACCTCGGCTCCTCCGCCCGCGGCATGTGGATCCTGTTGGCCATCAACGCTGCCCTGCCGCTGATCTACCCCTCGATCGCCTGGCAGGCGCACCTCGGCGGCTTCATCACCGGCGCCGCCCTCGCCGCCGTGCTCCTGGTGACCCGCAGCCGTGAGCGCGCCCGCCTCCAGTGGCCCGCCCTCGGCGGTGTGGCCCTCGTCGTCGCGCTCCTCGCGGTCGTCAAATACCTCACCGTCGACACCGGCTTCGTCGACTCCGTCGTCCGCTACGCCTGACCGCTACGCCCGACCTCGATCTGGTCGCGCCTTCGTCGCGGACTGGTCGCGGGGCGGCCGTGCATTCCCCGCAATCACCCTGTCTCCCGCTCGTCCACAGCGTCTTCCACACCTGTGATTACAGCGGTGTGATTCATCCCCAGTCGTGGATAACCCTGTGGATAACTCGGTGCGCGGGCCGGTTGTGCACAAGGCCGCGGACAACGGACAGCGCCGGCGCCCGGGAGTCCTGGGCACCGGCGCTGTCGGAGCGCGAGGTCAGCGCCAGCGGGTGGTCATGATGAAGCCCGCCACGATGAACGCGAACCCGATGAGCAGGTTCCAGTTGTGCCACGCGGAGACGGGCCACTGCCCGGCCGACAGGTAGAACACGACGACCCAGATGAGCCCGATGATCATGAGCCCGAGCATCACCGGCACGAACCACGTCGGGTTCGGCGGCGGGGCCTTGGCGATCGAGTCGTGCTGCCCACCGCGCTCCGCGCGGCGCTGCTTGCGGGTCGGGCGGCCCTTGCGCGCCGTCTTGCCCTTGCCGGCGCCCTGCCCCTCGCCGTGCTCCTTGGCGGCCTCCTCGCCGTGCTCCTTGGGGTGCTCTTTGGCGTGGCTCTTGGGTTGGCCGGCGCCCTGGTCCTGGACCGTCTCAGCGGAGGCCGCATCTGTCGTCGGGTTCACTCCCTTGGCCGGGGTCGGCCCCCCGCTGGAGTCGGTGCGTGAGCGGTCGACGTCGTCGGTGTCTGCCACCGTGAGTCCTCCGGGAGTCTGTGAGCCTGCGTGAGCGGTCGGACGAGTTTCCCCGCCAGCTTACGTGCGCATACTGGGGACGGCTTGCCCGCCACGGGGGCGCGGCCGATAAGGACGGTGAACGGCTCGATCCACGCGTGGATCGGAGTCGGGCACAAGGGAACACAGCATCCACCCCGAAGGAGGCGCGCGGCATGAAGAGCCGGATCTGGTCGGCGGCCGTTCCGGTCGTCGCCGCGCTCGCGGGGCTGCTGTTCGCCACGAGCGCCGGCGCCGCCCGCGGCTCGGACCTGCGCGCCGGCGGCACCGACCTGCCCGGCCTCATCCGCAGCGACACCCGCACCGTCGAGGGCAAGGCCGCGCAGGCGCAGGCCCTGCGCCGGCAGGTCGACGGGCTCACGGCGCAGCTCGCCGCGAGCGACCCGGAGCTGGCGCAAGAGTCGGCCCGCAGCGCGCGGCTCGCGCCGCTGGCCGGCACGGAGGCGGTGACCGGCCTGTCGCTGCGGGTCGAACTCTCCGACGCCGGGACCGGCGGGCGCATCCCCGAGGGCTACACCGTCGACGACGTCGTCGTGCACCAACAGGACGTGCAGGCCGTCGTCAACGCCCTGTGGGCCGCGGGCGCCGAGGCGATGACGATCCAGGACCAGCGGGTCATCGCGACGAGCGCCGTTCGCTGCGTGGGCAACACGCTGATCCTGCAGGGCCGGGTGTACTCCCCGCCGTACGTCATCACCGCGCTCGGCGACCCGGTCACGCTGCGCGCCGGGCTCGACGGCGACCGGGCCGTCTCCGTGTACCGGGAGTACGTCGACCTCGTCGGGCTCGGGTACCGGGTCAGCGAGCCGGGCGAGGTGACGATGCCGGCGTTCACCGGTGAGGTGAATCCGAGGTTCGCGCGTGTCGACCGCTGAGCGGGTGCGGCCGGCGCCGTCCCGCCGGGGTCGCGAGCCGCGGCGACCGGCCCGGCTCCTCGACGTCGCGATCGGCGTGGTCGGCGAGGTGCTCGTCACGCTCGGGGTGCTCGTGCTGGCGTTCCTCGCCTGGCAGCTGTGGTGGACCGACGTCGTCGCCGACGGCGAGCAGGCCCAGACCGTCTCCGGTTTGGAGCAGCGGTTCGCCGCCGCCCGCGCGCCCGACGTGACCGCGCAGGTCGGCCAGGCGTTCGCGACGATCCGCATCCCCCGGTTCGGGGCCGACTACGTGCGGCCGGTCATCGAGGGCACGGCCAAGGCGCAGATCGACGCCGGAGTCGGGCACTCCCCGGGCACGGCGATGCCCGGCCGGGTCGGCAACTTCGCGACCGCGGGGCACCGGGTCACCTACGGCAAGCCGTACAACCTCATCCACACGCTGCGGCCCGGCGACGCGATCGTCGTGGAGACGAGCGCGGGCTGGTCGGTGTACCGCTACCAGCGGCACCGGATCGTGACCCCCGACCAGACGCAGGTGCTCGCCCCGGTGCCGGATCGGCCGGGCGTCGAGCCGACGCAGGCGTGGATGACGCTCGTGGCGTGCCACCCGCCGTTCAGCGCGCGCGAACGGTACGTCGGCTACGCGTTGTTGGAGCGGTTCGTGCCGCGCGACCAGGGCCCGCCGACGGACGCGCTCGCGGCCCCCGCCGGCGCCGCGACGAACGGGACGGGGTAGCCGATGTACGCGATGCTGTGGCGCCACCTGCCCGGGCCGTGGCCCGTGCGTCGTCATCTGCCTGCTGCTGGCGGCCGCGGTGCTCGCGGCCTGCGCGCAGTGGCTGTTCCCGTGGGTCGCCTCCTGGCTGCCGATGAACGACGCCGGGGTGCACGCGGCTCTCGCCGCCCACGCGGTTGCCGAGCGTGCTGCAGCCCCCTAACCTGCCGAACCCGCCGGAGCTGTCGAGCCCGCCGAGACCGTGAAGCCGCGGGGCCCGCCACGCACTGAAACTTGGCCGCCCCCGGGACCCGCGCCGGCGGGCGCGTAGGCTGACGAACCGCCGCACACCCCGCCGTCTGGAGGCCCGCCGTGACGTCCATCCTCGTGGTCGACAACTACGACAGCTTCGTCTACACGATCGTCGGCTACCTGCAGCAGCTCGGCGCGCAGTGCACGGTGGTGCGCAACGACGAGGTCGACGTCGACTCCGTCGGCGGGTACGACGGCGTGCTCGTCTCGCCCGGGCCGGGCACCCCCGAGGAGGCGGGCGCGTCGATGGAGGTGATCCGCCGCTGCGGGCAGCTCGGGGTGCCGATGCTGGGGGTGTGCCTGGGGCATCAGGCGCTCGGGGTCGTCACCGGGGCGGTCGTCGGCCGGGCCGCGGAACTGCTGCACGGCAAGACGTCGCAGGTCGTGCACGACGGCACCGGCGTGCTCGCGGGGTTGCCGAGCCCGTTCACCGCCACCCGCTACCACTCGCTCGCGATCGACTCCGCGACCGTCGGCCCGGACCTCGTCGTCAACGGACGCACCGACTCCGGGGTCATCATGGCCGCCCATCACGCGAGCCTGCCGCTGCACGGGGTGCAGTTCCACCCCGAGAGCGTGCTCACGCAGGGGGGTCACCGGCTCCTGGCCAACTGGCTGCAGCTGTGCGGGGCGGCCGACGCCGTGGAGCGCTCGCGGGGCCTGGGTCCGCTGGTCAGCGCCTCCTGAGGCGCCCCCTGAGGCGCCTCCCGGCGACCCGACTACTGGTCCGGGTCGTCGGTGGTGTCCTCGGGTGAGGGCTCGTCGCTGGGGGACTCCTCGGTGGGCTGCGGCGACTCGGTGGTGGTCGCCGGAGGAGCCGGGGTGGTCGTCACCGTCTCCGTGACCGTCTGCGTGGTGGGGGCCGAGCGCACGACGCTGATGACGACCTCGGTGCCGACCTGCACCTTGGAACGTGCCGGGTAGGACTGGCCGACGACCGTGCCGGCGCGGCGGGTGCTCGTGGCGTCCTCGGCCCGGTAGCGCAGGCCGACGTCGTTGAGCGCCTCCGCGGCGTTGGACTCGGTCATGCCGACGACCTCGGGCACGACGGTCATGCCAGTGCTGATGTTCAGCGTCACGGCCGTGCCCTCGGGCACGCGCGCCGACGCCTTCGGCTCGGTGGACACGACGCTGCCCTGGTTGACCTGGTAGTTGTCCACCGACTTGATCTCGCCGACGGTCAACTTCAGGTCCCGCAGCTTCTGGATCGCGGTGTCCTGCTGGTAGTTGCGCAGGTTCGGTACCGTCACCCGGCCCGGCCCGGTCGACACCATGAGCTGGATCGTGCTGTCCGGCGGGCGCGTGCCGTCCTTGGGGTTCTGGTCGACGACGGTGCCGGCCGCCGCCGAATTCGCCACGGGTTCGGAGGCGGCGACGAGCCCGGCGTTGGTGATCTCGGCCGTGGCGTCGGCCTCGCTCTTGCCGACGACGTTCGGCACCGCGACCGGCTCGGGATCGCCCCACAGCGCGTCGCGTCCGAACCACAGCCCTAGCCCCGCGAGCAGCACGACGAGCGCCGCGATGAGCCAGGGCAGCGCGCGGTTGCGACGCTCGGGCTCCGGCTGCTCCTGCGCGAGGTAGGCGTGGGCGCCGGTGCGCATCTCGGTCGGCGCGATGGGCGCGGAGACCTGCGGCATCGGTCCCGGAGCCAGCTCGCCCGCCTCGATCGCGGCGGCCGCGGCGAGCGTCGGCTCGCGGCGCAGCACCGCCTCCAGGTCGGCGGCGAACTCCTCGCCCGACTGGTAGCGCTGGTCCGGGTCCTTGGCGAGGGCGTGCAGGATGACGACGTCGAGGTTCGAGGGCACGTCGGGGGCGTGCAGCGACGGGGGCTGCGGCGGCTCGCCGACGTGCTGGTAGGCGATCGCCACCGGGGAGTCGCCGACGAACGGCGTGCGGCCGGCGACCAGTTCGTACAGCAGGCAGCCGGCGGAGTACAGGTCGGAGCGGACGTCGATGTCGCGGCCCTGGGCCTGTTCCGGGGAGAGGTACTGGGCGGTGCCGACGACGATGCTCGTGTTCGTCATCGTGGCCGCGGTGTCGGCGATGGCGCGGGCGATGCCGAAGTCCATCACCTTGGCGCGGTCGGCGGAGTCGAGCATGACGTTCGCCGGCTTGATGTCGCGATGGATGATGCCGTGCTGGTGGCTGTACTGCAGCGCGTTGAGCACCTGGCCCATGATGCGCACCGCGCGCATCGGCTCCAGCGGACCCTCCTCGTGCAGGATGTCGCGCAGTGTGCGGCCCTTGACGTACTCCATGACGATGAACGGCACCGGCATGTCGGCGCCGCCGGTCTCCAGGAGGATGTCCTCGCCGGAGTCGAACACCGCGACGATCGACGGGTGGTTCAGGCTCGCGGCCGACTTGGCCTCGCGCCGGAACCGCTGCAGGAAGGTGTTGTCGCGCGCCAGCTCCGAACGCAGGATCTTGACGGCGACGTCTCGCCCGAGCCGGGCGTCGTACGCGGCGTGCACCTCGGCCATGCCTCCACGGCCGATGAGCTCGCCGACCTCGTAGCGGCCGGCCAGAAGGCGGGTCGCTTCGGTCACCGCGTCACCGTCCCCTCGCTCGTCTGGCCACTGGCCTGGGTGTCGGCCTCATTATCGGACTGCGCCTGCCGGGTGTCGCTCTGACTCTCGGCCTGCGCCTGCTGGGTGCCCCCATTCGCGGAGCCAGTCGCCCCATCGCCCGAATTTCCTTGATCCTGAGTCGAATTGGAGCTTTCGGGGGCGGCATTGGTGCCGGTGCCGTTGTTGGCCTGCGAGCCGCCGTTGGTCGGTTCGTCGGCCGGCTGGTCGCCGCCGTTGTCGTTGGTCGGGCTCGGCTCCTCCGTCGGCTCCGCCGTCGGCTGCTCGGTGGGCTCGTCGGTGGTCGGAGCCTGGGTGGGTGTCGAGTCCGGCGTCGTGGCCTGGGTGGTCGGTTGCGGGGCGCTCGTGCGGGTCGGACCGCTGGAGACGCGCAGGGTGATCGGCCGGCCGGCGACGACGTCACCGGTGGGGTTGATGGCGATGACCCGCCCGGAACTCACCTCGCTGCTCGACTCCTCGACCGTCGTCGTGTTCGGGAAACCGAGTTCGCGCAGGCGGGCCTGGGCGGCCTCCACCGTCATGCCGCGGAACTCGGCGGAGTCGAGGTTGACGACCGACGGGCTCGTCGTCTCGGTGGGCGAGGGATCGCCAGACCCGCCGAACAGGCCGGACTGCGCGACGAAGTAGCCGCCGAGCCCGAGGAGCAGCAGCAAAGGCAGCAGCCACAGCAACGGGTTCATCCGACGCTTGCGCTGCTGGGGCGGCATGGGCCCGGTCTGGTAGGCGCCGGTGCCCTGGTTGTAGCCGCCGGGGTACCCGGGAGGCGGGTACTGGCCCTGCGGGTAGCCCTGGGCGTAGCCGGCTGCCGGGGTCGGGGCGGTGGCCGGCGCGGTCGGCGGGGCCATGCGTTGGGTGGCGGCGGCCTCCGGGGAGAGCACCTGGGTGTTGGCGAAGGCGGCCGCCTCCGGTCCGCCGCGCAGCGCCGAGGCGACGGCGGCCGCGGACTCCGGCCGCTGCGAGGGGTTCTTGGCCAGGCAGGCCATGATGACGCCGGCCAGCGGCTGACCGACTCCGGCCGGCAGCGGCGGCGGGTCGTTGTGGATGTGCGCCATCGCGGTGGCCACCGGCGACCCCTCGTCGAAGGGCCGCTTGCCGGTGAGCATCTCGTGGCCGACGACGCCGAGGCTGTACAGGTCGCTGGCGGGTACCGCGGGCTTGCCGGTGGCCTGCTCGGGCGAGATGTACTGGGCGGTGCCCATGACCTCACCGGTGCGGGTGATCGGGGCGGCGTCGACGGCGCGGGCGATGCCGAAGTCGGTGAGCTTCACCTCGCCGTCGGCGCGCACGAGGATGTTCGCCGGCTTGACGTCGCGGTGGATGACGCCGGCGTCGTGCGCGGCCTGCAGCGCGGAGGCGGCCTGGGCGAGGATCGACGCGGTGCGCTTCGCGCCCAGCGGGCCGTCGTCCTTGATGATCTGCGACAGCGGCGGCCCCTCGACGAGCTCCATGACGAGCCAGGAGGCGCCGGAGTCTTCGCCGTAGTCGTAGACGGCGGCGATGTTGGGGTGCGAGAGCATGGCGCCGTTGCGCGCCTCCTCGCGGAAGCGGCGGGTGAAGCCGGGTTGGTCGGCCAGCGAGGGCGACAGCAGCTTCATCGCGACCGTGCGGCCGAGCACCTGGTCGGCGGCCCGCCACACCTCGCCCATGCCACCGACGGCGATGCGGTCGCCGAGCGTGTAGCGGTTTCCGAAGACGGTCCCGGTCTGGAACTTCATTGCTCGATCACTGCCTTCATGACGTTGCGAGCGATCGGTGCGGCGACTGACCCACCGCCCGCTGACATACCTGCTTTGCCGCCGTCCTCCACGACGACCGCGACGGCGACCTTGGGGTCGTTCGCCGGTGCGAAGGACGTGAACCACGCGTGTGGCGCGAGCCCTTCGCCGTGCTGGGCTGTACCCGACTTGCCGGCCACCTGCACGCCGGAGATCTGTGCCCGGGTGCCGGTGCCGTCGGTGACGACGGCCTCCATCATCCGGGTGAGGGCGGCCGCGTTCTCGGCGCTCATCGCCTGACTCAGCTCCGTCGGGGCGGTCTGGTCGATGACCTCGAGGTCGGAGCCGCGGGTCTGCTTGACGAGATAGGGCTGCATGACCTTGCCCTGGTTGGCGACCGCGGCCGAGAGCATCGCGACCTGCAGCGGCGTGACGCGCACGTCGTACTGGCCGATGGCCGCCTGGGCCTCCTGCGGCGGGTTCATCTGGTCGGGCACCGAACTGGGCGTGACCGACATCGGCACCTGGAGCTGCTGGCCGAAGCCGAACTTGGCGGCCTCGTCGCGGACGGTCTGACCGCCGAGCTGCATGCCGAGGTAGCCGAACGCGGTGTTGCAGGAGTCCTGCAGCGCCTCCAGGAGCGTGACCGTGCCGTTGCCGCACTGGCCGCCCCAGTCGTTGACGAGACCCGCGGTGGTCTGCGGCAGGTCGAGGGTCTTCGGGCCGGGCAGCTGGGAATTCTCGGTGTACTGCCCCGACGACAGCGCGGCGGCGGCGGTGACGATCTTGAACACCGACCCCGGCGGGTACAGGTCGCCGCCGATCGCGCGGTTGACCAGCGGCTTGGTGGCCGCGGAGTTGAGCTGGGTCCAGGCGGCCTGCGCCGTGTCGGAGTCGTGGCTGCTCAGGCTGTTGGGGTCGTACTGCGGGTGGCTGACCATCGCGAGGATCGCCCCGGTCTTGGGGTCGAGCGCGACGACCGAGCCGCGCTGGTTGCCGAGCGCGTTCTCGGCGGCCTGCTGCGCGAGGGGGTCGATGGTCAACTCGAGGCTGACGCCCTTGGGCTGGATGCCGGTGAGCAGGTCGCCGAGCCGGCGGTAGAACAGCTGGTCGGACTGGCCGGTGAGCAGGCCGTTCTCGGCGGATTCGAGCCCGCCTCCGGCTCCGTAGAGGAACGAGAAGTAGCCGGTGATGTGGCTGTACAGCTTGCCCTGCGGGTAGCTGCGCTGGTACTTCAGCTCGTCGTCGGTGGCCTCGGAGCGGGCCACGGCCTCGCCGCCGACGAGGATCGCGCCGCGCTCCTGGGAGTACGAGGCGAGCAGCGTGCGACGGTTGCCGGGGCGGTCGCGCAGTTCACCGGCCTGCACGAACTGGATCCAACTCGTGGCGATGAACAGGGTGCAGAAGAGCGCCGCGACGAGCAGCGACATGCGCCGGATGGGGTTGTTCATGCGCGCGCCTCCCTGGCCGGGCCCTGCGGCGCGGCCGAACGGCCCGCCTCCTGCGTGGCGGGTGCGGGCGGGGTGTGCGGCACGATGACCTCGTTCTCCACCGGTCGGCGGGCGTGGTCGCTGATGCGCAGCAGCAGCGCGATGATCGTCCAGTTGGCCAGCAGCGAGGAGCCACCGGCGGACAGGAACGGGCTGGTCAGGCCGGTGAGCGGGATGACCCGGGTGACGCCGCCGACGACGACGAAGATCTGCAGCGCCACGGAGAAGGCCAGGCCGGCGGCGATGAGCTTGCCGAACCCGTCGCGGGTGCCCAGGGCGGTGCGCAGGCCGCGCTCGACGAGCAGCACGTACAGCATGAGGATCGCGAAGAGACCGACGAGACCGAGCTCCTCACCGAAGCTGGGGATGATGAAGTCGGACTCGGCGAAGTACGTCAGCTGCGGGTTGCCCTGCCCGAGGCCGGTGCCGAGCAGGCCGCCGGCGCCCATGCCCATGAGGCCGCGCACGAGCTGGTCGCTTTGCGCGAGCGCCTGTTCGGACCACGGGTCGAGCCAGAACATGACGCGCTGTTGCACGTGCCCGAACAGCAGGTAGGCGAGGTAGGCGCCGCCGCTGAACAGCAGGAGGCCGATGGCGACCCAGCTGATGCGTTCGGTCGCGAGGTAGAGCATCGAGACGAACAGGCCGAAGAACAGCAGCGAGCTACCGAGGTCGCGCTGGAAGACGAGCACCGCCAGCGAGGCGAGCCACACGAGCAGGATCGGCGCGAGGTCGCGGCCGCGGGGCAGCGGGAAGCCGAGCACGCGTTTGCCGGACAGCGACAGGGCGTCGCGGGTCTGCACGAGGTAGGCGGCGAAGAAGATCGTCAGGATGATCTTGGCGACCTCGCCGGGCTGGAACGAGAACGGCCCGATCGAGATCCAGATGCGGGCGCCGTTGATGCTCTGCCCGAGACCCGGGATCAGCGGCAGCAGCAGGAACATCAGGCCGGCGAGCATGAGCGTGAACATGTAGCGCCGCAGCCGGCGGTGGTCGCGCAGCACGATGAGCACGCCGGCGGCGATGACCATGCTCAGCGCGCTCCACATGACCTGCCGGTTGGCCATGGCCTCGGAGCCGAACCGCTCGTTGGCCAGGTCGAGGCGGTGGATCATGACGAGGCCGAGGCCGTTGAGCAGCGTCGCGATCGGCAGCAGCAGCGGGTCGGCGTAGGAGGCGCGCCAGCGCAGCACGATGTGGAAGGCGACGGCGAACCCCAGCAGCCAGGCGGCCTGGGTGACCAGGTCGATCGGCACCTGCCCCTGCACGGCGAAGCCGACGTTGAGGTAGGCCAGCATCACGATGCCGACGGCGAGCAGCAGCAGGGCCAACTCGACGTTGCGTCGCGTGCGGGGAACGAAGGAGGAGACGGTGGTCATGACTGCCCCGATCCGCAGGGAATCCCCTGGCTGCGGCGCGCCTCGCATGCGGCGGCCTGGTTGCGTAGTTCGGTGACCTGCGCATCCGCGGCACCCTGGTCGGCCGCCGGGATGGTGCGTTGCACGAGGTCGCGGTAGTAGTCGGGCAGGTTGGCCACGTCGACGTCGCTGGTGGTTTGCACCGACGACAGCGTGATCGGGCCCAACTGCTGCGGTAGACCTTGGAAGATCGCCACCTTTCCGCCGGATTCGCCGACGAACAGTTGTTGCTGGGTCCAGGCGTAGGCGCCGTAGAGGCCGCCGATGAGGGCGAAGCCGAGGATGACGCTGAGCGCGACGATGCGGGCGACGCGGCCGCGGCGGCGCGGTTCGTCGTCGAGGTCGGGCTCGTCGGGGGCGGCGGGCACGACCGTGCGACGCAGCGCCGCGGCCTTCTGCGCCGGGCTCAGCGCGATCGGCTGGGTCTGTTCGGCGCGGCGTTCGGCGACGGCGCCGACGACGATCGGTTGCACCGACCCGCTGTCGGCCTTGACGATGTCGCCGACGACGCACGTGACGTTGTCGGGGGCGCCGGCGCGCATCGCGAGGTCGACGAGACGGCGGGCGGCGTCGGCGGGCGGACCGTCTCCGACGACCTCCTCGATGGTGTCGCGGCCGACGTAGTCGGACAGGCCGTCGGAGCAGATGAGGTAGCGGTCGCCGATGCGGGCCTGGCGCATCGACAGGTCGGGCTCGTCTTCGGGGGCGCCGGTGAGCACGCGGGTGACGAGGCTGCGCTGGGGGTGGTGCTCGGCCTCTTCTTCGCTGATGCGGCCGGCGTCGACGAGGGACTGCACGAACGAGTGGTCGCGGGTGATCTGGCTGAACTGGCCGTCGCGCAGCAGGTAGGCACGGGAGTCGCCGATGTGCACGAGCGCGAGCCCGTTGGCGCCGCAGCGCATGAGCGCGGTGAGGGTGGTGCCCATGCCGTGCAGGCCGGGGTCGGCGGCCATGGCCCGGGCCAGGGAGCGGTTGGCTTCGGCGACGGTGTCGGCGAGGAGCTCGAGGGCGTCGTCGGCGCCGTGACTGTCTCCGTCCAGGGGCGCGAGGCGCGCCAGCACGAGGGAACTCGCGACGTTGCCGCCCGCGTGCCCGCCCATGCCGTCGGCGACGGCGAGCAGGTGCGGACCGGCGTAGCCGGAGTCCTCGTTACGCGAGCGCACCAGACCGACGTCGGTGCGCGCCGCGAATCGGACGGCGACGGTCATGCGATTACCGCCTCAGCTCCAGGACGGTGGTGCCGATGCGCAGCTGCGTGCCGGCCTGGAGCTGGTGGGGGGTGCTGATGCGCTCGCCGTTGACGTGGGTGCCGTTGGTGGAGCCGAGGTCTTCGACGTACCAGGACTTGCCGTCGTAGTAGACGCGGGCGTGCCGGCCCGAGGCGTAGTCGTCGTCGAGCACGAGGGTGCACTCGGGGTTGCGGCCGAGGAGCACGCCGGATTCTTTGAGCGGCACGGTGGTTCCGCGCATAGGGCCCTCGGTGACGGCGAGCACGGAGAAGCCGCGCTTGGAGCGCTGCGGGGTGTTCGGGGTGGGACGGCCCCGCGCCGCTCGGCGCCCGCCGGCGGCGCCGGGGGTGCGCTGCACGATGCGGGTGCCGTACAGGTCGGAGCGCAGCACACCGACGATGCTGAAGATGAACAGCCACAGCAGCACCAGGAGGCCGAGGCGCACGACGGTGAGGGTGAGTTCGCCCATAGATCAGCGCCTCCGGGTGCGGACGATGAAGGAGACCCGGCCGACGGTGACGCGGTCGCCGTCGTCGAGGCGTTGGGAGCCGACGCGCTCGCCGTTGACGAACGTGCCGTTCGTCGAGCCGAGGTCACGCAGCCCGACGACGAGGTGCGGGCCGTCGTGCGTGACGCGCACCTCGGCGTGGCGGCGGCTGACGCCTGGGTCGTCGAGCGTGATGTCGGCCTGGCCGTCGCGGCCGATGATCGTGATCGCCGACAGCAGCGGGTAGGTGTCGCCGTTGATCTCGATCCACGGGCGGTGGCTCGGGTCGGGCATCGGCGGCGCGATGTTGACCTGGGTGGCCGCGTCGCCGCGGCGCACCTCCATGTCGTCGTACTGCCGGTCGTCGTCGTACTGCCGCGGGTCCGGTGCGCGGTCGCCGTACCCGCGCTCGTCGTCGAAGCCGGCTCGGTCGTCGGCTCGCGCGTCGTCACGATTCCGGAGACGGTCGCGCTCGGCCCGCTCGGCGGCACCGTGCTCGGCGCGGGCCCCCTGCGGGTGCTCCGTGCGGTGCGTCGCGCG
>NZ_BCNQ01000104.1 GCF_001515525.1 Piscicoccus intestinalis NBRC 104926 | reverse complement strand
AGGGCGCCGCGAAGCGCCCGGCGACGCCGACGCCACGGCACCGGCCGACCCGACCGGGGCGAGCGCCGCAGACCGAGGCGACGGCACCGGCTCCGGCCCGGCGGGCCCGTCCGCCACCCCGGTCGGCCCGGCCGCGAACCCGGCGTGGGCATCGGCGCGGATGCCGCGGATGGGCATCGTGCTGCTGGTGCTCGGCGGTGGGTGGCTCGCGGTCTCCGGGGCGCAGCACCTGCAGGGCATCATCGGGCCGCTGCTGCTCACGCTCAACCTCGTCATCGTGGCGTACCCGGTGCAGGCGTGGCTGAACCGGCTCGGCCTGCCGCGCATCGTCGGGGCCTGCGCATCGGGGCTCATCGTGTTCGCGATCATCATCGCGTTCTTCGCCGCCCTCGGCTGGTCGATGGCGCTGCTCGTGCAGGAGATCCCCGCGTACCAACAGCAGTTCTCCGCGTTGTACCAGTCGGCGCTCGAGCAGCTGCAGCGCGTCGGGGTGAGCGAGACGCAGGCGATGTCGCAGCTGCAGAGCCAGCTCAACCCCTCCCGCGTCGTCGGGCTGGCGACCCAGACCCTGTCGGGCCTCACCGGCGCGCTGACGCTGCTGCTCGTCGTGGTGACGATCGTGTTCGTCGTGCTCATCGACTCGATGCAGGTCGGGCTGCGGCTGCAGGTCGCCTCCCGCACGCACGCCGACGTCGCGGCCGCGCTGGTCGGGTTCGCCCGCGGGGTGCGTCGGTACTGGATCGTCTCCAGCATCTTCGGCGCGATCGTCGCCGTGCTCGACGTGTTGGCGCTGGTGTGGCTCGGGGTGCCGCTGGCCGTCGTGTGGGGTCTGCTGTCGTTCCTGACGAACTACATCCCCAACATCGGCTTCGTCATCGGCATCGTGCCGCCGACCCTCATGGCGCTGTTGGCCAACGGGCCGCAGTCGGCGCTGCTCGTCGTCATCGCCTACTGCGTCATCAACTTCGTCATCCAGTCGATCATCCAGCCGAAGTTCCTCGGCGACGCGGTCGGCGTCACCGCGACGGTCTCGCTGCTCAGCCTGCTGTTCTGGGCGTGGGTGCTCGGTCCGCTCGGCGCGCTCATCGCGCTGCCCGCGACGCTGCTGTGCAAGGCGCTGCTCATCGACACCGACCCGCGGATGCAGTGGCTCAACTCGTTCATCGCCAGCCATCCCGAGCGTGGCAACCAGATGGAACAAGCCGGCGACGACGTGCCCGGTCGGGCCTGACCAGCCTCAGACCTGGCGGGCGAGCCAGGCCATGCCGTCACCCCAGTGGGCGCGGCTGTAGGCGGTCGTGTGGCCGCCGCGGTCGAAGACCGTGCGGGCGTTCGGCAGGCTGCGCGCGAGTTCGACGTTGCCGGGGTAGAAGCGGTCCGACGTGCCGCACGCCATCCACAGCGGGATCTGCTTGAGTCGGTCGACGCGCATGAAGATCGAGTGCCGCAGAAAATCGGCCTCGTCGTCGAAGGCGCCGATGGAGGTGGCGGCGAACGTGCGGCGCAGCGCCGCGCTCATCGTGACGACGCCGAACACCCGCTCGGGGCCGAGTTCGCCCGCCACGTAGAGCGCCCCGAAACCGCCCATCGACACACCGGTGAGCCCGATCCGCTCGGTCGGCAGCCCGCGGGCGGTGAGCATCGGCAGGAACTCGCGGGTGAGCATCGACGGCGAGTCGGAGGCGGCGCGCGGATGCCAGTAGCTGAGCCGGCCGTCGACGGCCGCGATCGCCAGCCCGGTCTCGCGGGCGATGCGGGGCGCGTCGAGGGCCGCGAACCAGTAGCCGGCGCTGCTGCCCTTGCCGTGCAGGGCGAGCACGAGGCCGGTGGCGCGGCGCGGCACGGCCAGCCACCAGTTCAGCGGTTCACCGCCGAGGTACCGCGAGAACAGCTCGCCGCGCGTGGTGCGCACCCCGGCGGACAGGCCGCTGCCGGAGGCGGGGACGATCGTCGCGAGGGCGCCGAGCGCGGCCCCGGACCGCAGCATCGTGCGGCGGTCGAGACGGGCGGACAGGGCGCGCGACAGCGGGCGGGGGCGGGCCCGCAGGCCCGCAGCAGTGGATTGAAGAGCCCGGTCACCCCCATGCCCGGGCCCCGACATGGCCCCTCCCATGTCTCTACTATCGGCGCATCTGCCGCGACCCACACGTGTCGATGCGTAATCGTTGAGTAACCATCGCGCGTGTTCGCGCCCGAGTTGTGTACGCGCACACCCGGCCCCAGGCCCGAGCGGGCGCACTCGTCCCGGCCCCGCACGCCGCGTCCTACGCTGCATCCATGGACTTCACGAGCGCCTACGCGCACGGCTACGCGCGGATCGCGGCCTGCACGATGCCGATCGCCATCGCCGACCCGGCGCGCAACGTCGAGACGATCACCGCGATCGCGCGCGAGGTGCACGAGGAGGGGGTGGCGCTGGCCGTCTTCCCGGAGCTGTCGGTCTCCGGGTACGCGTTGGAGGATCTGCTGCTGCAGGACCCGCTGCTCGATGCCGTCGAACGCGGACTGGCCGACCTCGCCGCCGCCACCGCCAACCTGCGCCCGCTGCTCGTCGTCGGCGCGCCGTTGCGGCACGGCAACCGGCTCTACAACTGCGCGGTCGTGCTGCACGGTGGTGCGATCCTCGGGGTGGCGCCGAAGTCGTACCTGCCGAACTACCGGGAGTTCTACGAGAAGCGGCACTTCGCGCTCGGCGACGACCAGGCCGGTGGCACCCTCGAATTCGCCGCCGGGCCGCTGGCCGGCACCGCCGTGGCGTTCGGGCCCGACCTGCTGTTCCGCGCGGTCGACCTGCCGGGATTCACCCTGCACGTCGAGGTGTGCGAGGACATGTGGGTGCCGGTGCCGCCGAGCGCCCGGGCGGCGCTGGCCGGGGCTTCGGTGCTCGCCAACATCTCCGGCAGCCCGATCACGGTGACGAAGTCCGACACCCGGCACCTCATGTGCCGTTCGGCGAGCGCCCGCTGCCTGGCCGCCTACGTGTTCGCCGCCGCCGGGGAGGGTGAGTCGAGCACCGACCTGTCCTGGGACGGGCAGACGATGATCTACGAGAACGGCGACCTGCTCGCCCAGACCGAGCGATTCCCGGCCGGACCGCGCCGCTCGGTGGCCGACGTCGACCTCGACACGCTGCGCCAGGAGCGGACGCGCAACGGCTCCTTCGACGACAACCGCCGAACCCTCGTCGACATCGGCGAAATCGCTTACCGCACCATCGATTTCACGCTCGATGCGCCGGCCGGTGACCTCGGGCTGCGGCGGGCGATCGACCGGTTCCCGTTCGTGCCGAACGACGCCTCCCGGCTCGCGCAGGACTGCTACGAGGCGTACGCGATCCAGGTGTCGGGGCTGGAGCAGCGGCTGCGGGCGATCGGCAACCCGAAGATCGTCATCGGCGTCTCCGGCGGCCTGGACTCCACGCACGCGCTGATCGTCGCGGCCAAGGCGATGGACCGGCTCGGGCGGCCGCGCAGCGACATCCTCGCGTACACGATGCCGGGCTTCGCGACCGGCGATCACACGAAGAACAACGCGCTCGCACTGTGCGAGGCGCTCGAGGTGCCGTGCGAGATCCTCGACATCCGGCCCGCGGCCACGCAGATGCTCAAGGACATGAAGCACCCGTTCGGGGTCTCCGACGGGGCCGACCCGGTGTACGACGTGACCTTCGAGAACGTGCAGGCCGGGTTGCGCACCGACTACCTGTTCCGGCTCGCGAACCACCTCGGCGGGATCGTGCTCGGCACCGGCGACCTGTCCGAGCTGGCGCTCGGCTGGTGCACGTACGGCGTCGGCGACCAGATGAGTCACTACGCGGTGAACACCGGCGTGCCCAAGACCCTCATCCAGCACCTCATCCGCTGGGTCATCACCTCCGAGCAGTTCACCCCCGGAGTCGGTGACGTGCTCGGCTCGATCCTCGGCACCGAGATCACGCCCGAACTTGTGCCAACCATCGAGGGCAAGGCGCCGCAGTCGACGCAGGCGAGCATCGGCCCGTACAACCTGCAGGACTTCACGCTGTTCCACGTGCTGCGCTTCGGGATGCGGCCCAGCAAGATCGCGTTCCTCGCCTGGCACGCGTGGCACGACGCCTCTCTCGGCGAGTGGCCCGCGGGCATCGAGGGCGAGGAGCGGGTCGCCTACGACCTGGGCGAGATCCGGCGGTGGATGGAGGTCTTCCTCAAGCGGTTCTTCGCGTTCAGCCAGTTCAAGCGGTCGGCGCTGCCGAACGGACCGAAGGTCTCGGCCGGCGGATCGCTCTCCCCCCGCGGCGACTGGCGTGCCCCCTCGGACGGGAATGCCCGTGCGTGGCTGGCGGATTGGGAGCAGATCCCGACCGAGTGGCCGAACTAGCCGCCCCGCTGCCGCCGGGCGCCGACGATGACGACGTCGTAGCTGGCTCTGCGGGGGTCGGCGTCGCCTTAGCATAGGAGCCCTCCGACGGCGCGCATGGAGGTCGCCGCCAGGGCGGGACGAGGCCGGCCCGCGGCCCGGAGACGAAGTTGGCTTACATACTCGCGGCCGGGCTCGAGCCGGAGCGCCGTGACCTGCGGCTTTGCCTTGCCGAATCCCGGGATCGGGCGAGTATGTAAGCCAACTTCGTCTTGACCTCGGAGTTCAGGGGTTCCGGGCGCGTCCGAGGCGCCGGGAAGACGCGGGCAGGGCGTGCCGGCCTGGGTCGACGCGGTCCCGTCCTGAGCCGTCCCGGCACCCAAGGCCTCTGCCCGCCCGACAACGGAGAGGGAAGGGGACGGGCCGAGCTGGGGGCGCCGAAGGCTGCCCTTTCGGCCGAGGTCTAGGGCTGGAGAACGAGCCCTCGGCCGAAAGGGCAGCCTTCGGCCAATGTGGGTGGGGGTGGGGTGACGGGTGGGGTGGGGTGACGGGCGACCAGGTGGCGGGTGACGAGGTGACTGGTGACCAGGTGGCGGGTGACGAGGTGACTGGTGACCGGGTGACGGGGGTCGGCTCGGCACGCGGAAAACTCGCTGGGGGGCCGGCTGCTGCGCGCCTACTCTCGACGTGTGAGCGACACTGAGCACGACCTGACGGGCTTCCTGCGCGATTTTCGGCGCGCGATCGAGTTGGCGCATCGGCAGGCGGACAGCGCCGAGGGCGAGCGGTTCGTCGACGCCGTCTCGACGCACCTGGGGCAGCCGGCGGCCGGCGTGCCGGTGCTCACCGAGGAGGTGCCCAACCACCGTTTCGCCGACTGGGACCTCGCCCTGGAACTGCTCGCTCAGCGCGACCCCGACGAGCGGGTGCTCGGCGTCGGCGGCGGCGACATGCGCTACCACCAGACGCTCGCCGACTACCTGTCGGCGATGCACATGCACTTCCCGGTCGGTCAGGTCGACTACGTGTCGGCGCCGGTCGGCCCCGACGCGCACCGCCGCGCGATCGGCCTCGGGATGCGGCTGTTCCGCTTCGACGGCCGACCGGTCGGGGTGTTCCACCGGCGGGGAAACCCGCGCTTCGGGCAGGCTCAGGCGACGTTCGAGGTGCTGTGCGTCGACCAGGAGACGGCGGCCCGGCTCCTCGACGAGGCCCGCGCCCTGGCCACCGAGCGCAGCGTGCTGCGCGGGCAGGTCATCAGCTTCGAGTCCAGCGGCTTCGGCATGGAGTCCGAGGGCATCACGTTCCTGCCGCGGCCCGACGTCACCGCCGACCAGGTCGTGCTGCCGGCCTCTTCGCTGGAGCGGATCGCCGCGCACGTCAGCGGGATTGCCGAGCACGCGCAGATCCTGCGCCGGCACGGGCAGCACCTCAAGCGGGGGCTCCTGCTCTACGGGCCTCCCGGCACCGGCAAGACCCACACCGTGCGCCACCTGGTGAGCCGCAACCCGGGACATACCGTCGTCGTGCTCGCCGGGGAGTCACTGCAATTCGTGTCGCTGGCCGCCAACCTCGCGCGGGCGCTGCAGCCGGCGATCGTCGTGCTCGAGGACTGCGACCTCGTCGCCGAGGACCGCGGCATGAGCCCGACCGGGCGGCCGCTGCTGTTCGAGGTGCTCGACGCGATGGACGGCCTCGACGCCGACGCCGACGTGACGTTCCTGCTCACCACCAACCGCGTCGAGACCCTCGAGCGGGCGCTCGTGCAGCGGCCCGGCCGCGTCGATCTCGCCGTCGAGGTGCCGCTGCCAGACCTCGACGGCCGGCGCCGGCTGCTCGACCTGTACCGCGGCGACGTCGCCTACGGGCCGGAGGCGCTCGACGACGCCGCGCGGCGTTCGGAGGGCATGACCGCGTCGTTCACCAAGGAGCTCATGCGCCGCGCGGTGCTGGAGGCGGCGATCGAGGGCGCCGAGCCCGGCGACCGGTACCTGGGCGCCGCGCTCGACGGACTGCTCGCCGGGCACGAGGAGCTGACCCGGGCGATGCTCGGGGCGCCGCGTCCCGGGGCGGAGGCGGACTTCGACGCCTTCGACCCCGACGAGCCCTCCGCGTTCGGCGTCGCGCCGTACGGCCCGCCCGTCGACCCCGCCTGACCCCTCCCCGAGAACTGCGTGTCGCGGTCGGAACTGCGACACGGACTGCAGTTCTCAGCGCGACACGCAGTTTTCAGGGTCGTTGGCGGAGGCGGGCCGGGCGGCGGCCGCGGGCGGAGTTGACGACGTGGATCTCGTCGGCGGCGCGCAGGTCGGCGACGGTGAGGGAGCGCTCGGAGACGCGACCCGCCTCCAGCTCGAGGCGGCGACCGACCCCGGGCAGGCAGCCGTCGCCGACCGGCGGGGTGAACCACGAATCTCCCAGCCGAACAAGTAGATTCGCGACCGTCGTCTCGGTGACGCGGCCGGCCGAGTTGACGAGCACCACGTCACCGGAGCCGGGGTGGCGGGCGCGGGCGTGCTCGTAGACCTCGCGCCGGCTCGTCTTGTGCGCCAGATACGGGGAGGCGGGGTCGACGGGCACGTCGTCGATCACCAGCTCCACCGGTCCGTCGGGGGCCGGGTCGGGGTCGCGGGGCTCGATGAGCAGCGCGCCGTCGGGCCGCAGCCGCAGCCGGACCACGGCCTCCCCGAGGTCGGCGGCGGCCGCGTCGACCCGCGCGAGCGCGTCACCGCGTTCGAACGGCACGTCGAAGTAGGCGGCGGAGGACTGCATCCGGTCGAGGTGCTGGGCGAGGTTCACCGCCCGGCCGGCGCGCACCGCGAACGTCTCCAGCAGGTCGACCGCGGCCGCGGGCGCGCGGGCCGCCTCGAGAACGGCGCTCTTGGCGAGCACTTCGGCGTACTCGCCCCGTGGCGTCGAGCCCCAGGTGATTCCGCCGCCGACGCCGTAGGTCGCCGTGCCGTCGGTGCGGTCGACGACGACCGTGCGGATCGCGACGTTGAACCGCGCTCGCGGCCGCCCGCCCGGCCCCGCGGGCGGCGCGACGTAGCCGACGGCACCGCAGTACACCCCGCGCGGGGAGCTATCCAGCCCCGCGAGGATCTGCATCGTGCGCACCTTCGGCGCGCCGGTGACCGAGCCGCACGGGAACATCGCGGCGAACACGTCGACGAGGCCGATCCCAGGGCGGGTCCGCGCCCGCACCGTGGAGGTCAGCTGCCACACGGTCGGGTACTTCTCGCACGCGAACAGCTCGCTCACCTCGACGGAGCCGGGCCGGGCGACCTTGGTCATGTCGTTGCGGATGAGGTCGACGATCATGACGTTCTCGGCGAGGTCCTTCGGGCTGCGAACTAGCGCCGCGCGGGCGGCCTCGTCGCGCGCGGGCGTCGGCGCACGGCGGGCGGTGCCCTTCATCGGCACGCTGGTCAGCACCCGCCCGTCCCAGTCGAGGAAGCACTCGGGGCTGGCGCTGAGCACGACCCAGCGGCCGAGGTCGAGATAGGCGTTGAAGGCGCCCCGCTGGCTACCGGCCAACGCCCGGTAGTACGCGAACAGGTCACCGCGCACCCCCGAGCGCATCCGGGTGGTGAGGTTGCACTGGTAGGTCTCGCCCGCGGCGATCGCCGCGCGCACCGCCTCGACGCGCTCGCCGAACTCCTCCCGTGACCACTCGATCGCCCACTCTCGTGTGTGGAATTCGCCGGGCTCGTCGCGTTCCGGCGCGGCGACCGGGGCGTCGGCGAGCCCGAACCACACGAGCGGCAGGCCCGGCTCCGGCTCGACGGCGGGCAGGGCGGGATCGAGCCCGGCTCCCGCCTCGTAGGCGACGAACCCGAAGGCCCACCGGCCGCTTTCCGCCGCGGCCTGCGCCGCCTCGATCGCGGCCGGGACCTCGTCGAGGGTCCACGCGACGATCTCCTGCTCGGCCGCGCCGAACCGCAGCGACGGGCACCCCGCCCCCGGGCGCAGGTCGTCGAAGCTCGCGGCGGGAGCACTCGGGTCACGGCCTGCGGGGCGCACCGGCTCACCCTAGTGACCGCCGAACGCACCCCGCGAGGCGCACCCGAACTCACCGAAAGGCCGAGGCATCCGACCGCCGAAACCTGGCCTCGTAACGATCCGGCAACGAAGGTTGTTTAAACGATTTACTGGCACCCGGCGACGCGAGTAGCTTCCTGCCCGCACGGCATTCACCCTCCGCACCGAAGAGCAGCGCAGCTCGAAGGGACCGAAGATGTTTCGACGACGCGGCATCGCCTTGCTGGCCTCCCTGCTGGTGGCGGTCGGCCTCACGACGACGGCCTGCAGCAGCCAGGACCGGGACGGCTGGGACGGCACCGGGCCGGTCCCCATCACCCTGTGGACCCACTCGGCGGGCAACGAGGGTGAGATGCAGGTGATCTCGCAGATCATCTCCGACTACAACGCCTCGCAGGACCAGTACGAGGTGGTCCGCCAGGACTTCCCGCAGGACGCCTACAACACCTCGGTGCAGGGGGCGGCCGCCTCCAACGACCTGCCGTGCATCCTCGACGTCGACGGTCCGATCATGCCCAACTGGGCCTGGAACGGTTGGCTCGTGCCCTCCGGCCTCACCGAACAGGACGTCGCCGACTTCCTGCCCTCGACGGTGGGCCGCTACGAGAACCAGATCTACACGGTGGGCTATTGGGACGCGACCACCCTGCTGTTCTCCCGGCGGTCCGTGCTGGAGAACCTCGGCATCCGCATCCCGACCGTCGAACAGCCGTGGACCGGGCAGGAGTTCGAGGACGCCGAGCGCCGCATCCAGGCCTCCGGGCAGTTCGACTACCCGGTCGACTGGGGGCCCAGCGACCAGAGCGAGTGGTACACGTACGCCTACTCGCCGCTCCTGCAGAGCTTCGGCGGCGACCTCATCAACCGCAGCGGTTTCGAGACCGCCGACGGCGTGCTCAACAGCCCACAGTCGCTGGAATTCGCCCAGTGGTTCCAGCGCCAGTTCACGCAGGGCTACGCGCCGTCCTCCAACGCCCAGGACCGCACCGAGTTCGAGACCGAGCGGGTCGCGATCCAGTACAGCGGCGTCTGGGGCTACCTGCGCAACCACGAGGCGTTCGGCGACGACCTCGTCATGCTGCCGCCTCCGGACTTCGGGCACGGCCCCAAGGTCGGAGTCGGGTCGTGGCAGTACGGCCTGACCCGCGCCTGCACCGACCGCCAGAAGGAGGGTGCGCTGGCCTACCTGCGGTTCTCGCTCGACGACCGCTACATCGCCCAGTTCGCCGACGTGACCTCCCTCATCCCGGCCACGACGACCGCCGCGGCCCAGACGACCTCCGGCCTGTACGGGCCCGGGCAGCCGCTGGCGTTCCTGCCCGCCATGGCGGAGCAGTTCGGCCTCCTGCGGCCCCCGACGCCCGCGTACCCGGTGATCAGCCAGGTCTTCCAGCAGCAGTTCCAGGACATCGTCGCCGGCAAGGCCCCCGCCGAGGCGCTCGACCAGGCCGTCCGCGAGATCGACGCCGACATCAACGCGGCCCGGTACAACCGGTGAGCGCAGGGAGGGAATCCGCCATGTCAACCACCACCCCCGCCGGCCCGTCGACTCGGACGCCGGCGCAGACTCGGCCCCGCCGCAAGGGATCGAGCATCCACGCCTCGGAGCGCCGGGCCGGCTACCTGTTCCTGGCCCCCGCCGTCATCCTGCTGAGCGTCTTCCTCATCCTGCCGGTGCTCATGTCGTTCACGTTGGGCTTCACCAACGCCCGGCTCGGCTCCGCGTTCACCCCCGAGTTCGTCGGCCTCGCCCAGTTCGCCCGCGCCCTCACCGCCGACCCGACCTTCTGGGCGGGCCTGCGCAACATCGCGGTCTTCGTGCTCGTCGTCGTGCCGGTGCAGGGCGGGCTCGGGCTCGTGCTGGCGATGCTCGTCAACCAGAAGCTGCGCGGCGTCACGGCCTTCCGCGTCATGTTCTTCATGCCGGTCGTCACGTCGATGGTGGTCGTCTCCATGCTGTGGCGGTTCATGTACCAGCAGGACGGCCTCGTCAACGCCGTCTTCGGCTTCAACGTCGACTGGCTGAACAACCCCTCCACCGCGCTGCCCGCCGTCATCGTCATGTCGATCTGGCAGGGCGTCGGTTTCCACATGATCCTGTGGCTGTCGGGCCTGCAGACGATCAACCACGACCTCTACGAGGCCTCCGCCCTCGACGGGGCCAACCGCTGGCAGCAGTTCCTCAACGTCACGCTGCCCGGCCTGCGGCCGACGTTCGTCTTCATCTTCATCACGATCACCATCTCGGCGTTCTCGCTGTTCACGCAGATCGACGTGATGACCAGCGGCGGACCCGCGAACGCGACGACGACGCTCGTCTACCACATCATCCAGATGGGTTCGGGGCGCGGCGACGTCGGCTACGGCTCGGCCCTGAGCCTGATCTTCTTCATCATCGTCCTGGCGGTCACGCTGCTGCAGCGGGCCCTCACCAAGGAGGACTGACCCCATGAGCGCCCCCACGCCCGCCAATCCGGCCACCGCGACCGCGAAGCCGACCCCGCGCCGCATCAAGTCCTCGGGCACCTCCCGCGGCAACGCGTGGACCTACGTGCCGCTGGTGCTGCTGTCGATCTCGTTCATCCTGCCGCTGCTGTTCATGATCAGCTCGAGCTTCAAGCCCCGCGACCAGGTCCTCGCCGACCTCACGAGCTGGCGCGCCTTCGTGCCCGTCGGCGACCTGTCGATGGCCAACTACGCCGGCGTCTTCGACCGGGTGCCGGTGGAGCGGTTCTTCTTCGTCTCCACCGTCGTCACGGTCGCGATCGTCGTGCTCGGCCTGATCGTCAACTCGATGGCCGGTTTCGCGCTCGCCCGCCTGAACTTCAAGGGCCGCAACGTCATCCTCGGCGTCATCATCGCCACCCTCATCGTGCCGTTCGAGACGTTCGCGATCCCGATGGTGTACCTCATCTCCAACCTGCCGCGCGTCGTGCTGCATTCGGACGGGTTCGCGATGCGGATGGGCTGGGCCAACAGCTACGAGGTGCTGATCATCCCGTTCATCGCCAACGCGTTCTCGATCTTCCTGTTCACGCAGTACTACCGCTCGATCCCCAAGGAGCTCGACGAGGCGGCGCGGGTCGACGGCGCGGGCTGGTTCCGCACCTACGCCTCCGTCGTCTCCCCGCTGGCCAAGCCGGCGTTCGCGACCTCGGCGATCCTGACGTTCCTGCCGCAGTGGAACTCCTACCTGTGGCCGCTGCTCGTCATCCAGCAGGAGAACATGCGGCCCGTGCAGGTCGGCATGCGCTACTTCTTCGCCTCCGGCACCGCCGAGGGCACCCCGTGGGGCCAGATCATGGCCTACACCTCGATGATCACGATCCCGGTCATCGTCGTGTTCCTGCTGTTCCAGCGGGCGTTCATCTCCTCGATCGCCAGCTCGGGAGTCAAGGGGTGAGCCTGCGCCTGGAGGACCGCTGGGTGTGGGACTCCTGGCCGTTCACCGACCCCGACGGCCGGCACCACCTGTTCTACCTGCAGGCCGACCGCTCGCTGGGAGATCCGGTCGCGCGGCACCTGAGCCCGTCGATCGGCCACGCCGTCAGCGACGACTGGCGCACGTGGCGGGTGCTGCCCGACGCCCTGGCCCCGCGCGCCGAGCCCGGGTGGGACGACGGCACGACGTGGACCGGCTCCGTGATCCAGGGGCCGTCGGGGCGGTTCCACTTGTTCTATACCGGTGCAACAAGAGCGGAGAACTGTCTGGTACAACGCATCGGCCGCGCGGACTCCGACGACCTCGTCACGTGGCACCGGCACGGCACGGAGCCGCTCGTGGCGGCCGACCCGCGCTGGTACGAGAAGCTCGGCGGCCCGTGGTTCGACGAGGCGTGGCGCGACCCCTGGGTGTTCGCCGACCCCGACGGTGCCGGCTGGCACATGCTCGTCACCGCCCGCGCCCGCCACGGTGACCCGCTGTCGCGGGGCGTCGTCGGGCACGCCTGGTCGGCCGATCTCGACCGCTGGGAGGTGCGGCCGCCGCTGTCGGAGCCCGGCAAGTTCGGGCAGCTCGAGGTGCTGCAGTACCTGGAGCTCGACGGGCGGTCGCACCTGCTCTTCTGCACCGGCGCCGAGCAGCTCAATCCCGCGCTGCACCCGCCGGGCCAGCGCGGCGGCATGTGGCTGCTGGACGGCCCCGGGTGGCAGGGGCCGTGGGACGTCAGCCGCGCCCGCCGGGTCGACCACGACTCGCTCTACGCGGCGCGCGCGATCGTCGACGTCGACGGGCAGACCCGGCTCCTGGGGTTCAGCGACCTCGTCGACGGCGCGTTCGTCGGGGAGATCCTCGACCCGGTGCCGCTCGTTCTCGACCCGTGAGCGGCGCGCCTGATGCGTCGCTCAGGGAGCGCACCGCAGCCCACCTAAGCTACGCAGCGAAGAGCGTGAGAAGCGGGGTGTGATGGTACGGGTGCGGCTCAAGGACGTCGCGGCGGCGTGCGGCGTCTCCACCGCCACCGTCTCCCTGGTGCTCAACGAGGCCAGCGACCGCATCACCCCGGAGACCGTGGCCCGGGTGCGCGCAGCCGCCGCCGAGCTGGGGTACACCCCGAACACGGCCGCCCGCAGCCTGCGCACCCGCCGGACCCAGACGATCGGCGTCGTCACCGACACGGTGCTGACCGCGGGCAGCGCCTCGGCGATGGTGCAGGGCACCCAGGACGTGGCGTGGCGGCACGATCACCTGCTGTTCTGGCTCGGCACGCAGAACGAACCCCCGCTCGTCGACCGGGCGGTGCGGGCCCTGGCGGCCCGGCAGGTCGACGGGTTCATCTTCGCGGCCATGTACCACCGGGCCCTCGACTTCGGCGACCTCACCCGGGGCGTGCCGACGGTCGGGCTGGACGCCGTGAGCGACGACGCCGACGTGCCGTGTTTCGTGCCGGACGATTTCGCCGCGGCGCGCGCCGCGGTGCAGCTGCTCGTCGACGCCGGGCACCGGCGCATCGCGCACCTCAGCGAGCCGACCGGAGACGGTCTGGCCCGGCAGCTGCGCCTCGACGGCTACCGCACGACCCTGGCCGGCGCCGGCCTCGGCCCCGGCCAGGTCGTCGTGCCGCAGTGGGGCCACTTCGGTTCCAAGGCGGCCGAACTGGCCTCCGTCGAGCTGCTGGACTCACCGGATCGCCCGACCGCCGTGTTCGCCTTCAACGACATCGCCGCGATCGGCGTCTACCACGCGGCCCGGCGGCTGGGCCTGTCGATCCCGGACGACCTGTCGGTCGTGGGCTTCGACGACTACGAGAACGTCGCCAGCGAGCTCTACCCCGCGCTGACGACGATGGCGCTGCCGCACCGCACGATGGGCCAGCTCGCGGCGACCGCGCTGCTGACCCGGCTCGGCGTCATCGACGGCCCGGCCCCCACCGGCGTCACCCGCGTGGAGTGCCCGCCCGTCATCCGGGAGTCGGTCGCCCCGCCGCGGGGTTGAGCCGGGCCCTGATTCAGCCCGCGACGTGCGCCCCGTACTGGGTGCGGTAGAGCTGGGCGTAGCGGCCGCCGGCGGCGAGCAGCTCGTCGTGGCGGCCGCGTTCGACGACGCGGCCGTGCTCCATGACGAGGATCTCGTCGGCGCCGCGGATCGTGCTCAGCCGGTGGGCGATGACCAGCGCCGTGCGCCCGGCCAGCGCCTCCGACAGGGCCTCCTGCACCGCGGCCTCCGAGCGCGAATCCAGGTGTGCGGTGGCCTCATCGAGCACGACCACCCGGGGCTGCGCGAGCAGCAGCCGGGCGATCGTCACGCGTTGCCGCTCGCCGCCGGACATCCGGTAACCGCGCTCGCCGACCACCGTCGCCAGGCCGTCGGGCATCCCGGCGACCATCTCCTCCAGTCGCGCCGCCCGCAGCGCGGCCCACAGCTCGTCGTCGGTCGCGCCCGGGCGCGCCAGCCGCAGGTTGGCGCCGAGGGTGTCGTGGAAGAGGTGTCCGTCCTGGGTGACCATGCCGACCGTGCGCCGCATCGAGGAGGCGGTGAGGTCGCGCACGTCGACGCCGCCGAGGCGCACCGCCCCGGCGTCGACGTCGTACAGCCGCGAGATGAGCTGTGCCGTCGTCGACTTGCCCGCCCCGGACGACCCGACGATGGCGACCATCCGCCCGGCCGGCACGTGGAACGACACGTCGTGCAGCACCTGCGCCCCCGCGCGGGGGTCGAGGGTGGCGACCTCCTCCAGCGACGCCAGCGACACCTTGTCGGCCGCCGGGTAGCCGAAGTCGACGCCGTCGAACTCCACCGAGACCGGGCCGTCGGGCACCGGCACCGCATCAGGCTTTTCGGTGATGAGCGGCTCCAGGTCGAGCACCTCGAAGACCCGCTCGAAGCTGACGAACGCGCTCATCACGTCGACGCGGGCGCTGGCCAGCGCGGTCAACGGCGCGTACAGCTGGGTGAGCAGCAGCGCGAGCGCCACCACGGAGCCGGGCTGCAGGCTGCCCGCGAGCGCGAACCAGCCGCCGAGGCCGTACACCAGCGCCAGCGCCAGCGAGGAGACCAGCGTCAGCGCGGTGACGAAGACCATCTGCAGCATCGCGGTGCGCACGCCGATGTCGCGCACCCGGTCGGCGCGCACCGCGAACTCGCGCGACTCGGTCTGCGGCTCGGCGAAGAGCTTGACGAGCGTGGCGCCGGGAGCCGAGAAGCGTTCGGTCATCTGGGTGCTCATCACCGAGTTGTGGTTGGCGGCCTCACGCTGCAGGCGCGCCAGGCGCCCGCCCATGCGCCGGGCGGGCACGACGAAGACCGGCAGCAACACGAGCGCGAGCACCGTGATCTGCCACGACAGCGACAGCATGACCGCGAGGGTGAGGATCACCGACACGAGGTTGGTGACGACCCCGGACAGCGTGGTCGAGAACGCGCGCTGGGCGCCGATGACGTCGTTGTTGAGGCGGCTGACGAGCGCGCCGGTGCGGGTGCGGGAGAAGAACGCGATCGGCATGAGCTGCACGTGGTCGAAGACGACGCGGCGCAGGTCGTAGATGAGGCCCTCGCCGATGCGGGCCGACAGCCAGCGGGTCAGCAGGCCCAGGCCCGCGACGGCGACCGCGATGACGGCGATGAGCACGGCCAGCTGCAACACCTGCCCGTAGGGCGCGCCGGTCGTGATCGCGTCGACGACCCGGCCCGCGAGCAGCGGCGTGAGCACGCCGAGCACCGCGACCCCGAGGCTGGAGACGAGGAAGCCGACGAGCAACCGACGGTGCGGGGCGGCGAACGCCATGATGCGACGCAGCGTCTCCTTGGTGAAGGGGCGCGAGTCGTTCTGCGCGTGCATGGCGTTGTACATCGCGTTCCACGCCGTGACCTCCATGCTCATGGGGCGCAGCCTAAGCGGCCCGGCGGGAGAGGCCGCACGCCCTCCCTGCGGTGCGGCTTGTCCGCGCGCCCGGCTGGCGCGCCGCAGCCGGGGCGGGGACCGGGCGTGAGTGAGGCTGGGGCCATGAGGTTTTCGCGTCTCGGTGACGCCTTGTGGGTACCCGCCGCGGGACTCGCCGTCGCGCTGGGCGCGGGGCGCGCCGCCTACGGCCTGGACCGCACCGACGAGGGCCAGTACCTGCAGCTCATCCGGGACCCCAGCGGCGACCCCGCCACCGTGTTCAGCTTCGGCTACTTCCTGCGTCCCGTCATGTTCCTGCTCGGCGGCGACGTGCGCGGGCTGCGCCTCGTCGGGTTCGCGATCACCGCCGCGCTGGCCGCCGCACTGCTCGTGGCGATCGGGCGGCGGGTGGGGGCCACCGCCGGCCGGCACCTGACGGGCCGAGCCGGCCTGGCCACGCTTGCCGCGCTGGCCGCGGTCGGGGCGGTGGCGAGCCTCATCGCCTTCGCGTGGTTTCCGATGACGCCGAGCTACAACACGATGGCGCTGTGGGGCGTGCTCGTCGCCGCCTGCGGGCTGACGCGCCTCACCGACGGGCAGGGTCCCGACCACGCCGGCCGCGGTTGCGTGCTCACCGGGCTGGGCGTCGCCCTCGCAGGCCTCGGCAAGCCCACCTCCGGCGTCGCCGCCCTGGTGGTCGCCCTCGCCGCGATCCTCGCGACCTCCCTGACCGACCCGGCCCCTCGCGCGGTCACCGCGCACGCCCCCAGCCGATGGGGCGTCGTCGGGCACCGGCTGACGTCGCTGCTCGGCGGCCTGGCGCTCGGCGGGCTGGCGCTCGTCGTCGTGTCGTGGCGTTCGCCGGCCGACCTGCTGCGCACGGCGCGCGCCGGCCTGGAGGGCGTGCAACTCCTGCAAGGCCACGAGCAGCTGCTGCGCTTTGACCCCATCGATCCCGCCGCCCCCATCGCCGCCTTCGGCGGCCTCATCGGACGCACCGCGGGGCCGACGACGTTGCAGGCGCTCTGGCTCATCCCCCTCGCGGCGGCGTGCGTGGCGCTGGCCGGCACCGTCCGCGCCCGCAG
>NZ_BCNQ01000103.1 GCF_001515525.1 Piscicoccus intestinalis NBRC 104926 | reverse complement strand
CGGCGTGCACGTCAGCGGCGAGTCCACGCCGTACGGCCGGCGCCGCGGCGAGGCGGTGCACGCGGCCCTCGGCGCCCTGCCCGCGGGCGGGGTGCCCGTCGTGGCGACCGGTACCCCGTACGCGATCTCCCCGGGCCGGATCCGCACCCAGGCCGGCACGCCCTATCAGGTGTTCACCCCGTTCGCGCGGGCCTGGCGCGCCCACGGCCACCCCGGCCCCGCCGCCGCTCCTGCGGGCGTGCGCTGGCTCACCGGCGTCCCGAGCGACGACCTGCCGCCCCCGGTCGCGCAGGAGCTGCCGTCGAGCCACCCGCGCCAGGCCTGGCGCGACTTCCTCGACGCCGGCCTCGCCGACTACGACACGGCCCGCGACCGACCCGATCTCGACGCCACCTCACGGGTCTCCGAACACCTGAAGTTCGGGGCGCTGCACCCGCGCACGCTGCTCGCCGATATCGCCGCCCACCGCGCGGCCGGCAGCACCGCGGCCCGCCGGTTCGTCGACCAGCTCATCTGGCGCGAGTTCTACGCCGACGTGCTGTGGCACCGGCCCGAATCCGCCTGGCACGATCTGCGCCCGCTCGGCGACATCGGCACCGACCCCGACGCCGACGAGCAGACCGCGCTCCGCTGGGACGCCTGGTGCGCGGGCCGCACCGGCTATCCCTACGTCGACGCCGGGATGCGCCAGCTGCTCGCGCAGGGCTGGATGCACAACCGGCTGCGGATGGTCACCGCCTCCTTCCTCGTCAAGGACCTGCACATCCGCTGGCAGCACGGCGCCCGCTTCTTCCTCGCGCACCTGCGCGACGGGGATCTCGCCTCGAACAACCACGGCTGGCAGTGGGCCGCCGGCACCGGCACCGACGCCGCGCCCTACGTGCGGGTGTTCAACCCCATCACCCAGGGGAGGCGTTTCGACCCCGACGGCGACTACGTGCGCCGCCACGTGCCCGAACTCGCCCACGTCGCCGGAGCCGCCGCCCACGAGCCGTGGGACGCCGCCGACGGCTACACCCACGGGTATCCGCAGCGGATCGTCGACCACGCCGCCGAGCGCCGCGAGGCCCTGCGCCGCTTTCACGAGGTGTCGTGACACACGAGGCCCACACGAGGCTCACACGAGGCTCACAGCAAGCCCACGCGGGGCCCGGGCGCGTCGCGGGGGCGTTGAGCGCGCAGCCACGCCCGTCCCGGGTGAGACTGAGCGCTGGGCCGATCTCACCCGAGCCGGGCGACCGCACCGACAGCAGGAGGACCCATGGATACCGATGTCGTCATCGCCGGAGCAGGACTGGCCGGCCTGACCTGTGCCCGGCACCTCGCCGACGCCGGCCTCGACGTGCGCGTCCTCGAGGCGGGCGATGACGTCGGCGGCCGCGTGCGCACCGACGTCATCGACGGGTTCCGCTGCGACCGCGGGTTCCAGCTGCTCAACCCCGCCTACCCCGCCGTGCGCGACGAGGTCGACGTGCGCCGGCTCGGACTCGGCACGTTCGAGCGCGGCGTCGCGGTGCGCCGCGACGACGGCCTGACGCACCTGACCGTCAGCCCGCGCGCCCTCGCCCACGCGGCGCCCGCCTCGGTCTCCTCGATGGCCTCCCTCATGCAGGGTCCCTACCTGCGCCCGCAGTCGATGCGCGAGCTGGCCGCGCTGACGCGGTGGTCGGCGCCGGCGCTGGGCCCGGTGGCGCGGCTGCTGCGCCAGCGCGACACCACGCTGCGCGACAGCTGGGACGACGCCGGGTTTCGCGGCCGCTTCCGCACCGAGGTCTTCGAGCCCTTCCTCGCGGGGGTCGTGCTCGAGCGGGACGGCTCGACGTCGGCCAACTTCGCGCGGCTGCTCGTGCGCGCCTTCGCGCTGGGCACCCCGGGCGTGCCCGCCCAGGGCATGTCCGCCCTGCCGCACCAGCTCGCGGCACCGGTCACCGGGGCGATCGAGCTGGGCTGCCGCGTCGCGGCCGTCACCCGGGACGACAGCGGCGGGGTGCGCGTCGACACCGGCTCCGGGCCGGTGCGAGCGCGGGCAGCCGTCGTGGCGTGTGACCCGGTGACCGCCGGCGAGCTCCTCGACATCGAGGTGCCGGCCGGCAAGGGCGTGACCACCTGGTGGTTCGCCACCGACTCCGATCCCGGTGACCGGGCGATCCTGCACCTCGACGGGCGCTCCCAGCCCGGGCCGCTGGTCAACGTCGCGGTGATGACCAACGCCGCGCCCTCCTACGCGCCACCCGGATGGCACCTCGTGCAGGCCAGCGCCCTGAGCGCCGACGCCGACCTGCCGACCGAGGCGGTGCTCGCGCAGGTGGGCGCGGTGCTCGGGGTGCCGACGAACGGCTGGCGTCTCGTGACCCGCCACGACGTGCCGTACGCCCTGCCCAGCCAGTCGCCACCGCTGCGGGTGCGCCGCGACGTCGACCTCGGGGACGGCGTGTACGTGTGCGGTGACCACCGCGACACCGCCTCCATCCAGGGGGCGATCGTCTCCGGACGCCGCACTGCGCGGGCGGTGGCGCGTCGCCTGCAGCCCACGGCTCGCGGTCCAGCATGATCAATCCGGTCAGCGAGCTGCGGGCCTTCGTCACAGCAGCCCTGTTCTCCCCCGTTCCGCGCGATCACGCTCAGACCGACGCGGCGTTCCGGCGCCGCCGGGTCGTGGCCGCCGCCACCCTCGTCGTCGGCGGCGTGTTGCTCTTCGTGAGCCTGCGCGTGCCGCCCGGCGACCCGGCGTTCTACGCCTGGACGCTGGCCCTGGCCGCCGTGTGGACGGTCGGTGCGTTCGCCTCCGGGCCGCTGCACCTGGGCCATTCCTGGACCCGCACCGGCGACATCGCGCGTCCCGTCGTGCAGTCCGCGGCGCTCGCGGCCCTGCTCGTCGCGCTCTTCCTCGTCGGCGCCGTCGTCGTCGCGGGTATCCCCGTGCTGCGCGGCCCCGTCGACGGGCTCCTCGACCATGCCCGGTTCGGCTCGCTGCCGGTGGTCGCGATCGTCACGGCAGTCAACGGCATCGGCGAGGAGCTGTACTTCCGCGGCGCCCTGTTCGCCGCAATCGGCCGCCGCCACGCGGTGGCGGTCTCGACCGTGCTGTACATGCTTGTCACGCTCGCCAGCGGGGTGCCGCTGCTCGTGCTCGCGGCCGGTGTGCTCGGCGTCGTCACCGCCCTGCAGCGCCGCGTGACCGGCGGTGTGCTCGGCCCGATCCTCGTGCACGTCGCGTGGTCGATGTCGATGCTTTTCCTGCTTCCTCCCGTTCTCGACACCCTGAGGTGAACATGACCGTTTCGTCCACCGGCGCGCAGGCCCGCACGGCACTGGTCACCGGCGCCACCGGCTACATCGGCGGGCTGCTCGTCCCCCGACTCCTGGAGGCGGGGTGGCGGGTGCGCGTGCTGACCCGCGACGCCGCGAAGATCACCGACCTGCCGTGGGGTTCGCGCGTGGAGGCGGTCGAGGCCGACGCGAGCGACGCCGACGCGCTGGGCACGGCGATGGCCGGGGTCGACGTCGCCTGGTACCTGCTGCACTCGATGGGTGCCGGTGGCGACTTCGCGCGCCGCGACCGGGAATTGGCGGCCACATTCGGCGACGCGGCCCGCGCGGCCGGGGTCTCGCGCATCGTCTACCTCGGCGGGCTGCACCCCCGCGGCGAGCTGTCGGCGCACCTGGCCTCGCGGGTCGAGGTCGGCGAGGTGCTCATGGCCTCGGGCGTGCCGACGGCGTGTCTGCAGGCCGCGGTCGTGCTGGGAGACGGGTCGATCAGCTTCGAGATGCTGCGGCACCTCACCGAGCGGTTGCCGGCGATGATCGCGCCGAAGTGGCTGCGCAACCTCATCCAGCCGATCGCCGTCGACGACGTGCTGCACTACCTCGTCGCCGCGGCCGACCTGCCGGCGGACGTCAACCGCACCTTCGACATCGGCGGGCCAGACGTGCTCAGCTACGCGGACATGATTCGTCGGTTCGCGCGCGTCACCGGGCTGCTGCCGCGCGTCGTGGTGACCGTGCCGGTGCTGACTCCCGGGCTGGCCAGCCATTGGATCGGGCTGGTCACGCCCGTCGATGCCGGGGTCGCCAAACCGCTGGTCGGCAGCCTCGTGCACGAGGTGGTGTGCCGCGAGCGCGACCTCGACGACCTGGTCGGGGCGCCGCCCGGCGGGGTCACGGGCTTCGATGAGGCGGTCCGGCGCGCGATGCGCACCGCGCCGCCGCAGCGGGGGCCGCGCACGCTGGCGTTGACCGGCGCGATGACGACGGCCGCCGCGGTCGCCGGGTCGATCGCCTCCGACCCCGGCTCCGCCTGGTACCGCGGCATCGACAAGCCCGCCTGGCAGCCTCCGGCCCTTGCGTTTCCGGTGGTGTGGACGGCGCTGTACGCCGACATCGCCGGTACCAGCGCCTCGGTCATCCGCACGCTGGAGGACTCCGGCCGCGAGTCGGGGGCGCGTCGGTTCACCACGGCCCTCGGGGTGAACCTCGTGCTCAACGCCGCGTGGAGCGCGCTGTTCTTCCGGGCGCACCGCCCCGACGTCGCCACGCTCGGAGCCGGGCTGCTCGCCGCGAGCAGCGCCGACCTCGCCCGCCGCGCGGGTGCCGCCGGACGCGGCCACGCCGGGTGGCTGGCTCCGTACGCGGGATGGTGCGCGTTCGCGACGCTGCTGTCCGCCGAGATCTGGCGGCGCAACCGATAGGGCTGGTGGCGGGCGGCTGACTCGGCGGGCGGGCGGCTGCCTCGGCGGGCGCGCGACGCCGCGCGGCCAGCGTCTGTGCCGGCGATCCCGCCTCACCGGACGCCCACAGCCTGGTTCCGCGCCGACGATCCCGCCTCACGGGACGCCCATCTCGGCGGTCGGGACGGGACCGTCCGACTCCCGCCGGACCACCTCCGCGGAGGCGGCTCAGCGGCGCCAGGCCGGTCCAGTCCGACGGCACAGGCTCCCGTGCGAAACGGAGGCCCTGAAAGGGGTTCGCCGAGCTGCGGCGACGGGCGAGGGCGTCGCGGAGGCGCCGGGCGGGCCTCGCTGGGGCCGCCCGGGCTAGGGACCCTCGCCGAGGCCATCCAGCGCCCAGGCGCTGACTCAGAAGCCGAGGCGCCGCAGCTGCTTGGGGTCGCGCTGCCAGTCCTTGGCGACCTTGACGTGCAGGTCGAGGTGCACGCGCTGACCGAGGAGGGCCTCGATGCTCGTGCGGGCGCGGGTGCCGACGTCGCGCAGGCGGGAGCCGCCGCGGCCGATGACGATGGCTTTCTGGGAGTCGCGCTCGACGAAGACGTTGACGCGCACGTCGAGCAGTGGCTTGTCGGCGGGGCGGCCCTCGCGCGGCACCATCTCCTCGACGACGACCGCGAGACTGTGCGGCAGCTCGTCGCGCACGCCCTCGAGCGCGGCCTCGCGCACGAGCTCGGCGACCATGACCGTCTCCGGCTCGTCGGTGAGCACGCCGTCGGGGTAGAGCTGCGGCGAGACCGGCAGGTGGGCCACGAGTTCGTCGACGACCTCGCTCACCTGGTCGCCGCGGGTGGCCGAGCACGGCACGATGGCGTCCCACTGCCCGAGCCGGTCGACGGCGATGAGGTGCTCGGCCAGACGCGCCTTGTCGACGAGGTCCGACTTCGTCGCGATCGCCACGACCGGCCGCCGCCGCCCGCGCCGCAGCTCGGCGAGCTCGGCGGCGATGAACTGGTCGCCGGGCCCGATCCGCTGGTCGGCGGGCAGGCAGAAGCCGATGACGTCGACCTCGAGGAGGGTCTCGCGCACGAGGTCGTTGAGGCGTTCGCCGAGCAGGGTGCGCGGTTTGTGCAGGCCGGGGGTGTCGACGAGGATCAGCTGCGCGGCCGGGGTGGTCAGCACGCCGCGGATCGTGTGCCGGGTGGTCTGCGGCTTGCTCGAGGTGATCGCGACCTTCTCGCCCACCAGCGCGTTCGTCAGCGTCGACTTGCCGGCGTTCGGCCTCCCGATGAGGCAGGCGAAGCCCGCCCGGTAGTCGGGCGGCGGGTCGGTCGGGAAGGCCGCTGGGGAGTCGGTCACGACGGGTCTCCTTCGCTCGGCGCCTCGTCGTCGGGCAGTCGGCGCACGACGATGCTGGCGATGCGGTGGCGGCGCCCGGCCATCCGTTCGGCGGTCAGTTCGAGCCCCTCGACGACGCCGGTGGCGCCGAGGATCGGCACCCGCCCGATGGCCTTGGTGAGCAGCCCGCCGACGGTGTCGACGTCGTCGATGTCGTCGTCCTGCAGGTCGATGTCGAAGTACTCGGCGAAGTCGTCGACGTGCATCGTGGCGGGCACGCGGGTGGTGCCGTCGGGCAGCTCCTCGACGCCGGGCCCCTCGCGGTCGTACTCATCGGAGATCTCGCCGACGATCTCCTCGATGAGGTCCTCGATCGTCACCAGGCCTGCGGTGCCGCCGTATTCGTCGACGACGATCGCCATGTGGATCTGGTCCTGCTGCATCTCGCGCATGAGCGCGCCGACGGGCTTGCTCTCGGGGGTGAACGGCACCGGCCGCATCACGTCGCGCACTTCGACGGTGACGGCGTGCGGGTTGTCGTGGATGCGGGCCGCGACGTCCTTGAAGTACAGCAGACCGACGGGGTCGTCGGCGTCCTCCCCGATGACCGGCACCCGCGAGAACCCGCCGCGCAGGAACAGCGACATGCCCTGGCGCAGGCGCTTGTCCTGCTCGATGGTGATCATGTCGGGCCGGGGCACCATGACCTCGCGCACGAGGGTGTCGCCGAGTTCGAAGACGGAGTGGATCATCTCGCGCTCCTCGTCCTCGATGAGCGCGTTGTCGCCGGCGAGGTCGACGAACTCGCGCAGCTCGGCCTCCGACTGGAACGGGCCGTCGCGAAAGCCCTTGCCGGGGGTCACGGCGTTGCCGACCGTCACGAGGAGCCGGGCCAGCGGGCCGAGCAGGCGACGCAGCCACACGACGGGCCGGGCCGAGGCCAGGGCGATGGCGACGGCGTGCTGACGCCCGAGCGTGCGCGGGCTGACTCCGACGATGACGAACGACGCGAGCACCATGCAGCCGATCGCGGCGGTCAGCACCTCCCACACGTCGTCGAAGTAGCGGTAGGCGAGGATCGTGGCGACGACGGCGGCGGTCATCTCGAGGGTGACCCGCACGAACGTCGTCACCGACAGGTAGCCCGCGCTGTCGGTGGTGATCGTCACGAGGAAGTGGGCGCCGCGCCGCCCCTCGTCGGCCAGTTCCTGCGCGCCGCCGCGGGTGACCCGCTGCAGCGCCGCCTCGGTCGCGGCCAGCAGGAACGCCAGCACGAGGCAGAGCACGAACGCGACTGCGAAGCCGCCGGTCACGGGGGCCCGCCGACGGATTCGGCGCCGCTCATGAGCGACCGCGGCCCGCGAGGAAGGTGAGCAGCAGCGTGCGCTGCAGCTCGAACATCTCCTTTTCCTCCTCGGCCTCGGCGTGATCGAAGCCGAGCAGGTGCAGGATGCCGTGGGTCGTGAGGAGCAGCAGCTCCTCCTCGGTGGTGTGACCCGCCTCGCTGGCCTGGGCCTGCGCGACCGTGGGGCACAGCACGACGTCGCCGAGGATGCCTTCGACGGGGTCGACGCCGTCGCGGCCGGGGCGCAGCTCGTCCATGGGGAAGCTCATGACGTCGGTGGGACCGGGCAGGTCCATCCACTGCACGTGCAGCACCTCCATCGCGGGCTCGTCGACGAGCTTGATGCACAGCTCGGCGCGGGGGTGCACCTTCATGGAGTCGAGCACGTAGCGGGCGCACTGGGCGAGCTCGACCTCGTCGACCTCGAAGCCCGATTCGTTGAGGACCTCGATGCTCATGGGTTTCTCCGCGGTGGGCGTCGGTGGATGGGCCCGGACTGGCCGCTCGTCTGGCCGCCGGGGTGCGGTCGGGTGGCGTCCCAGCGGCCGTAGGCGTCGACGATCGCCCCGACGAGGCGATGCCGCACGACGTCGTGGGCGGTGAGGTAGGAGAAGTGGATGTCGTCGACGCCGGTGAGGATGTCCTGCACGACCCGCAGCCCCGACTGGGTGTCGCCGGGCAGGTCGACCTGCGTGATGTCGCCGGTGACGACGATCTTGGAGCCGAACCCGAGCCGGGTCAGGAACATCTTCATCTGCTCCGGCGAGGTGTTCTGCGCCTCGTCGAGAATGATGAACGCGTCGTTCAACGACCTTCCGCGCATGTACGCCAGCGGGGCGACCTCGATGGTGCCGGCGGCCATGAGCCGCGGGATCGAGTCGGGGTCGATCATGTCGTGCAGCGCGTCGTACAGCGGCCGCAGGTAGGGGTCGATCTTGTCGTTGAGGGTGCCGGGCAGGAACCCGAGTCGCTCCCCCGCCTCGACGGCCGGGCGGGTGAGGATGATGCGGTTGACCTGCTTGGCCTGCAGCGCCTGCACAGCCTTGGCCATCGCCAGGTACGTCTTGCCGGTACCGGCCGGGCCGATGCCGAACACGATCGTGTGCGCGTCGATCGCGTCGACATAGCGCTTCTGGTTGAGGGTCTTGGGGCGGATCGTGCGGCCGCGATTGGAGACGATGTTCGTGGTCAGCACGTCGGCCGGGCGCTCGCGGGTGCGCTCGCGCAGCATGCGCACGCTGCGCTCGACCGCGTCCCGGTTGAGCGGCTGACCGGCGGCGATGACGACGAGCAGCTCGTCGACGAGCCGCTCGGCGAGGTGCAGGTCGTCGTCGGAGCCGGTGAGGTGCAGCTCGTTGCCGCGGGCCAGCACGTCGAGCCGCGGCAGCTCGCGCTCGATGGTGCGCAGCAGTTCGTCGTGCGGCCCGAGGAGCGTGACCATCGAGACCTCCGGCGGCACGACGATCGTGCGGCGGGCCTCGCCCGCGGGCGTCTGCGGGGTCTGGTCGCCGGTTCGGGAGGGGGCGTCGCCGGCCTCGGAGGCGGGCCGGCGCGGCGCGCGTGGGTTGTCTGTCATCGTGCTGAAAGTCTACGGGGAGGCACCGACAGGCTTGCCGAGGCGGCGTGCCACGCACCCCCGAACGAAGACTGCCCGCGAGAGGAATAACCGGTCGATCGAGGCCGGATCCGGCCGCACCATGGGTGCATGTCCCCCACCGGCCAGGATCTGCTGCGCGCCTACGACGAGCAGTTACGCACCGACGCCGAGACTCCCAGCGCGATCCGGGTGGAGCGTCTCGGTCCGCTGCGGCTCGTGACCTTCGCCGGCGGGAGGGTTTCGTCACCTACCGCGACCTCGGGGGTGCGGACCAGCCGACGATCCGCAGCTGGGTGGAGCAGGCGCTCGCGCGCTACCGGCGCGATGGGGCCTGGCGCGTGGAGTGGAAGACCCGCGGCCACGACCGCGCGCCCGGTCTCAACGAGGCGCTGCTCGACCACGGCTTCGTCGCCGCCGAGCAGGAGGCGATCATGATCGGCCCCGCGCGGGCCCTGGCGATCGAGGTGCCGCTGCCCGCCGGCATCGTCGTGGAGCGCGCGAGCACGTCGACGCAGATCCAGGCGGCGCTGATCGCGCAGGACGAGATCTTCGGCGAGCCGCTGCCACCGGCCGCGCACGAGCGCCTCCTCGAGCGGGCACTCGCCGGTGACGGGGTCGAGATGTGGCTGGCCCGGGCCGGCGACACGGTCGTCAGCGCCGGTCGGCTCGAGCCCGTGGCGGGCACCGACTTCGCCGGCATCTGGGGCGGCGCGACGCGGCCGGAGTGGCGTCACCAGGGCATCTACCGCGCCCTCACCGCCGCGCGGGCCAGTTCGGCGCTGGCGGGCGGCAAGACGCTCATCCACAGCGACTCCACCCCGTTCTCGCAGCCCATCCTGGAGCGCGCCGGCCTTGTCGCCGTCTCTACGACCACCCCGTACTTCTGGCGGCCGTGACGCGGCAGCGTTCATCTCGTCGTCCGAAACCTCGATCACCACCGGGTTCGTGACACCAAGACCGCCAAGGCCGCCGGGCCCGCACTGGAGGCGCGCAGCACCTCGGGGCCGAGCCGCACGGGCACCGCGCCGGCGGCGGCGAGGCGGTCCAGTTCGGCGGGGGCGATGCCGCCCTCGGGGCCGACGGCGATGAGCACGTCCCCGGAGTCGGGCAAGGCCACCTCGGTCAACCGGCGGTCGGCCTCCTCGTGAAGCACGAACGCGAGCGCGCATCCGCCCGCCCGGTCGGCCAAACCGGCGCTCGACACCGGGCCGGAGACCGTCGGCAGCGTCGCGCGCCGCGACTGCTTGCCGGCGGCCCGCACGACCCCGGTCCACTTGGCGAGCGCCTTGGTCTCCTTGCCCGACCAGCGCACGATGCTGCGCTCGGCCTGCCAGGCGATGACCTCGTCGACGCCGAGCTCGGTGGCGGTCTCGATCGCCTGCTCGTCGCGGCCGCCTTTGGCCAGCGCCTGCGCGAGCACGAAGCGAGGGGCCGGCCGCCCGACCGACTCCACGGCAACGACGCGCAGCGCGACCCGGCCGCCGTCGACCGACTCCACACTAGAGTGTGCGATCAAGCCACCTCCGTCGGCGACGAGCAGCTCCTCGCCGACCCGCGCGCGTTTGACCCGCGCGGCATGATGCCCCTCGTCGCCGTCGAGCACGACGACATCCCCGGAGCCGAGCCCGTCGAGCGACCCCGGCTCCACGTAATACAGAGCGGCCGTCACGGGCGCGCCGCCTTACCGGCCGCGGAAGGCGTCGCGCAGCTTGCCGAACAGCCCCGCGTTCTCGACGTGGGTCAGGCTGCCGGTGGGCTGCTCCTCGCCGCGCAGCGCCGACAGCCGGCGCAGCAGGTCTTCCTGCTCGGGCGTGAGCCGGGTCGGCGTCGCGACCTTGAGCTGGGCGATGAGGTCACCGCGGCCCGTGCCGCGCAGGTGCGTGACGCCGTGCCCGCGCAGCGTGTGCACCTCCCCGGACTGGGCGCCGGGGCGCACCTCGAGCTGCTCGACCCCGTCGAGGGTCTCGATCGGGATCGTCGTGCCGAGGGCCGCCGCGGTCATCGGCAGTTCGAGCACGCAGTGCAGGTCGTCGCCGCGGCGCTGGAAGGTCTCGTGCGGGCGCACGAGGATCTCGACGTACAGGTCGCCGGCCGGCCCGGCTCCGGGGCCGATCTCGCCCTCGCCGGCCAGCTGGATGCGGGTGCCGGTGTCGACGCCGGCGGGCACCTTGAGCGTGAGGTTGCGGCGGGTGCGGACCCGGCCGTGGCCGGAGCACTCGAAGCACGGGTTGGGGATGACGGTGCCGAAGCCCTGGCAGTTGGCGCACGGCCGCGACGTCATCACCTGCCCGAGGAAGCTGCGCTGCACCTGCTGCACCTCACCGGAGCCGCCGCACGCGTCGCAGCGGCGCGTGCCGGTGCCGGGCTGGCTACCGTCTCCGTGACACGTGTCGCAGGCCACCGCGGTGTCGACGGTGACCTCCTCCTCGCCGCCGAAGACCGCCGTGCTCAGGTCGATGTCGAGTCGGATGAGCGCGTCCTGCCCGCGCTGGCGGCGCGAGCGCGGCCCGCGGGCCGAGGCGGCCCCGCCGCCGAAGAAGGCGTCCATGATGTCGCTGAACGAGAAGCCCTGGCCGAAGCCGTCGGGCGCGCCCGCGTACGGGTCGGAGCCGGCGTCGAAGGCGCGCTTCTTCGTCGGGTCGGAGAGCACGTCGTAGGCCTGCGAGACCCGCTTGAACTCCTGCTCCGCCTCCGGGCCGGGGTTGACGTCCGGGTGCAGCTTGCGGGCCTTGCGCCGGTAGGCGCGCTTGATCTCCTCCAGCGAGGCATCGCGGGAGACGCCGAGGTCGGCGTAATAGTCGTTCACGAAGCGGTCCTTAGTCCTCAGGAGTCGAGCAGGCGGGAGACGTAGCGGGCAACGGCGCGAACCGATGCCATCGTTCCCGCGTAGTCCATGCGGGTGGGCCCGAGCACCCCCAAGCCGGCGACGACGTCGTCACCGGCACCGTAGCCGGTCGAGACCACGGAGGTCGCGGCGAGTCCGGCGTGCGGATTCTCGTGGCCGATGGTCACGGCGACCCCACCATGCTGCGCCAGCGCCTGCGCGGTCGCCGGGTCGAGCGTGGGGTCGGCCGCCAGTTGGCCGAACAACCCGAGCAGCACCATGTGTTCCTCGAGCGCGTCGAGCACCGGCGAGATCGACAGCGGGAAGTCGGTGCCGAACCGGGCGAGGTTGGCGGTGCCGGCGAGCACCACCCGCTCCTCGCGCTCCTCGACGAGCGAGTCCTGCAGCGCCCGGATGAGGCGGCGGGCCATGTCGCGATCGCCCGGCTCGAGGGAGTCGGGTGTGCTGGCCAACCGTTCGGAGGCGGTCACGAGGCTCTGCCCCACCGCGTCGGCGTTGAACCGGGCCCGGATGCGGGCGAGCATCTCCTCTCCCGCCGCGCTCGTCAGGTCGACGTCGGATTCGACGGTGCGCTGCTCGACGCGGCCGGTGTCGAGGATGAGCACGACCATGGCGCGCGCCGGGCCGATCGGCAGCAGCTCGATGTGCCGCACGCTGGAGCGGCTCAGCGAGGGGTACTGCATGACCGCGACCTGACGGGTCAGCGACGCGAGCAGCCGCACCGTGCGGTCGACGACGTCGTCGAGGTCGACCGCCCCCTGCAGAAACCTGGCGATCGCCGAGCGCTGCGCCTGCGACAGCGGCCGCACGGTGCCCAGCTGGTCGACGAACGCCCGGTACCCGGCGTCGGTGGGCACCCGCCCGGCGCTCGTGTGCGGGGCGGTGATGAGGCCCTCCTCCTCGAGGATCGCCATGTCGTTGCGCACGGTGGCCGCCGAGACCCCCAGCGCGTGGCGTTCGAGCAGCGACTTGCTGCCGACGGGCTCGGAGGTGTCGACGTAGTCCTGCACGATCGCGCGCAGGACGGCGATCCGACGTTCCTGGGTCATGGCGTCCTCCCTTCGGCGCGTTGGCACTCTCGACACATGAGTGCCAAGTTTACGATGCCCGAGTGAACGCCTGGGCTTCTCGATACGATTCCGACCCCCTCGCCGGAGACTGGCGCGCCCGCCATGCCGCCCCGCGGGGGCGCCAACGCGAGGTCGAGGCGCAGGTCGGAATGGTCGTCGAGGACGCCCAGACCGGTTGGTGCGGCGCGGTCGTCGCGGTCGAGAAGGCCGGCGGCATGCGCGTCGTGCACCTGGAGGACCGGCGCGGCGTCGTCAAGGCTTTCCCGCTCGGCCCCGGTTTCCTCCTCGACGGGGCGCCGGTGCTGCTCACTCCCCCGACCGCCGCCGCCCGCGAGGCCCTCGCCCGGCAGCAGGCGGCCGGAGCCCGCACCGCCAGCGGCTCGCGGGCCGTCTCCGGGGCGTCGGCGCGGGTGGCGACGGCCTCGCGGCTGTTCGTCGAGGGCCGTCACGACGCCGAACTCGTCGAGAAGGTGTGGGGCGACGACCTGCGCGTCGAGGGGGTCGTCGTCGAGATGCTCGACGGCGTCGACGATCTCGCGGCCGTCATCCGCGACTTCGCGCCCACGGCGCGGCGGCGCATGGGCGTGCTCGTCGATCACCTCGTGCCCGGCACCAAGGAGTCGCGGATCGTCGCGGCCGCGCAACGGGTCAGCCCCGAGCACGTGCTCATCGTCGGCCACCCCTACGTCGACGTGTGGCAGTCGGTGCGCCCCGAGCGGCTCGGCATGGACTCCTGGCCGGTCATCGAGCGCGGCCGCTCCTGGAAGCACGGGGTGCTGGCGCATCTCGGGTGGCCTGCCGCCACGCAGGCCGACGTGGCGGCCGGGTGGAAGCGCATCCTGGGTAGCGTGCGCACGTACGCCGATCTGCAGCCCGAACTCCTCGGCCGCGTCGAGGAACTCATCGACTTCGTGACCGCGCCGACCGTGCCGAGCGCGCCGGCCGCCGACGAGTCACCATGAGCGGCTCGGGCGTGTCGACCGAGCTGGTCGCGGTCGTCGTCGCGGTCCGCGGCGGGCTCCCGCACGTGTTGACCCGGCCGACCGACGAGGGGTCGGCGGCCCTACCGTCCGGACCGTTGCGTCCCGGGCGCTCGCTGCAGGCGAGCACCCGGGAGTGGGTGGAGACCCAGACCGGGCTGCGGCTCGGGCACGTCGAGCAGCTCTACACGTTCGCCGACCGTGAGCGCGTCGAGGCCGACCACCGCGTCATCTCCGTCACCTACCTCGGCCTGACCCGCGGCGAGGGCACGCAGGTGGGCTGGTCGGGCTGGTACGAGCACTTCCCGTGGGAGGACCGCCGCCTGGGTTCCGGCGACGCCGCCCGCGCCGAGCTCGTCGCGGCCCTCATGGACTGGGCCGGCGACGAGCCCGAGCTCTCCGCCGAGCGGCGCGCCCGCTGCGGCGCCGTCTTCGGGCTCGCGGGCGCGGACTGGCTCCCGGACCTGTGCCTGCAACGCTACGAACTCCTCTGGGAGGCGGGCCTGGTCGCCGAGTCCGCGGGCCGCACCGACGCGGTCGTCGCCGACCCCGCCGTCTCCGGGGTCGCGCTGCCGCACGACCACCGGCGGATCCTGGCCACCGGCATGGCCCGGCTCCGCGCGACGATCCAGTACCGGCCGGTCGTCTTCGAGCTGCTGCCGGACTCGTTCACGCTCGGCGAGCTGCAGGCCTGCGTGGAGGCGGTCGCCGGCACCCGGGTGCACACCCAGAACTTCCGGCGCCTCACCCAGCAGCAGCACCTCGTCGAGGAGACCGGCGAGGTCGACGCCGGCACCGGCGGCCGCCCCGCCCGGCTGTTCCGCTTCCGCCGCGAGGTGCACACCCAGCGTCAGCTCGTCGGCACGAAGCTGCCCATCCCCCGCCGCCGCTGACCGGGGTGGACAACGTCGCACAGGACCCTTATGCTCACGCTCAGCATTACGCTTTGCTCACCGTGAGCATAAGGGCTCGCGGTGATCGACCGGCTGGAACCGACTCCAGGAGTCACCATGACCGATATCGCCATCCGCCCCGACGCGCTCTACGACCGGGTCCGCCACGCGGTGCCACGGGTCGAGTGGGACGCCTCGTTCGCCGACGACGCCGAGGCGATCGTGCAGCTCAAGCGGGAGCGCAACGCGGTGATCCTGGCGCACAACTACCAGACGCCGGAGATCTTCCACGGGGTCGCCGACGTCGTCGGCGACAGCCTCGCGCTGGCGCGGGAGGCCCAGGCCGTCGACGCCGACGTCATCGTGCTGGCCGGCGTGCACTTCATGGCCGAGACCGCCAAGCTGCTCAACCCGGGCAAGACCGTGCTCATCCCCGACCCGGAGGCGGGCTGCAGCCTCGCCGAGAGCATCACCGCCGCCGACGTGCGCGCGCTCAAGGCCGCCCACCCCGGCGTGCCGGTCGTCACCTACGTCAACACGAGCGCCGCCGTGAAGGCCGAGAGCGACGTGTGCTGCACCTCCGGCAACGCGGTCAAGGTCATCGAGAGCCTCGGCGTCGAGCGGGTCATCATGATCCCCGACGAGTACCTCGCCCAGAACATCGCCGCCCAGACCGGCGTCGAGGTCATCACGTGGCCCGGGCACTGCGAGGTGCACGAGCGGTTCACCCCCGCCGACATCCGCGGCATCCGCGACGCCAACCCCGGCGTCGTCGTGCTCGCCCACCCCGAGTGCCCGCCGGAGGTCGTCGCCGAGGCCGACCTCGCCGGCTCCACGGCGCAGATGCAGGCCTACGTCGAGCAGCGCGCGCCGCGCCGGCTCGCGCTCATCACCGAGTGCTCGATGAGCGACAACCTCGCGGCGCTGCACCCGCAGGTCGAGATGATCCGCCCCTGCGCGATGTGCCCGCACATGAAGCGCAGCACCCTGGCGAAGATCCGCCACAGCCTGGAGACGATGACCACCGAGGTCACCATCGAACCGGCCGTCGCCGACCGCGCCCGGGCCAGCGTCGACGCGATGCTGGCGCTCTCATGAGCCGCCACGAGACCTGCCCCGGCGCCCTCGTCGTCGGAGCCGGGCTGGCCGGCCTCGCCACGGCCCTCGAGCTCGCCGACCGCGGCGTGCCCGCGACCGTGCTGTGCCCGTGGACCCCCGGCGAGCACACGAGCAGCGAACTCGCCCAGGGCGGGATCGCCGCGGCGGTCGGCGACGGGGACGACCCGAGCCTGCACGCCGCCGACACCGTGCGCGCCGGCGCCGGGCTCGTCGACCCCGTCGTCGCGGCGACGATCACCGCCGCGGGACCCGCCGTCATCGAGCGACTGCGCGCGTGGGGCGCGCGCTTCGACACCGACGAGCACGGGCTGCTGAGGCTCGGCCTCGAGGGTGCGCACGGCCGTCCCCGGATCGTGCACGCGGCCGGAGACGGCACGGGCGCGGTCGTCACGGCCGCCGCGGCCGCCGCGGCGGCGACCCACCCGCTGGTGACGATCCGGCCCGGAACCCGGGTGCGCCGCCTCCTGACCTCGTCGCACACTATTGTGGGCGTTCAGGCGGAGGACGCGGCCGGGCCGGTGACGATCGCGGCGCGCGCCGTCGTGCTGGCCACCGGCGGCATCGGCGGACTGTTCGCGCACACGACGAACCCGCTGGACTCCTGGGGCGCCGGCCTCGCGCTCGGTCTGCGCGCGGGCGCCCGGGTGCGCGACCTGGAGCTCGTGCAGTTCCATCCGACCGCGCTGGCCGTCGGGTCCGAGCCGATGCCGCTGGTCAGCGAGGCGGTGCGCGGCGAGGGTGCGCAGCTCGTCCTCGCGGACGGCAGCCCCGCACTGCCCGACCCGCTGGCCGGTCGCGACATCGTCGCCCGCGGGGTCTGGGCCGCGCTGCGCGCCGGGCACCGCGTCTATCTCGACACCCCCGGCGCGCTCGGGGCGCAGATGCCGGCGCGCTTCCCGGCCATCACCGCCGCCTGCCGCGCCGCCGGGCTCGACCCGGTGCGCGAGCCGATCCCGGTGCGCCCCGCGGCGCACTACCACATGGGCGGGCTCGTCGTCGACGCTGCCGGCCGCACCGACGTCACAGGATTGTGGGCGATCGGCGAGGTGGCGAGCACCGGCCTGCACGGCGCCAACCGCCTCGCGAGCAACAGCCTCCTGGAGGCGGTCGTCGCCGGGCCGGCGCTGGCCGCCGCGCTCGCCGACTCCCTGGCCGATTCGCCGGCCGGTGCTCGACCGTCGCCGCGGCCCGGCGGCGAGGCGCCCGAGGCGCACGTCGGGCGGCCCGCCCGAGCGGACCGGCTCCTGCTCGAGGAGGCCGCCGGGGTGCTGCGCGACGGGCCGACGC
>NZ_BCNQ01000102.1 GCF_001515525.1 Piscicoccus intestinalis NBRC 104926 | reverse complement strand
TGATAATGGCGACCGTGGCGCGAAGGCCGTCGTCCGCGTCGAGGGTGTGCCGATCATCACCCTGGTCCAGCGCAAGCGTCGCGTGGATCGCTGGCGTCGGGTAAGTCGCGCATCGTGAGGCCGGCGAATCGGCCTCCCGCAGTGCTGGACCCCGGGCGAGCGGCAGGGCAAGATCATCGCGGGCGGATTCGGCGTGGCGGGGGAGGGCGCATGGACAGGATCGAGCGCAGCGAGGAGACGTACGCGAGGCTGTTCGGGCCGCGCGACGTGACCGTGCACGAGGACGATCCCGAGCTGATGGAGATGCTGCGCGGCCTGATCTTCGGCGACATCTTCTCCCTTGGCGACCTCGACGACCGCACCCGCGAGCTCATCACCGTCGTGCTGCTCGCCACGCAGCAGACGCTGCCGCAACTGGGCGCGCACGTGGGGGCCGCGCTCAACGTCGGCATCACCCCGCTGGAGGTGCGCGAGGCCATCTACCAGTGCGCCCCGTTCATCGGCTTTCCCAAGACCCTCAACGCGCTGCACGTGGCCAACGAAGTGTTCACCCAGCGCGGCATCGAGCTGCCGCTGCCCTCGGCCGCGACCGTCGGGCAGGAGGAGCGCTACGACGCCGGGCACGCCATGCAGTTTCCGCTCTACGGCAACGCGATGCGCGAGAACCTCGCCGACCTGCCCGGAGACTGGGGCCAGACCGTGCCGCGCCTGCTCACCGAGTTCTGCTTCGGCGACCTCTACACCCGCACCGGCCTCGACGTGCCCACCCGCGAGCTGCTCGTGCTCGCCATCCTCGTAGCCCTCGGCGACGCGCCCGTGCAGATCTTCTCCCACGCCATCGGCAACTTTCAGGCCGGCAACTCCAAGGAGAAGCTCGTCGCCGTCATCGTGCACGCGTTCCCCTACGTGGGCTTCCCCCGCGCCGTCAACGCCCTGCGCATCGTCAAGGAGCTGTGAGCCGGGTCGTCGCGTGACCCGCACTCCGTCCGCGGCCGGGACGGAGTGTCCACTCGGGGTGCTTCGAGTGGGCACCGCACAGGGGTACGTGCGGACTTGAGGCGCTGACCTGCGATGTTGCGCCGGGCAACGAAGGTGTCCACTCGTGAGTGGTCAATGCAGAGAGGGCTATGCGAAAACCGCCGCCCGGCTCAGCGGTCGGGAGCCAGCAGCACCCCGGTGAGCGCGTCGACGAGCGCGCCGCCGACCATCGACCAGTCGACGGCCTGCCCCGATTCGCACGCCACCGCCTCCCGTTCGGCGCACGTGTGCACGACGAGGTTGCGCATCATCTGCAGCCGCAGCTCGAGGATCCCCGGGCGCAGCGGCGGCGCGAACGACCACATGGCCGCGCCGCCCTCGACGTGCGCCGAGACGATGCCCTCGTGCCACACCACGCTCGGCCCGAACACCGGGTCGGCCAGCGCCTGCGCGGTGAATCGCGCCGTCCAACACGGGTTTCCCAGGGTGGCGAGATGCTCGGTGTAGGGCAGCGCCAGCGCCGCCACGTGGTCGTGCGGGTCGCTCGACCCGCGGGACGCCCGAAGGTGCGCCAGGGTGCGGGCGTGCACCGCGTCGGCGTGCCCGCGGCAGATCGCCCGCACCAGGTCGTCCTTGGTGCCCACGTGATAGGCGACCGCGGAGTTGTTCGCCTGACCCGCCTCCTGCGCCACCTGCCGGTTCGACACCTGTGCCAGCCCGTGCTCGGCGTACAGCCGCTCGGCCGTGCGCAGCAACAGCTCCCGCGTCGACTCGGTTGAGCGCGGCCGCGTGCGGGCGCTCACCGGCTCACCACCGCACCGGCACCTCCTCCAGGCCACCGACGAGCAGCCCCTCCTGCCGCCGCAACTCCTGCGCCGGCACCGCCAGCTCCAGCGTCGGCAGCCGCTCCAGCAGCACCGACAGCACCGTCTGCAGCTCGACCCGCGCAAGCGCCTGCCCGAGGCACGAGTGCGCCCCGACCCCGAACGAGATGTGCGGGTTGGGAGACCGATCGAGCACCATGTCGTCGGCCCGCTCGAAGACGTTCTCGTCGCGGTTGGCCGAGGCCATCACCGACCACACCGTCGTCTCCGCCGGGATCGTCGTGCCCGCGATCTCGATCTGCTCGTCGACGTGCCGCGACAGCGCGAAGCCGAGGTTCGCGTCGAAGCGCAGGGCCTCCTCGACGGCCGTGCGCACCAGCGAGCGGTTTGCCACGAGGGCCTCCCACCGAGAGTGCGGAGCGAGCAGCATCGAGACCATCTTGCCGATCATGTTGGCCGTCGTCTCGTGCCCGGCGATCAGCAATCCCATTCCGGTCATGACGAGTTCGTGCTCGGTCAGCTCGCCCTCCGGGGTCTCGGCGCCCCGCACCAGCGCCGACAGCAGGTCGTCGCCCGGGTGCTCGCGCCGGTCGTTCACGTGCCCCTGGATGTAGGTGTACAGCTCGATGCCGGCCGCGATCATCTCCTCCTGGCTGTACCGCGTGAGGTTGAGGATGCGGTCCGACCACTCCGAGAACCGCTCCCGGTCGCTCGCCGGCACCCCGAGCAGCTCGCAGATGACGAACACCGGCAACGGAAAGCCGAGCGCCGCCTTGAGATCGGCCGCCCCGCCCGCGGGCGTCGAGGCGACCATCTCGTCGATCAGCTCGTGGGCGATCCGCTCGATGCCCGGCTGCAGCGCCCGCACCCGCTTGACCGTGAACGTGCGCCCGAGGATCCGCCGCCAGTGCAGGTGCCGCTCGCCGCTGAACAGCTCGCTGCCCGCCGCGAGCATCGTGTCGTCGCCGCCCGCGCCGGCCGGGTCGCCGGTCAGCGAGCCCCGCTCGAAACGCGGGTCGGCGAGCATCTCGCGCACGTCGGCGTAGCGGGTCAGCACCACCCCGTCGGCGCCGTTCTCGGCGCGCACCTTGGCCACGGGGCACCCCGTGCGCAGCCGGGCCCACTCCGGGGGCGCCCCCAGCGCGTTCGGCGGGTCGAACGGCAAAGCCAGGCGCTCCTCGGCGGAGACGGTGTGCTCGGTCTGCGTCATCGGACGTCCTCACTGCAGTCGGTGACCTCGCGGGTTATGTTAAGTCACCTGACTGAAATCGCCATGAGGAGGCGGTGTGATGCGTATCGAGGCCGACACGGAGGTCTGCATCGGCGCGGGGCAGTGCGTGATGACGGCGCCGGAGCTGTTCGACCAGAGCGACGACGACGGCGTCGTCATCGTGCTGGAGCCCGAGCCCGGCCCGGAGTTCGCGACCCAGGCCCGGGAGGCGGTCGGGCTGTGTCCCTCCGGGGCGCTGCGGCTGCGCGAGTAGCCGCAGGGGGCTCGCCGACAGCCGCGAGCAGTCGCGGGGAGCTCGAGAATCCGCGCCCCCCAGCTCAACCCACGGCCTCGAAACCCGGCGGGCGATCAGGCAGGATTGTGATATGTCCCCAGAGCATCGGCGCGTGACGCGGTCCCGGCAGATCTTCGTCACGGCGTCGGCGGTGTTCTGCGTCGTCGGCACGCTGTTCGGCACCGGGGTCATCGGCACCCGCGTCGCGGAGTCCTCCGGTGGCGACCTCGCCGCCGACGCCACGCTCATCGCCCCGGCGGGCACGGCGTTCTCGATCTGGAGCCTGATCTACCTCGGGCTGCTCGCGTACACGATCCGGCAGTGGCTCACGCCGTTCGCCGACACCCCGCGGCACCGCGTCACCGCCGGGCTCGCCGCGATCTCGATGATCCTCAACGCGCTGTGGCTGCTCGTCACCCAGGTCGGCTGGATCGGCCTCAGCGTGCTCGTCATCGTCGCGCTGCTGCTCACCCTCGGGCTGCTCGCCGCCCGCCTGCTCGACCGACCCGAGCCCGGGATCAGCGAATTCGTCGTCGTCGACGGCACCTTCGGGCTCTACCTCGGCTGGGTGTGCGTGGCCGTCTGCGCCAACATCGCCGCCGCCCTCGTCGGCTGGGGCCTGCCGTCCGAGGGCGCGCTCGCGGTGACCGCGACGATCGTCGTGCTCGCGGTCGTCGTCGCCGTCGCGTGGTTCCTCGGCCGCCGGCTCGGCGGTAACTGGTTCGTCGCCGCCGGCATCACGTGGGGCCTGGTGTGGGTCGGGGTCGCGCGGCTCACCGACGAGCCGGAGTCGGTGCCGGTCGGCATCGCCGCCCTCGCCGCGGCCGCCGCCGTGCTCTTCGTGACGTGGCGCGGCAGCCAGGAGCGGCCCGCCGACCGCCTCGACCGCGGCAACCACCGCGACTACGGCAATCATGGCGACCACGGCAATCACGGCAATGGCAGGGGCGGCGAGCCGCGCCCGGTCGGGCCGGGAGCGCCCGACGCGACCGCCTCCACGAGGCCGACCCCGCCTACCGCGGCCCCTGCGGGTCCCGACCCAGCGCCGTCACCAGCCGGTCCAGCAGCGGAGCCTGTGCCGCCACCAGCCGGCGCCGAGCCGGCTCCAGGGGCATCCACTGAGCCCGATCGACCTCGGGAAAGCTGAGCACGCGACCCGACCCGCGGGGCCATTCCAGCTCGACGAGATTGCTCGCCACGTACGACAGCGACGCGGGGGCCTCGACGGCGAAGGCCGTCACCACCTTGCCGCCACGCTGGCGCACCTGCCCGAGCTCGAGCCAGGCCCCGGCCGGCGCGGGCACGCCGATCTCCTCGGCGAACTCGCGGGCGGCGACGGCCTCCGGCTCCTCGACGTTCGGGTCGTACTCGCCCTTGGGGATCGACCACGCGGCGTCGTCCTTGCGCGCCCAGAACGGCCCGCCCATGTGCCCGAGGAAGACGAGCAGCTCCCCGGCCTGCACGCGGTAGGCGAGCAGCCCCGCGCTGTGCCGGGTCACGAGCCGGTCACCGAGCGCAGCGCCACGACGATCGCCGTGCCGAGCGCGGAGTAGATCGTCGCCCAGATCAGCGAGCCCACGACGACCGCCGGCAGGTAGCGCCTCAGCGGCATGCGCATCGCGCCGGCCGTCGCGTTGATCGCCGTCTGCAGCCCGATCGTCGCGAACGACAGGGCGACCGCACCGGCTCCCCACCGGGCCACGAGCCGCTCGGCCCGCGGCATCGCGTCGCGGTCGAGCCGGAGCCGGAAACGCGACTTACCCGCCCCCGCCCGCACCCCGCGGGCGATCCAGTACGTGGCGTTGGCGCGGATCATGACGATGACGAACAAGGTGGCGAACGCCGCAGCCAGCGGCAGCTCGTTGATGCGTTCCACCACCTGTGACCACCCCTGCGGCGCCGGCTCGAGACGCGGTGCGCCACGTGCGAGATCCCCCGCGGATCCCCTGCGGGCGCGCGTCTTCGCAGCGTAACAGCGCTCAATATTCGGACCTGACCGTGCTAATGCCGCCCTGGCCTCGGTGTGTGCCCTCCATACGGCAGACTCGCCCCCATGCGAGCCGCACAGATCGACCGCTTTGGCGGTCCCGAAGAGTTCCACCTCGTCGACGACCGGCCGACCCCCTCGCCCGGGCCCACCGACGTGCTGGTCCGGGTGTTCGCCGCGGGCGTCAACCCCATCGACTACAAGATCCGTGACGGCTCCTCCGGCGTGGCCAAGAAGCTGGGCCCCGGCGACTTTCCGCTCGTGCTGGGCCGCGAGGGCTGCGGCGAGATCGCCGCCGTCGGCGACGAGGTCGACGACCTGCAGGTCGGGCAGCGGGTGTTCGGGCTCGCGCCGATGGGCCACCCCGGCGGCTTCTACGCCGAATACGTCGTGCTGCCCGCCACGAGCATGGTCCCTGCGCCGCAGGAGGTGCCCGACGTCGTGCTCGCCGGCACCGCCCTCGCCGGCATCACCGCCTGGACCGCCGTGCACGACCTCGGCAAGGTCACCGCCGAAGACATCGTGCTCGTGCACGGTGCCGGAGGCGGGGTGGGCCAGTTCGCCGCCCAGCTGTGCCTGGCCGCCGGCGCCACCGTCTACGCCACCGCCTCCGGGCGGCACCGCGAGCGCATCAGCAGCTGGGGCGCCCACCCCGTCGACTACACGACCGAGGACTTCACGGCCGTCACCCCGCGGCCCACCCTCATCATCGACGGCGTCTATTACGGCACCTACGAGCCCTCGATGGACCACCTCGCCCCCGGCGGGCGCATCGTCATGCTGCCGACCCTGGCCGACCTGGAGCCCGCGAAGTCCCGCGGCATCGACATCTCCGTGCCCGCGATCGTGCCCGACCGCGACCGGCTCTCCGCGCTCGCGGCGACCGTCGCCGCCGGGCACATGCACGTCGAGGTCTCCGCGGTGCTGCCGCTGGAGGAGGTCGCCCGCGCCCACGAGATCGTCGAATCCGGCCACGCCACCGGCAAAGTCGTGCTCGACGTCGCGGGTATCCCGGTGTAGGTTTCCGCGCGCGTTGGCTCGTCAGCGGGTCACGCGGAACAGGCCCTTCGCGCCGCGCTCGGCGTCGACCATGATGTGCGAGACGAACGGGTAGGTGCCCGGCTCGTCGAAGGTCAGCTCGACGAACCCGCCCTGCGCGGTCTGCAGCCCGAGAGCCTGACCGCCTCCCGTCGCGGGGCCGCCCGTGACGCCCGGGGTGCGGCCGTCGCGCAGCAGGTAGGCGCCCTCGGCCCACATGGTGTCGAACTGACTGCCGATGACGTGGAACGACATCGGCCGGTTCGGCCCGGCCGACAGCACCCAGATGCGCACCTTCTCCCCGACCCGCGCGGTCAGCGGCTGGTGCACGTACTGCCACGCGTAGCCGTTGAACACGACCGCGTCGGGGCGTTCGGCGTTGACCTTCTCCACGGCGACCGGCGCCCCCTGCGGCCCGAGGAAGATCTCGGACTGCACGAACACGAACGAGCGGTCCGCCGGCGGCAGGTCCTCGGGCTCGACGATCACCGCGCCGTGCATGCCCGCGGCGATGTGCGCCGACATCGGCGCCGTCGAGCAGTGGTAGAGCCAGATGCCGGCGCGCTCGGTGGCGAACCGGTACTCCAGCCGCTGCCCGGGCGGGATCGTGCGCATCACCTCGTCGGGGCGCACCCGGCCGGCGTGGAAGTCGATCGAGTGGCCCATCGTGCCCTCGTTGACGAGCGTGACGACGAACGGGTCGCCGACCCGGCCGCGCAGCACCGGGCCGACGTTGGTGCCGTTGAACGTCCAGCGCTGCTGGGTGATCCCGGGCGCCACCTCCAGCGGCAGTTCCTGCACCCGCAGCGTCACCGCGTGCGGGGTGCCGGCGGGCACCGGCTCCAGGGCGGCGGGGTGCGGGGTGAACCCGGCCGCGGGCGCGCGGGCCGAGTCCAGGGTCGGAGCCGGGTCGCTCGGCTGCGCGGCCTGGGTGTGGTCGTGCCCGGAGCCGGACTGGCCGGCCGCCGCGCCGGTGGCGCGGATGCTCATCGTCATGCCCATCTGGCGGTGCCCGACGATCGAGCACCAGCCCTCGATGTCGCCGCCGACGACGCCCGCGTCGACGCTCGCGCGCGCGTCGGGGGCCAGCCGCCCCGAGCGCGGACCGGTCTCGAGCACGAGGTCGTGCACGTTCGCCGGGTCGGTGTTGTGCAGGTCGATGACGAGGCGGTCGCCGACCGGCACGTCGATCGCGTCGGGCACGAACCGCATGCCCCGGGCGGTCACCGCCACCCGGGTGGTGTGGCCGGTCGCGCGCACGTTGCCACCGCCTCCGGAGCCGGAGCCGGGCCGGGCCACGCCCGCGGAGGCCGGGTCGAGCGCCACGCCCACGCCCGCCCCGGCCGCGATCGTCGCGAGCCCGGTGAGCAGCTGCAGCCGCGACAGGGTCGGGGTGCGGGAGGCCTCCTGGCGCGCGGTGAGGCCCGCGGCGGCGCGTTCCACCGGGCGGGCTGCGGGGATGTTCGCCCCCGCGTCGGCTCCGGTGGCGGCCTCCGACCCGGCCTCCGATGTGCTCGCCGCGCGGGCCCGGCGGGCGCTGGGGATCGTGCCGGCCCCGGCGGCGGCGCTCTCCCGGCGGGCGGCGACGGCCGCGCGGATGCCGCTGAACAGCAGCGGGATGAACGCCAGCAGTGCGACGAACACGAGCACGGAGACGATGACGCGCACGAGGCTGGGCACCGGCAGCAGGCAGACGAGCAGTCCGAGGTTCGTCACCGTGACCCGCAGCACCCCCCAGCGCTCGATGCGCGACATGCCCGCGCGCAGCACCGACGGTCCGCCGCCGATGACGACGGGGATGAGGTGGGTCAGCGCGCCGAGCAGGATCTGCAGCGCGAAGCCCGCGACGAAGACGACGCTGATCATCGGGTAGCCGTCGGCCAGCGCCGCCCACGACTCGCGGGTCGCGACCGCGTACGCCAGCCAGGCCAGCCCGACGAGCAGCCACCCCACGGCCGCGGCCGCCGACAGGGTCGGAAAGGTCACCGGAGCGCGACGCCGGGCCGCCCACGCCATCGCCGCGGCGTTGACCAGCACCCCGACCGCGTACAGCGCCAGGCCCGCGACGACGACCCAGCCCAGGCCGGCCAGGGCGCCGCCCACAGTGGCCGCCAGGCCCGCCACGAGCACCGGCAGCGCGCGCTTGCTGGTGGCCTCCGCGCCGGGCGCCATGCGGGTGCGCAGCATCGTCGGCCACAGCGTGACGAGGGTGCCGAGCACCGTCAGCCCGAGAAAGCCGAGCAGGTTGACCATCGTGTGCGCCACGAGCAGCCGCCCGAACCACGCGTCGTCGGGTCCGCGGGCCAGCAGCACCCCGATCGTCGCGCCGACCGGCAGGCAGCACGCCGCGGCGATGTAGTGGTGCACGGTCACCCGAAACCGCCCGGGCAGCGCGCGGTGCAGCCGCCGCCACAGCTCGAACGCGTGCCACAGCACCGCCGCGCTGACCGCCACGGCCCCGGCGACCGTCAGCGGCCACCACGTCGTCGGCACCCCGACGACGACGAGCACGACCCCGGCCTGCAGCAGCCCGAGACGGGCGTCCTTGCGGCGGCGCGACTCCACGTCGGCGCGCACCTTCATGAGCGCGTCGGTGAAGTGGATGCTCCACACCATCACCGCGTGCGTCAGCGCCCCGAGCACGACGAGGTGCACCATGAGCCAGCGCGCCGACGGCACGAACGGGTGCACCGCGGCCACGATCGCCGCCAGCGCCAGCCACCCGATCAGGGGCCGGTCACGCATGAACCAGTTGCCGCGGGTGCTCACGACGGGTCCTCTCCTGGGGTCTTCTGGGCGTTCTGGGTCTCGGTGATGTGAGCCGGAGCCGGTCGCCGGCCCGACCGCGGGGCCGGTCGGGCTCCGCGGCGGTCGCCGGCGATCACCGAACCGGCCGCGACGAGCGCGAACAGCAGCAGCGCGAGCGCGGTGGCCAGCGCCGCCCACGGCCACGGGCCGGTGAGCCCGTCGAGCGCCGCCAGGGCGAGCCGGGCCGCGAGCGTGAGGTGCAGCGCGACGAGCGGCAGCCACAGCAGCGGCCGGTAGTGCAGCGGGCGACGCAGCACGGCAGGCAGGATGACCGGCGCGTGCGCGACGACCATCGACATCGCGAACCCGATGAACGCCGCGTGCACCGCGATCTCGTAGGCCACCTCCGGCACGGCCCGCGGCGCGGCGAGGTCGGCGACGAGCGCGGCCCCCATCCACACGAGCGCGCTGAGCGCCAGCCAGCCGTAGCCGAGCAGCAGCGCGACCGCCGAATACCGCGGCAGGCCCCGCGCGAGGATCGTGCGGCGGGCCACGTCGTGCCACAGCAGCCACGTGACGAGGGCGAGCAGGCTGGCTCCGAACAGCACCCGGCCCCACGGCACCCACAGCAGGTCGAGGGTGAGCGCCACCGTCACGGCGCAGGCGTGGGCGGTGAGGGTGGCGGCCGCGGAGGCGGGCATCGCGATGCGCGCCAGCTCGACCCGCTCGGCCGCGATCGTCAGCACGAGGAAACCGATGAGCCACGGCACGAGCGGAGGCAGCTCCACGCGCGTCCACATCGCGGCGGCGACGAGCGCGAGGAACGCCGCGAGGGCCTGCACGACGACGAGGTCGTCCCGGCTGCGCCGGTACAGGCCGGCGTAGACCCATAGCAGTGCGAGCAGCCCCGCGACGAGCAGGAGCTGGCCGACGAGCGCGGGCAGCGGCGTGATGAGCGCCAGTCCGCCGGCTCCGAGCAGGGCGGGGGCGGCGAACCCGCCGGTGCGGCGCAGCGCCACGGCGCGTTCCAGCGCGATGAGCGTGCCGAGGAAGCCGAGCACCATGAGCATGCCGTGCCGGTCTTCGAGGCGCGGCTCCTGCCAGGGGGCCGGCGCCCCGGCGAGCAGCAGGCCGGCGTTGAGCCCGGCGAGCAGCGCGACCCCGGCCGGCAGCAGCAGGGCCAGGCGCAACCCGCTCTGCTCGGAGCGCTCGTTATTTTTCACGATCGCCACTGTAGTTAATGGTGGGAGGGGTGGTGACGGGCATGCCTCGATCGTGCCCGCCCAGCCCGACCTCGGGGCCCCATCCGCGGCCGGTCGATAGGGTGAGGCGCACTCGATCGGCCCGCCACTGCGCGGCCGAGGGCGCACCGCGAGAAGGGGAGGCCGAGATGAGACTGCCGTTCCGCGCCCTGGCCGTGGCCGGGCTGACGGCCGGAGGTGCCGCCGCGGGTGCGGGCGTCGTCGCCGCCCGCCGGCACGCGGCCGTGCGGGAGGCCGCCCCCGAGCTGCGCCATCCGGTGTTGTACGCGCCCGTCCCGGCCCTCACCGACGGCATGGTCCGCGTGGCCCAGCGGATGCGGTTGCGCCCCGGCGCCCCGGTGCGCGGCGTCGAGCGCGCGGAGCACACCGTGCGTGACGGCGACCGGGAGCTGCGCGTCGTCACCTACGACCCATCGGGGTCGCGGTCCGTCGGCGCGTCGCCCGCTCGCGTTGCGGCGACCGGCTCCGGATCGGGCTCTGAGTCGGGCTCCGGTGGCGCCGCGCGACGCGGGGCGCTGCTGTGGATCCACGGCGGCGGCACGGTGATCGGCGCGCCCGAGCAGGACGACGAGCTGTGCAGCGACCTCGCCCGGCGCAGCGGCACGCTCGTCGTCAGCGTCGACTACCGCCTCGCGCCCGCGCACCCGTTTCCCGCGGCCCTCGACGACTGCGCCCGCGCCCTGGAGTGGCTGCGCGACCAGGCCCCGGGCCTGCGGGTCGACCCGCGCCGCATCGCCGTCGGCGGCTCCAGCGCCGGAGGCGGCCTGGCCGCCGTGCTCGCCCAGCGCGCCCACGACGAGGGCCGGCCAGTCGCGTTCCAGCTGCTCGTCTACCCGATGCTCGACGACCGCACGGTGCTGCGCCCCGACGACCCCCGCCGCGGCCGGCTCGTGTGGACCCCCGTGCTCAACCGGTACGCCTGGACCGCCTACCTCGGCGGCCCACCGCGCGTCGAGGACGACCGCGCCTACATCGCCGCCTCGCGCCGCGAGGACCTGAGCGGGCTGCCTCCGGCGTGGGTCGGGGTCGGCGACCTCGACCTGTTCTACGGCGAGGACGTCGCCTACGCCAGCCGCCTCGGCGAGGCCGATGTCGAGGCGACGGTGTATATCGTCGGGCGCATGTACCACGCCGCGGACTACCTGCGCCCGCAGGCGCCGCTCATGCTCGCCTTCCGCGACCGCATGGTCGAGGCCCTTCTCGCCGCCATCGGCCCCGCCGCCCAACTACCGTGACCCCCACCACCCCTGACCCCCAACCGCCCCCGGCAACCGCCCGCCCCACCAACCGCCCCCCCCAACCCCACCCCCACTTCCCTCAAAACTGCGTGTCGTGGTGAGAACTGCAGTCCGTGCCGCAGTCCTGACCACGACACGCAGTTCTCAGGGAAGTACGAACCGAAAGGTGTCTTTGTGAAGCGCTTCCTCGCCACCTCGTCCGCCTGCCTGCTCGCGTTGACCCTCGCCGGGTGCGGGGGCTCCGGTGACTCCGGCTCCCAGGCGCCCGCGCCCGCCGAGGCCCCCACCCCCACCGGAGACGGGTCGGCCGCCACCACCGCCGCGCAGACCTACACGATGGCCGACGTGCAGCAGCACAACAGCTCCGACTCCTGCTGGACGGCCATCAACAACGAGGTCTACGACGTCACGAGCTGGATCAGCCAACACCCGGGCGGCCCCGACAGGATCGAGGGCCTGTGCGGCAAGGACGGCACGAGCAACTTCGAGGGCCAGCACTCCGGCGACTCCAACCCACAGAGTCGGCTCGCGTCGTTCAAGATCGGCGAGCTCAGCGGCTGACCACGCCACGAACGCCACAACGCCAGTAATGACGAGGCCCGGCACCCGCGATCGGTGCCGGGCCTCGTCGGGCTCGTTCGGGCCTCGCGGGCGTCGTCGTCGCCTTGGCGTCGAGCGGCTACTCGGGCTGCGCGACCAGCCCGGCGGCCTCGATGCCCGCGACGGCCGCCGCCTCGTCGTTGTCGGAGGTGTCACCCGAGACCCCCACGGCCCCCAGCAGGGAGCCGGAGTCGTCGCGCACGAGCACGCCGCCCGGCACCGGCACGAGCGAGCCCCCGGTCGCCGCGCCCGCCGCGAGCACGAAGTAGGCCTGCTGTTCGGCGCGGTTCATGATCGAGCGCGAGCCCATGCCGAGCGCCAGCGCGCCGTCGGCCTTGCCCTTGGCGATCGCGAATCGCCCGTTGGAAGAGCCGTCCTCGCGTTCAACCGCGGTGACGTGCCCGCCCGCGTCGAGCACGACGACCGTCAACGGCTTGAAGCCGCGCTGCGCCGAGGCGGCCCGGGCGCCCGCGACGATCGCGCGCGCCTGCTCGAGAGTGACGCCCAGCGTGTTGCCCGCCGTGCTCATGCGATCCCCAGCCGAGCCTTGAGCTTGGCGCGGTACTCGTGCAGCAGCGGCTCGGTGTATCCCGACGGCTGCGTCGTGCCGTCGAACGCGAGCGCTCGCGCGGCGGTGAACGCCTCGCCGTCGAACGCCGGTGCCATCGGCTCGTAGTCGGGGTCGCCCGCGTTCTGTTGGTCGACCTTTTCGGCCATCCGACGGAACGCGTCGTCGACGAGTTCGGCGTCGACAACCCCGTGCTGCAGCCAGTTGGCGATGTGCTGGCTGGAGATCCGGCACGTCGCGCGGTCCTCCATGAGCGCCGTACCGGTGATGTCGGGCACCTTCGAGCACCCGACTCCGGCGTTGATCCAGCGCACGACGTAGCCGAGGATCCCCTGGGCGTTGTTGTCGACCTCGTCGCGGCGATCCTGCTCCGACCACCCGGCCGGGTCGCCGACCGGGATCGTCAGCAGGTCCCGCAGCGTCGAACGCCGCTCGCCGCCCAGGCTCCGCTGCACCTCGAACACGTCGACCTGGTGGTAGTGCAGGGCGTGCAGCGTCGCGGCCGTCGGCGAGGGCACCCAGGCGGTGTTCGCTCCGGCCTTCGGGTGGCCGATCTTCTGCTCCAGCATCGCGGCCATCTCGTCGGGCGCGGCCCACATGCCCTTGCCGATCTGCGCCCGCCCGGGCAGGCCGCACTCCAGCCCGATGTCGACGTTCTGCGTCTCGTAGGCCGCGATCCAGGCGCTGGCCTTCATGTCGCCCTTGCGCACCATCGGGCCGGCCAGCATCGAGGTGTGGATCTCGTCGCCGGTGCGGTCGAGGAAGCCGGTGTTGATGAACGCGAGCCGGCTCGTCGCCTGCGCGATGCACGCCTTGAGGTTGGCCGACGTGCGGCGCTCCTCGTCCATGATCCCGACCTTGATCGTGTCAGGCTCCAGGCCGAGCACCTGCTCGACGCGGCCGAACAGCTCGGTCGTCAGCGCGACCTCGTCGGGCCCGTGCTGCTTGGGCTTGACGACGTAGATGGAGCCGGTGCGCGAGTTCACCCCGGCGCGCTCGCCGCGCAGGTCGTGCACGCTGCCCAGGCCCGCGCACAGCGCGTCGAGAAAGCCCTCGGAAACCGGCTCCCCGTCGGCGTCGAGCACGGCGTCGGTGGTCATGAGGTGGCCGACCTGGCGGATGAACAGCATCGCCCGCCCCGGCAGCGTCAGCTCTCCGTCGGGGGTGGAGTACGTGCGGTCGGGGTTGAGCGTGCGGGTGAAGGTCTTGCCGCCCTTGCTGACCTGCTCGGCGAGCGTGCCGGTCATGAGCCCGAGCCAGTTGTGGTACCCGAGCACCTTGTCGTGGGCGTCGACGGCGGCGACCGAGTCTTCGAGGTCCATGATCGTCGTCGTCGCCGACTCCAGCAGCAGATCCTTGACCCCCGCGGAATCGCCCCGGCCGATCTGGTCGTTCGCGTCGACCTGGATCTCCACGTGCAGGCCGTTGTGCACGAGCAACACCCCGGTCGGCGCGCCCTGCTCGCCGGTCCACCCGACGAACTGAGCCGGGTCGGCCAGGCGAGCGGTGCGCTCACCGACCGCGACTGCGAGCCCCTGCTCGTCGACGGCGTAGGCGGTGGCGTCGGCGTGCGAGGCGCCGTCGAGCGCGAAGTGCTCGTCGAGGAATTCGCGGCCGCGGCGGATGACCTCGGCGCCGCGTTTCTCGTTGTACCCGTCTCCAGGCGCCAGGTCGCCGTCGGTGGCGATCGCGTCGGTGCCGTAGAGCGCGTCGTACAGCGAGCCCCAGCGGGCGTTCGCGGCGTTGGTCGCGAACCGCGCGTTGAGCAGCGGCACGACGAGCTGCGGCCCGGGCTGGGCGGCGATCTCCGGGTCGACGTTCTGCGTGGTCACCTGCACCGACTCCGGCTGCGGCACGAGGTAGCCGAGGTCGCGCAGGAACTGCTCGTATTCGTCCTGGCTCCAGCCCTCGTCGGCGGGCCCGCCGTGCTGGCGGTGGTAGTCGTCGATCGCTGCCTGGAGCCGGTCGCGGGTCGCGAGCAGCTCGCGCCGGCGCGGCTCGAGGTCGGTGAAGATCGACTCGGCGCCCGCCCAGAAGTCCGCCTCGTCGACGCCGCTGCCGGGTAGCGCCTCGTCGCGGATGAAATCGTGGAGTTCCTTGGCGATGCTCAGGCCGCCGACCTGCACGCGTGCCGTCATGGTCACGTCCTCCTTCAGTCTCGTCGTTTCCACATAGCGGAAACGACTTATCTCATCATCGACGCTAGGGGCCGATCAGCGGCGATGTCAACCGACCTCGCGCCGAGCGATGTCGCACTATTTTCCGCATTGTGACAGTTGACTTCCGTGGATTGGCGGGTGCACTGTGGTCGGGAGTTCGTGCGCGACGCTCAGGCGCGCCGATGTGAACGCAAGGGAGCGATCGCCGATGACGATGACGACGCCCGCGGTGCAACCCAGCCCGCTCGTGGCCGACTTCTGCGCGATCCTGCCGCCGGAATGCGTCGTGCACGACCCGGTCGGCCTGCGCACCTACGAGTGCGACGGCCTCACCGGCTTTCGCGTGATCCCCGCAGTCGTCGTCCTGCCCCGCACGACCGCCGAGGTCGCCGCGTGCGTGCGGGTCTGCGCCGCGCGGGGCGTGCCGTTCGTCGCCCGCGGCGCCGGCACCGGCCTCTCCGGCGGAGCGCTGCCGGTGGCCGAGGGTGTCGTCATCAGCCTGCAGAAGCTGCGCCGCATCATCGAGATCGACGCCGAGAACCGCAGAGCCGTGCTCGAACCCGGCGTGACGAACCTCGCGATCACCCAGGCGGCCGCGCCGCACGGGCTCTACTACGCGCCGGACCCCTCGAGCCAGCAGGTGTGCACGATCGGCGGCAATGTCGCCGAGAACTCCGGCGGGGCGCACTGCCTCAAATACGGATTCACGTCCAACCACGTGCTCGAGGTTGAGGTCGTGCTCCCCGACGGCAGCATCGTGACGCTCGGCGGTCCCGGCCCCGAACAGGCCGGCCCCGACCTGCGCGGCCTGTTCATCGGTTCGGAGGGAACCCTCGGCATCTGCACGCGAGTCACGGTGCGGCTCCTCCGCGTTCCTGAGACGGTCCGCACCGTCCTCGCCGATTTCCCCTCCGTCGAGGCCGCCGGCCGGACCGTCGGCGACATCGTCGACGCGTCGATCGTGCCGGCCGCGGTCGAGATGATGGACAGCCTCGCGATGGAGGCGGCCGAGGCGGCCGTGCACGCCGGGTACACCCTCGACGCCCCCGCGGCGCTGATCGTCGAGCTCGACGGCCCGGTCGAGGAGTGCGAGGCGCAGTTCGCGCAGATCACGGCGCTGTGCGAACGCAACGGCGCCACCCGCATCCACGTGCCCGGCTCCGCGGCGGAGCGGGCGGTCGTGTGGAAGGGGCGCAAGGCGGCGTTCGCGGCGGTCGGGCGGATCAGCCCCGACTACATCGTGCAGGACGGGGTCGTGCCCCGGACCCGCCTCGCGGAGGTGCTCACCCGCATCGCGCAGATGGGCGCGCAGGCGGGCCTGCGGGTCGCCAACGTCTTTCACGCCGGCGACGGCAATCTGCATCCGCTCGTGCTGTATTCGGAGGCGGCCGGCGAGCTGCACCGCGCCGAGGAGCTGTCGACGCAGATCGCCGAGCTGTGCGTCGAACTCGGAGGCTCGCTGTCGGGCGAACACGGCATCGGCACCGACAAGGCGTGCTCGATGCCGGTGATGTTCTCGGAGGACGACCTGGCGGTGCAGCTGCGGGTGCGCTCCGGATTCGACCCGCGCGGGCTGAGCAATCCGGGCAAGGTGTTTCCCACGCCGCGGTTGTGCGGCGAGAAGCCGGGTAAGTACCGAGCCCACCCCCTGGAAGAAGCCGGAGTGATCGAGCGGCTATGAGCACCACCGACAACGACGTCCAGACCGGCGCGACGCTCGTGCCGAGCGACCTCGGCGAGTTGCGTGACGCGGTCGTGGACAGCACCGGGCCCCTCGTCGTGCGCGGCGGCGGCACCGCCTCCGACTGGGGTGGTGCGGTGGCGAGCCCGCACACGGTGCTCTCGACGGCCGGGCTCACCGGTGTCATCGCGCACAACCCCGGCGACATGACGGTCTCCGTGCGCGCGGGCACCCCGCTGGAGGAGTTGCAGCGCGAACTCGCGGGCAGCGAGCAGCGCGTGGCGATCGACCCAGCGCGGGCGCGGCGCGGCGCCACCCTCGGCGGCATCTTCGCGACCGCCGACTCCGGCCCGCTGGCCTACACCTTCGGCTCGCTGCGCGACCTCGTCATCGGCGCGACGATCGTGCTCGCCGACGGCACCGTGGCCCGCAGCGGCGGCCACGTCATCAAGAACGTCGCCGGCTACGACCTCACCAAGCTGCTGCACGGCGCGTACGGCACGTTCGCGGTGCTCGCCGAGCTCGTGCTCCGGCTCCACCCGGTGCCGCCGGCCACCCGCACGGTGGCGCTCGACACCTCGCTCGACGAGGCGGCCGCGGCGACTCTGCGGGTCATCACCGGGCCGGCCGAGCCGACCGCCCTGCAGTGGTGCGCCGGCCGCCTGTCGGAGCCTGGTCGCCTGCTCGTGCGGGTCGAAGGCACCCCCGACGGTGTCGACGGCCGAGCCCGCCGGATCGCGGAGGCCCTCGGCGGCGGGGCGAGCGTTCTCGAGCCCGCGGATGCCGAGTCCGCTTGGGACGCCGAGGCCGACACGGTCGATGCGCAGCCCGGCGACGGCGCGGTGCTGCGGCTGGGGGTGATGCCGACGCGGCTGACCGACGTGCTGCGCGGGCTCGACGTCGAGGTCGGGCTGGCGTCGGTCTCGGCGTGCCCGGCCAACGGCGTCGCGACGTGCACGGTGCCGGCCCGCCCGGAGGCG
>NZ_BCNQ01000101.1 GCF_001515525.1 Piscicoccus intestinalis NBRC 104926 | reverse complement strand
GCGGTGGTGCTCGCGCAGCCGAGGGTGGCGCTGCAGCCGGTCGGGCACGAAGCCTGCCCCACCCGGAGCGCCGCCCTCGTCGGTGTCGGGGCCGTTCCCGGTCGTGGGAGTGCTGCCGCCGGTCGGGCGGGGCTGGCGCATCGAGCGCGCCTCGCGCCGCACGCGCATCGTGTGTTCGAGGCGCAGGGTGTCGCGGGCGACGCTGGCGGCCGGGCTGTCTCCGGAGCGTGCGAGGCGCTGCAGCAGGAACGGCGGGACCACCGTGCATCGCACGGCCTCGCGCGAGATGTCGTGACATTCACGGTGATTCGTCATGCCAACGATTGAAGCACCGACCACCGACAAGGTTCGAGCCGAGAGAGCTCCGGCACCGCTCCGGCACCGAGGGAACCGAAGCCCACCCACCACCGTCATAAATCTGATATCACTTAGATATCAGGGGTCGAGTGGACCGACGAAAGGGAGGTCAGATGGACGAGCAGGGGCGCAGAGACGCGTCGGTGTCGAGCGAGGACCGAGAACCGCAGGACGAGCGCGCGACGGCCGAGGGCACCACGGAGGGTCCGCAGGAGGTGCCGCCGCAGGCGACGCCGGTGGGGCACTCGGGCGCGCGGGTCGACGTCACCGAGCGCCGGGCCTGGGCGGTCAACGGCTTCCTCGCGCTGCTCGTCGGGGTCGTGTTGCTCGGCGTGGCGATCTATCTGGCGGTCATCGGGGGCATCGCGCTCGACGCCGGCACCGGCGGCCTGGGCGCGCTGATCGGCGCCGGGGTGCTGTTCGTCGCCGCGGTGCTCGTGCTCAGCTCGGTGACGATCGTGCAGCCGGGGCAGACGAAGGTGCTGCAGTTCTTCGGGCAGTACGTCGGCACGAACCGGCGCGAGGGCCTGACGATGGTGATGCCGCTGACGACCAAGCCCACCGTATCCGTGCGGGTGCACAACTTCGAGACGAGCGTCGTCAAGGTCAACGACGCGCACGGCAACCCGGTCGAGATCGGCGCCATCGTCGTGTGGCAGGTGGCTGATACAGCCAAGGCGCGGTTCGCGGTCGAGGACTACGACGACTTCGTGCACGTGCAGGCGGAGGCGGCGCTGCGGCACGTGGCGACGACGCACCCCTACGACGACTACGAGGGTGGCGCCACGTCGCTGCGCGGCAGCACCGACCTGGTCAGCGCGGAGCTGGCGCACGAGGTGGCCGAGCGCGTCATCATCGCCGGTGTCGAGGTCATCGAGGTGCGCATCGCCCACCTGGCCTACGCCCCGGAGATCGCCCAGGCGATGCTGCAGCGCCAGCAGGCCGGCGCGATCGTCGCGGCCCGCGCCCGCATCGTCGACGGCGCGGTCGGCATGGTCGAGGACGCCCTGCAGCGCTTGGAGGCCGACTCGGTCGTCGCCCTCGACGAGGAGCGCCGCGCGGCGATGGTCAGCAACCTGCTCGTCGTGCTGTGCGGCGAACAGCGGGCCACTCCGGTCGTCAACACCGGCAGTCTCTACACCTGACCTCGATCGGACCCTCGACGGATCGGACGGATTGTGTCAGGCGGGAACGACAAGCCGGAGCCGCAGCAGCAGCGCAAGCAGGTGCTGCTGCGGCTCGACCCTGCCGTGCACGAGGCGCTGGCGCGCTGGGCGTCCGACGAGCTGCGCAGCGTCAACGCGCAGATCGAGATCGTGCTGCGCCGAGCCCTGGAGGCCGAGGGCCGGGCCCCGCGCGACGCCCGCCCCCTGCCGCGCCGCGGGCGGCCGCGCAAGCAGTAGCGGGGCGTGCCGACGCGCCGAGCCGGCACCCGCGTGGACGCGCGGCGCCGGGAGCCGCTACGGTGCAGGGGTGTTCTTCGGATCGCGCAGGAACCTCCTGCTTCGTCGCCGCGGCGAGGCCTACTAGACAGGCCGCCCTCGTCGCGGAGTCGATGCTGTCCGGCCTGACCCCAGCAGAGACGAAAGCGACGACACGATGAAGAACCAGCAGAAGCCCTCGGGCATGCCGATTGGCAAGTACGTCCCGTTCCAGGACCAGATCACGGTCGAGTTGCCCGACCGCACGTGGCCCGACAAGACGATCACGACCGCCCCGCGCTGGTGCGCGGTCGACCTGCGCGACGGCAACCAGGCGCTCATCGACCCGATGAACCGCGAGCGCAAGATGCGCATGTTCGAGTTGCTCGTCGACATGGGCTACAAGGAGATCGAGGTCGGCTTCCCGTCGGCGAGCCAGACCGACTTCGACTTCTGCCGCGCGCTCATCGACGAGGGCCGCATTCCCGACGACGTGACGATCCAGGTGCTGACCCAGGCCCGCGACCACCTCATCGAGCGCACCTACGACGCGATCGCCGGCGCCAAGCAGGCGATCGTGCACCTGTACAACTCGACGTCGGTGCTGCAGCGGCGGGTCGTCTTCGACAAGGACCAGGACGGCATCATCGACATCGCCCTGCAGGGGGCGCGGCTGTGCCGCAAGCTCGAGGAGACGATCCCGCAGACGGCGATCACCTACGAGTACTCCCCGGAGTCGTACACGGGCACCGAGCTGGAGTTCGCCGCCCGCATCTGCAACGAGGTCGCCGCCATCTTCGAGCCGACTCCCGACCGGCCGATGATCGTCAACTTGCCCGCCACCGTCGAGATGGCCACCCCGAACGTCTACGCCGACTCCATCGAGTGGATGTGCCGCAACCTGGAGCGCCGCGACTCGACGATCCTCAGCCTGCACCCGCACAACGACCGCGGCACCGGGGTGGCCGCCGCCGAGCTGGGCTACCTGGCCGGGGCCGACCGCATCGAGGGCTGCCTGTTCGGCAACGGCGAGCGCACCGGCAACGTGTGCCTGGTGACCCTCGGCATGAACCTGTTCAGCCAGGGCGTCGACCCGCAGATCGACTTCTCCGACATCGAGAACGTGCGCCGCGTCGTCGAGTACTGCAACCAGCTGCCGGTGCCCGAGCGCCACCCCTACGGCGGAGACCTCGTCTTCACCGCCTTCTCCGGGTCGCACCAGGACGCGATCAAGAAGGGCTTCGAAGACATGGAGCGCCAGGCCAAGGCCACCGGCAAGCAGATCAACGACCTCGTCTGGGGCGTGCCCTACCTGCCCGTCGACCCGCACGACATCGGCCGCAGCTACGAGGCGGTCGTGCGCGTCAACAGCCAGTCCGGCAAGGGCGGCGTCGCCTACCTCCTGCACAGCGAGTACGGCCTGGACCTGCCGCGCCGCCTGCAGATCGAGCTGTCGGGCGTCGTCCAGCGCCGCACCGACACGCAGGGCGGGGAGATGACCGCCGCGCAGCTGTGGGACGTGTTCTCCGACGAGTACCTGCCGGGCACGAACAACGGCGACACCGCGTGGGGCCGGTTCGCGCCCGTCTCCGTGCGCAGCTCCTCGGATTCCGACGGCAAGGACCACATCTGGGCGACGGTCACCGACAAGACCCAGTTCGGCCGCGAGGTCGAGATCGAGGGTCGTGGCAACGGCCCGATCGCCGCGTTCATCGACGCCCTGAGCACGGTCGGTGTCGACGCCCGGGTGCTCGACTACTCCGAGCACGCGCTGACCGCCGGCAGCGACTCCAAGGCCGCCGCGTTCGTCGAGTGCGCCGTCGGAGACCGCGTGCTGTGGGGAGTCGGGGTGCACTCCTCGATCGTGCGGGCCTCGCTGTCGGCGATCCTGTCGGCCGTCAACCGCGCGCAGCGCGACGCCGACCCGGCCGACTCCGCGCCGGTCTCCCGGCCCGGCGGCGGGCCCTGAGCCTCGTCTCACGGATGCCGAAAGGGGCCGGATCCCAACGGATCCGGCCCCTTCGTCTGGCTCTGGTCAGCGCGCGTAGTTATGGAACCCGCGGCCGGTCTTGCGGCCGAGGAAACCGGCCTGCACGAGGTACTCCAGCAGCGGCGACGGCGCGAACGCCGGCTGGCGGAACTCGGTGAACAGCTCCTGCTGGATCGCCAGCGACACGTCGAGCCCGACGACGTCGAGCAGCTCGAACGGGCCCATCGGGTAGCCGCAGCCGACCTTCATCGCCAGGTCGATCTCGTCGATCGTGGCGTACTGCGAGGCCAGCATCGTCACCGCGTCGTTGAGGTAGGGGAACAACAGGGCGTTGACGATGAAGCCCGAGACGTCGGCGCAGAACACCGCGTGCTTCTTGATGCTCGCGCACAGTTGCGCGACGGTGGCGGTGACGTCATCGGCCGTGGAGACCGTCGAGACGACCTCGACGAGCTTCATGACCTGGGCCGGGTTGAAGAAGTGCATACCGATGACGTCCTGCGGACGCGACGTGGCGACCGCGCACTTGATGACCGGCAGCGAGGAGGTCGTCGTGGCCAGGATCGCGCCGGGCTTGCAGATCTCGTCGAGCCGGGCGAACGTGTCCTGCTTGACGGCGAGGTCCTCGGCGATCGCCTCCACGACGATGTCGACGTCACCCAGGTCGGTCAGCGCGGAGGCCGCAGTGACCAGGCCGAGCGCGGCGTCGCGGCCCTCCTGCGTCATCTTGCCGCGGCCCACGGCCTTGTCGAGGGAGGCGGTGAGCTTGCCGAGCGAGCGGTCCGCCTTCTCCTGCGAACGGGCGACGAACGTCACGGGGTAGCCGGCCTTGGCGAAGACCTCGACGATGCCCATGGCCATCGTGCCGTTGCCGACGACGCCGACCTTCTCGATCGTGCGGGTGTCCTGGCCGGAGACCTCGGCCGACGGCGTCAGCTTGTCGGGCACGACCTTGGCGGAGTCGGGCTGCTCGTAGCTGTAGAAGCCGCGCCCGCTCTTGCGCCCGAGCAGGCCCGCGGTGACCATCTGCTTGAGGATCGGCCGGGGTGCGTGCAGCGGGTTGCCGCTGGCCGTGTGCATGGTGTCGAGCACCGAGTAGGCGGTGTCCAGGCCGATGAGGTCGAGCAGCTCCAGCGGGCCGCGGGGCAGGCCGCAGCCGAGCTTCATCGCGGCATCGATGTCCTCGCGGGTGGCGTACTTCGCCTCGTACATCTCGACGGCGTGGTTGAGGTAGCCGAGCACGAGCGCGTCGGCGATGTATCCGGCGCGATCCTCGACGACGATCGGGTCCTTGTCGAGGGAGCGCATGAGTTCGACGACCTCGTCGATGACCGGCGGATCCGTCATCACGGTGCGCACGATCTCCACGAGGCGCATGACCGGGATCGGCGGGAAGAAGTGGGTGCCGATGACGCGACCCGGCAGCTGCATGGCCGCGGCGATGTCGGTCACCGAGTGGCTGGAGGTGTTCGTCGCGAGCACCGCCTCGTCGGAGATGATCACCTCGAGCTGGCCGACGACCTTGCGCTTGGCCTCGATGGTCTCGCTGACCGCCTCGATGACGAGGTCGGCCTGCGCCACCTGCGTGATGTCGGTGGTGATGCTCACCCGGCCCAGCGTCGCCTCGCGGTCGGCGGCCTCCATCTTGCCGCCGTCGACCGCGGCCTGAGTCGAGCGCTCCAACAGGTACTTTCCGCGCTCGGCCTTCTCGTCGTTGAGAGCGACCGCGATGACGTCGCGACCCGACCGGGCGAAGATCTCGACGATGCCGGCGCCGATCGTGCCGACGCCTACCACAGCTACTTTTCCGAATTCGCGCGCCATGCGGGCAGTCTTCCAGCCCGCCTCCGGCTCCCGCTGGCGTTTGGGCGCAGCCCGTCCAGCGCGGGACGTTGGTCTCCTGCCCCGGCTGCCTCGCTCGCACGTTCAGCGCACGTCGCGGGGGCGGAACTGGATGCTGATGCGGGGGCCGGTCGAGGCGTCGACCTTCGGCACGCAGTGCTCCCACGTGCGCTGGCACGAGCCGCCCATGACGAGCAGGTCGCCGTGGCCCAGCTGGAACCGCAGCGAGCGACCGCCGGAGGCGGGCCGCAGCAGCAGGGGGCGCGGCGTACCGACCGAGACGATGGCGACCATCGTGTCGTCGGTGCGGCCGCGCCCGATGCGGTCGCCGTGCCAGGCCACCGAGTCGCGGCCGTCGCGGTAGTAGCACAGGCCCGCGGTCGCGAACGGCTCGCCGAGTTCGGCCGCGTAGTGCTCGCTCAGCGCGGCCCGGGCGTCGTCGAGCAGCGGGTGCGGCAGCGTCTCGCGGGCGCCGTAGAAACGCACGAGCCGGGGCACGTCGAGCACCCGGTCGTACATGCGGCGCCGCTCGGCCTGCCAGTCGACCCGATCGCGCATGAGCGCGAACACCTCGTCGGCGCCGCCGACCCAGCCGGGGCGCACGTCGACCCACGCGCCGTCGGTCAGTTCGGTGCGCCGCACCGCCGGGCCGAGCCCGTGCAGGCACAGCTCGTCGGTGACGTCGAGCAGCGAGCCCTGGAAACCGGTCATGCCGCCACGATAGCCCATGGTTCGAACGCCAGTGCTAATGACCGTTCGAGTGTTCGACTTTCGCAGGCGGGAGGGCGTGGCGTCGATAGGGTGTTCGCAATGCGACTCGCGCGGGCACGGGCCGATGCGCGGCACGACCGACGAGCGCGGGCGCCGAAGTCGGGAGTGCGAGCATGGGTCGGGTCATCGTCGTCGGAGCCGGTGTCATCGGCCTGAGCTGCGCGATCCGGCTCCTTCAGGCCGGTCACCGGGTCGACGTCATCGCCCGCGAGCTGCCTCAGGAGACGACCTCGGCCGTCGCGGCCGCGCTGTGGTACCCCTACCTCGCCTACCCGCGCGAGCAGGTCGACGCGTGGGGCGCCGCCTCCCTGGCCGTCTTCGAGGAGCTCGCCGCCGACCCCGCGACCGGGGTCGTCTCCCGCTGGGGCGTCGAGCTGCTGCGCGAACGGTCTCCGCGACCGGAGTGGGCCGGCGCGGTCCCCACGTTCCGGGAGGCCGAACGGGTGCCCGACGGGTACGCCGGCGGGTGGAGCCTGCGGGTGCCGGTCATCGAGATGCCGGTCTACCTCGACTGGCTCACCCGACGGCTGCACGAGCTCGGCGGCACGCTGACCCGGATGGCGCTGCCGCACCTGCCGCGGCCCGAGGGGGTCACGGTCGTCAACTGCTCGGGCCTCGGGGCGCTCGGGCTGGCCCGGGACCCGTCGATGACGCCGATCCGCGGGCAGGTCGTCGTCGTCGAGCAGGTCGGCCTCGAGCAGTGGTGGGTCGACGACTCCGAACTCGCCTACGCGATCCCGCGCTCGGAGACGATCGTGCTCGGCGGAACCGCACAGGACAGTGTGTGGGGAACGATGCCGGACCCGGCCGTGGCACGGGCCATCGTCGCCCGATGCGCGCGGATGGTGCCCGAATTCGGGTGGCGCCTCGAACGCGCCCGGGTCGTCGCCCACCGCGTCGGGCTGCGCCCCGGACGGCCCAGCGTGCGCCTCGAGGAGGAGATCAGCGGCGAGCGGCGCGTCGTGCACTGCTACGGCCACGGCGGCTCCGGCGTGACCCTCTCGTGGGGGTGCGCCGCCGAGGTCGCCCGCCTCGTCGGTCGGGCCTGAGCATCGGCGAACCGCGCTCACGGGCGCAGTAGCCGCAACACCGCGTCGACGAGCAGCGCCTCGTTCGCGGGCGACGCGAACACCGGCTCGACCGCGACCCGTCCCGTGTAGCCGTCGACGACGAGGGTGACCCACCGCGCGAGCGTCGTCGGCGGCTCGTCGGTGCGTACGGAGCCGCGTTGCTGGCCGGCTTCCACGTGCGCGCTCATCGCGGACTGCTGCCGGGCGTCGGCGCGATCGAGGGCAGCTGCGACCAGCTCCTGGGTCAGCTGCGCCGCGACCTCGAGGTAGAAACGGGCCGCGTGCGGGTCACGGGCCTCCTGCGCCTCGGCGCGCACGAGGTCGACGATGCGCTGCAGCGGATCGCCCGGGTCGGGTTCTTCGCCCGGCTTCTCGCGAGCGTCGGGGTCGCCCGCGTCGTCGGGGTCGTCGGGGTGGTCGATGAGCTCGACGAGCAGGTCGAGCTTGGTGGGGAAGTGGTGGAAGAACGTCCCGCTGCTGACGCCGGCGCGTTCGCAGATGCGCGCCGTCGTCGCGCCGGCGTAGCCCAGCTCGGCGATGCACTCGTAGCCGGCCGCGAGGATCGCCTCGCGTCGGCCTCCGCGCGGTCCCGCGTGCATCCACCGCCTCCTCGCCCCGACCCTCAATCACTATAGATCAGCCACTCTAGAGTGGGTACTCTAAAAACATGTCTCACGCCTTCCAGTCGGCGCGCCGGGTGCCGGCTCATCTTGTGCTCATCGGGCTCCTGATCGTCTACGGGCTGAACTGGGCGGTGCCCGACGCAGCGCGTGCGCTTGGGCTGCCGCTGCCGTCGGGCAACCCCCTGTCGGTCGTGCTGTGGAACTGGCTCACCGTGGGCGTGCTCATCGTGTTCGTCCACCGCGTCGAACGCCTCGACCTGGCGTCGCTGCGGATCGTGCGCCCCACCGGCGACGACCTCGGGTGGGCGGTCGGCTTCGCGGGCGCTGCCATGGGGTGGTCGTGGGCGGCCTCGATGATCGCGCCCGTCGAGCAGGGGACCGACACGCTCGTCGCGCTCGGACCGCTCGGCGTGCTGCTGCTCCTGCTCACCGTCGCGACCACCGAGGAGATCCTGTGGCGCGGCTACGTCGTCGAACGGCTCGGCGCGGTGCTGCGCAGTCGCGCGGCCGCCTGCTTCATCGGTCTGGCGATCTTCGCCGCCGGCCACGTGCCGTTCTTCGGCACCTCCTGGCTGCTCGTGCACGGCGTCGGGGCCGCCCTCATCTACGGGCTCTTCTGGTGGCGGCGCAACCTGCCGGCGTGCATGCTCACGCATCTCATCGTCAACGCGCCTGTCCTGTTGGTCACGCTGTTCGCCGCGTAGCACCATGGGCGGGTGCCCCTGTACCGAGACGCCGCGATCGTGCTGCGCACCCACAAGCTCGGGGAGGCCGACCGCATCATCACGCTGTTGGCCCGCGAGCGCGGCCTCGTGCGCGCCGTCGCGAAGGGGGTGCGGCGCACGAAGAGCCGGTTCGGGGCGCGGCTCGAGCCCGGCATGGTCGTCGACGCGCAGCTGTACGAGGGGCGCTCGCTCGACACGGTGACCCAGGTCGAGGTGCTCGCGCCCTACGGGCACGACATCGCCCGCGACTACGGGGCGTGGACCGCCGGCGCCGCGATGCTGGAGACCGCCGAGCGGCTCTGCGAGTCGCGGGAGTCGGCGCGGCCGCAGTTCACGCTCCTGGCCGGCGGACTCGCGGCGCTGGCCGGTCGCGAGCACGACGCCGGGCTCGTGCTCGACGCCTACCTGCTGCGCTCGCTGGCGATGGCCGGCTGGGCCCCGTCGTTCCACGATTGCGCCAAGTGCGGCGCGACCGGCCCGCACAAGGCCTTCAACATCGCCTCCGGCGGGTGCGTGTGCCCCTCGTGTCGCACCCCCGGCTCCGCGGCGCCCGCCCTGGCGACCCTCGACCTGCTCGGCGCCCTCCTCGAAGGAGACTGGGTGGTCGCCGACGCCAGCGACGAGCGCCACCGCCGCGAGGGCAGCGGCCTGGTCAGCGCGTATCTGCAGTGGCACCTCGAGCGCGGCGTGCGCTCCCTGCGCCTCGTCGAACGCACCCCACATTCCGGGCCGAAGGCTGCCCTTTCGGCCGAGGGCTAGGGCTGTAGCGCGAGCCCTCGACCGAAAGGGCAGCCTTCGGCCGGGGTAGGGTCCACACGTGCCTGCGCGCTACGTCGAGCCGCCGGCGCATCCCAGCGGGGTGCGGCCGCCGGCGATCCCTGCCGAGCTCGTGCCGAACCACGTCGCGATCGTCATGGACGGCAACGGGCGCTGGGCCAACGAGCGCGGGCTGCCGCGCACCGAGGGGCACCGCGCGGGCGAGGCCGCCCTGCTCGACGTGCTCGCCGGCGCGGTCGAGCTCGGCGTGCGGCACGTGTCGGCCTACGCCTTCTCCACCGAGAACTGGAAGCGCTCGCCCGACGAGGTGCGCTTTCTCATGAACTTCAACCGCGAGGTCATCCGCCGTCGCCGCGACGAGATGAGCTCGTGGGGGGTGCGGGTGCGCTGGGTCGGCCGGCGGCCGCGGCTGTGGCGCTCGGTGATCTCCGAACTCGAGGACGCCCAGAACCGCACCCGCGACAACGACAAGCTCACCCTCTGGTTCTGCGTCAACTACGGCGGGCGCGCCGAGATCGCCGACGCGACGCGCGCGATCGCCGAGCAGGTCGCGGCGGGCCGGCTGCGACCCGGCTCCGTCGACGAAGAGACCGTGGCGCGCTACCTGCCCAACCCGGACATGCCCGACGTCGACCTGTTCGTACGCAGCTCGGGGGAGCAGCGCACGAGCAACTTCCTGCTGTGGCAGAGCGCCTACGCCGAGATGGTCTTCCTCGACACGCTGTGGCCCGACTTCGACCGGCGGCACCTGTGGCAGGCCTGCGAGACCTACGCCCGCCGCGACCGGCGCTACGGCGGGGCGGTCGATCGGGCTCCCGGCTCCGGCTCCTGAGGGTCCGCACACGATAGCTCGCGGTCGTTCCCGCAGGTCGGACGCCGAATGCGTCCGCGATGTGGACTGAATGAATACTCATGCAGTGGTCTGCATAATGTGTCTGGCATGTCCAAGGTCCTGACGAGTCTGCCTGTCGGTGAACGTGTCGGAATCGCCTTCTCGGGCGGCCTCGACACCTCGGTCGCGGTCGCGTGGATGCGCGAGCGAGGCGCGGTGCCGTACACCTACACCGCCGACATCGGGCAGTACGACGAGACCGACATCGCCTCGATCCCCGGCCGTGCCGAGGCCTACGGCGCGCACGCCTCCCGGCTCGTCGACTGCCGCGAGCCGCTCGTCGAGGAGGGCCTCGTGGCCCTCTCGTGCGGCGCCTTCCACATCCGCTCCGCCGGCCGCAGCTACTTCAACACCACCCCGCTGGGGCGCGCGGTCACCGGCACGATGCTCATCCGCGCCATGAAGGAGGACGGCGTCGAGATCTGGGGCGACGGGTCCACCTACAAGGGCAACGACATCGAACGGTTCTACCGGTACGGCCTGCTGGCCAACCCGAACCTGCGCATCTACAAGCCGTGGCTCGACGCCGACTTCGTGCGCGAACTCGGCGGTCGTAACGAGATGAGCCAGTGGCTCTCCGAGCGCGACCTGCCCTACCGCGACTCCAAGGAGAAGGCGTACTCGACCGACGCCAACATCTGGGGCGCGACCCACGAGGCCAAGCGCCTCGAGCAGCTCGACGTCGGCATGGAGATCGTCGAGCCGATCATGGGCGTCGCGTTCTGGGACGACACCGTGCAGATCGACACCGAGGACGTCACGCTCAGCTACGAGCAGGGTCGCCCGGTGGCGATCAACGGCGAGCGGTTCGACTCCAGCGTCGACCTCGTGCTCAAGGCCAACGAGATCGGCGGTCGGCACGGCCTGGGCATGTCCGACCAGATCGAGAACCGCATCATCGAGGCCAAGTCGCGCGGGATCTACGAGGCGCCCGGTATGGCGCTGCTGTTCATCGGCTACGAGCGGCTCGTCAACGCGATCCACAACGAAGACACGATCGCCAACTATCACGACCAGGGCCGTCGGCTGGGCCGCCTCATGTACGAGGGGCGCTGGCTGGACCCGCAGTCGCTCATGCTGCGCGAGTCGCTGCAGCGGTGGGTCGGCTCGGCGGTCACCGGGTCCGTGACGCTGCGGCTGCGTCGCGGTGAGGACTACTCGATCCTCGACACCCAGGGCACCGGCTTCAGCTACCACCCCGACAAGCTGTCGATGGAGCGCGTCGAGGACGCCGCCTTCGGGCCCACCGACCGCATCGGTCAGCTGACGATGCGCAACCTCGACATCGCCGACTCCCGCTCGCGCCTGGAGCAGTACGTGGGCATCGGCATGCTCGGCCAGGGCGCCGGCACCGAGGCGATGGGCCTGGCGACCACCAGCCTCGTCGGCGACCTCACCCCCGGCGGCGCGAAGGCCATCGCCGGCGCCGTCGAGCACGAGGGCGAGTTGCTCGACCGCGCCGCCATGGAGTTCGGCACCGACTGACCCTCGGCTCGACGACGCCCCAACGACCCTCGAAACTGCGTGTCGTGGTCGGGACTGCGGCACAAACAGCAGTTCTGACCACGACACGCAGTTTTCGGCGAAGTGGGGCGTGGGCGCTCAGCGGCTCGGGTCAGGGTGGCTCGGGTCACTGGGGGAAGGCGCGCACCAGCGTGAGGCCGATGAGCAGCACCACGACCGCGACGCGCAGGTAGCGCTCGCCGACGGTGATGCGCCGCCACGTGACCGCCAGGATGAACGCCAGCCCGAGAATGCCGAGCACGGCGGGCAGCACCCCGATCGGTCCGCCGATGGCCAGCCCGACGACGACCAACGCCATGACGACGCCGGCGGTGGCAAGCCTCGGGAGCCGGTCCAGGCGCGCGGCGATGCGGTCGCTGGTGCTCGGCGTGGGGTTCGAACAGCACGAGGTCTCGCTCACGCCGCCACCCTAGCGGCGCCCCCGCGCGCTGGCCGCAGCGGCACGACCGATCCGGACCACCCGGTAGCGGCTGCGACAATGGACAGATCATGTCCGTCACCGCACCCGTCCAGGCGCCCGCGCTGCGCATCGGCCCGCACACGATCGGCACGCCGGTCGTGCTGGCTCCGATGGCGGGGATCACGAATCGCGCGTTCCGGCGGCTGTGCCGCGAATGGGGCCCGGACTGCCTGTACGTCAGCGAGATGATCACCTCCCGCGCGCTCGTCGAGCGCAACGCGGAGACGATGCGGCTCATCGAGCACGACCCGGAGGAGTCGCCCCGGTCGATCCAGCTGTATGGCGTCGATCCGGCGACCGTGCGCCTGGCCACGCGCATGCTCGTCACCGAGGACCGCGCCGACCACATCGACCTCAACTTCGGGTGCCCGGTGCCCAAGGTCACCCGCAAGGGCGGGGGAGCGGCGCTGCCCTGGAAAACCGGCCTGTTCCGCGGGATCGTCGCGGCCGCCGTCTCCGAGGCCTCGGCGCGCGGGGTGCCGGTCACGGTGAAGATGCGGGTCGGCATCGACGCCGACCACACGACGTACCTCGACGCCGGCCGGATCGCGGAGGCCGAGGGGGTGGCCGCGGTCGCGCTGCACGCCCGCACCGCCTCCCAGGCGTACTCGGGGCAGGCCGACTGGAGCGCGGTCGCCCGGCTCAAGGAGGCGGTCACTCAGGTGCCCGTGCTCGGCAACGGTGACATCTGGTCGGCTCAAGACGCGCTCGACATGGTGGCCCGCACCGGCTGCGACGGCGTCGTCGTCGGCCGCGGCTGCCTCGGGCGACCCTGGCTGTTCGCCGACCTCGCGGCCGCGTTCGCGGGCTCGGCGGCGCGCACGGCCCCGAGCCTGGGGCAGGTGTGCGCGACGATGCGTCGGCACACCGTCTACCTCGCGGAGTTCTACGGCGACGAGGGCAAGGCCTGCCGCGACATCCGCAAGCACATCGCCTGGTACCTCAAGGGGTTTCCCGCGGGCTCCGAAGTTCGGCATCACCTCGCGCTCGTCGACGACCTCGACGGGCTCGACGCGTTGCTCGGGCGGCTCGACCCCCGGCAGCCGTGGCCGGGCGCGGACGCCGACGGCCCGCGCGGCCGGTCGGGCTCACCGCGGCGGGTGGCGCTGCCCGAGCGTTGGCTCGACTCCCGCGAGCTGGACCCCGCGCAGGCGGCCGCCGTCGCGCTTGCCGAGTCCAGCGTCAGCGGCGGCTGAGCGCCCGACGGTTGCGTTGATCGCACACTGTTGGGCGCGGTGACCGCACACAACAGTGTGACGATCAGCCCGCGGCCTGAGTCGGCGTGTCGACCTCGATGGGCCGGGCCGGATCGGTGATCCAGTCGCTCCACGACCCGATGTACACGGGCACCTGGCCGCCGAGCCCGGCCGCGGAGATGGCCAACGCGAGGTGGGATGCCTGAACCCCGCTGCCGCAGTAGGTCGCCACCGGCCGCTCTCCGTCGACGCCCACCGCGCCGAGCACCTCGCGCAGCCGCGCCGCGGGCAGGAACGTGCCGTCGGGATTGAGCAGGGACCGGGCGGGCACGCTGACCGCGCCGGGGATGTGCCCGGCCACCGGGTCGACGGTCTCGTTCTCGCCGTAGAACCGGTCGGCGGGGCGCCCGTCGATGAGCAGGCCCTCCCTGGCGTACAGGGCGGCCTGCTCGGCGTCGAGCACGTTGATGCGGGAGCGGCGCACGGAGAAGTCGCCCTCCTCGACGAGCCGCAGGCCCGACTCGATCGGCAGGCGTTGCGCGCGCCAGGCGCGGATGCCGCCGTCGAGCACCAGCACGTCGAACTTGCCGAAGTGCCGCAGCAGCCACCAGGCGCGCGCGGCGCCCAGTGAGCCGTAGTCGTCGTAGACGACGACGAGACGGTCGTTGTCGACACCACACTCCGCCATGTCGAGCTCGAAGTCGTCGACCGTCGGCATGGGGTGCCGCCCGCCCGGCCCGTCCTCGGTGCGCTCCCCGGACAGATCGCGCTCCATGTCGACGAAGACCGCGCCCGGCAGATGACCCTGCAGGTAGGCGTCGTAGCCGTCGTCAGCACCGAGTTGCCAGCGCACGTCGAGGATGAGCGGCGCGTCGCCAGGACCGCCCGCGAGCAGCGCGGCGAGCTGCTGGGGCGTGATGAGGGGATGGCGGTGCATGGTCGTGTTATATCCGTTCGGGCGACGTGGGCGGGCGCTCGGCGGTCCGGCCGACGCGGGTGGGTGGGCCAAGGAGTGTAGCCGGGGCGAGGATCGGTCCGCCCGCGCCCTCCGAAGGGAGGTGACGCAGTGGGACGGAGACGGGTCGAACGGGCGACGCGGGATGGCGCTCGCGGCCGGCTCGCCCGACCGGCCGCGCGGCACCACTCTATGGTTTTCGTGTGGCGGAGAACACCCACGACTTCCACGTGCGCGACCGGCGGTCGCGCGCGTACCGGGCGTGGGACCGGGCGCGTTGGGTCGCCGAGGACCCGGCTCGCAAGCGCGCCGACCGCGACGACTTCGCCCGCGACCGAGCCCGCCTCGTACACTCCGCGGCGCTGCGCCGTTTGGCGGCGAAAACTCAGGTGGTGCAGCCGGATTCGGACGACTTCGCGAGAAACCGGTTGACCCATTCGCTGGAGGTCGCGCAGATCGGTCGGGAGTTCGCGGGCATGCTCGGCTGCGATGCCGACGTCGTCGACACCGCCTGTCTCGCGCACGACCTCGGTCACCCGCCGTTCGGGCACAACGGGGAGGCCGCGCTCGACGTCATCGCCGCGCCGATCGGGGGCTTCGAAGGCAACGCCCAGACGTTCCGCCTGCTGACCCGGCTCGAGGCCAAGCGGGTGCACCCGGACGGCCGGCCGGCGGGGCTGAACCTCACCCGCGCCAGCCTGGACGCCGCGACGAAGTACCCGTGGACGCGGGACGCCGCACCGACCGGCTCCCGCAAGTTCGGCGTGTACCTCGACGACCTGGCGGCGTTCGACTGGATGCGGCGAGAGGCCCCGCCGCGGCGACGCTGCCTGGAGGCGCAGGCGATGGACTGGTCCGACGACGTGGCGTACTCGGTGCACGACGTCGAGGACGCGGTGACCGCGGGCTACCTCGACCTGCGGGTGTTGACCAGCCCGGCCGATCTGGGGGGTGTGTTCGCGGTGGCCCGCGAGTGGTACGACCGCGGTCTCGACGACGACGCGCTGACCGCGGCGGCCGCGCGCCTGGTCGCCGGAGACGGTGCCGGCGGCGAGCCGCTCGTGCCGCTGGGTTACGACGGGAGCCGGCGCGCGCTGGCGGCGCTGAAGGACCTGACGAGCCGGCTCATCGGGCGGTTCGTGCTGGCCGCGGAGCTGGCGACCCGGCAGGCGCACGGCCCGGGGCCGCTGCTGCGGTACGAGGCCGATCTGCTCGTGCCGCCCGACACCCGCGCCGAGTGCGCGCTGCTCAAGGCCCTCGCGGCGCACTTCGTCATGCTCGCGCCGGCGCGGCTGCGGGTGCGCGAGGCGGAGCAGGACGCCATCGCCGACCTCGTGCGGGCCATCGAGGCCCGGCCGCTCGAGCGGCTCGACGCCGCGCTGCGGGCCGACTTCGAGCAGGCCGGCGACGACGCCGGGCGTCGCCGCGTGGTCATCGACCAGGTGGCCTCGCTGACCGATGTGCGGGCCTGGTCGCTGCACGCCCGCTGGTGCCGCTGACGGCCGCTGACGGCGCTGACGGCGCTGAGGGCCTGTCGGCGGGTGCCGGCCGCGAGCCGCGCCGGAGCCCGACCCCGGGCCCGCCTAGACTCGTCGGGGAGTGCGGAACGGAGGTGCGCGGTGCCGGGACGGATCCGGGACGAGGACGTCGAGCTCGTCAAGGAACGAGCCTCGATCGAGGATGTCGTGCGCGATCACGTCACCTTGACCCGCGCCGGCACCGGCCGCCTCAAGGGGCTGTGCCCGTTCCACGACGAGAAGACCGCCTCCTTCACGGTGCGTCCCGGCCATGGCCGCTGGCACTGCTTCGGCTGCAACGAGGGCGGCGACGTCATCTCCTTCGTCATGAAGGTCGACCACGTGAGTTTCGTCGAGGCGATCGAGGCGCTCGCCGGACGTTTCGGGGTGCAGCTGCGCTACGAGGAGGGCGCCGCGCACGACGACGGCGCCCACGGGCGGCGCCGCCGCCTCATGGAGGCCCACCGGGTGGCCGAGGAGTTCTACCACGACACGCTGCTGCGCTCGGCCGACGCCCGCACCGGCCGCGACTTCCTGCGCGCCCGGGGTTTCGACTCGGCGGCCGCGGCGCGGTTCGCCGTCGGGTACGCGCCGCGCACCGGCTCCGCCCTCGTCGCGCACCTGCGCGCGAAGGGATTCGACGAGGACGACCTCGTGCTCGCCGGGCTCGTCGGGCGCAGCGCCCGCGGCCCGTACGACCGGTTCCGCGGCCGGCTCGTGTGGCCGATCCGCGACATCACCGGGGCGACGGTCGGATTCGGCGCCCGCCGCCTGTTCGACGACGACCGGATCGCCGCGAAGTACCTCAACACCGCCGAGTCGCCGATCTACAAGAAGACCGCCGTGCTGTACGGGCTCGACCTGGCGAAGAAGGCGATCGCGACGACCCGTCGGGCGGTGGTCGTCGAGGGGTACACCGACGTCATGGCCGCGCATCTGGCGGGCATCGAGTCCGCGGTCGCCACGTGCGGCACGTCGTTCGGCGCCGATCACGTCGCGACGCTGCGGCGCATCCTGCGCGACGACTCCGCCGGACCGCCCGCGCGCACCGTGTTCACGTTCGACGGTGACGCCGCCGGGCAGAAGGCCGCGATGCGGGCCTTCGAGCTCGACCAGAAGTGGGCGAGCCAGTCGTACGTGGCGGTGGCCGACGGCGGTCAGGACCCGTGCGAACTGAGGCTGTCCGGCGGCGACGCCGAGGTGCGCCGGCTCGTCGAGGAGGCGGTGCCGATGTTCGAGTTCGCGGTGCGCACGACGCTCGCGGCGCACGACCTCGACACCGCCGAGGGGCGGGTGACCGGCATGCGGGCGGTGGCGCCGATCATCGCCGGCATCCGCGACCGGGCGCTGCGCCCGGAGTACACCCGCACGGTCGCCGGCTGGATCGGCGTCGAGGTCGAGCAGCTCAACGACATCGTCACGCACACCCCGACTCGGCCCGCGGGGCGCGGCGATCTCGGCGGGCGCACCGGCCCGACTCGGCTGCGGGCGGCCGGCGTGCCGACGGGCCGATCCGGAGGCGGGTCGGGAGACTGGGC
>NZ_BCNQ01000100.1 GCF_001515525.1 Piscicoccus intestinalis NBRC 104926 | reverse complement strand
CAGAAGGCGACGCCCTCCGCGACCCCGACCCCCGCGAGCCCGGCCGCCACCCCCGCCGCGACGCCGACCGCGTCGCCGGCCGCCACCCCGACGCAGAGCCCGGGCATCGGGCTCCCGAGCGCCAACCCCACCGGGCAGGAGGGAGAGCCGTCGATCACGCCGGAGCAGGCGCAGGACCCGCAGGCGCTCATCGAGTACGCCACGAACGAGGCCTGGCTCACGCCGACGTGGGAGCAGCGGCTCACCGAGCTCGAGTGCGACGCACAGCCGTCCGACGCGACCCGGGAGAACCTGCTGCAGCCGACGGTGGCCTGCAGCAGCGACCGCCAGGTCAAGTACCTGCTCGGGCCGTCGGTCATCGAAGGCTCCGACCTCGCCGACGCCAGCTCCGGCCCGACGGTCAGCGAGCAGACCGGCCAGCCGACCGGCGGCTACCAGGTCAACCTGCAGATGCAGGGCGGCCAGGCGACGACGACCTACGCGACGGTGAGCCGCTTCATGGTCTCGCTGCCCGAGCCCCGCAATCAGCTCGCGGTCGTGCTCGACAACAGCGTGGTGTCGGCGCCGCGCTTCCAGAGCGCGATCCCCGACGGGCGCGCCCAGATCACCGGCGACTTCACCGCCGAGACCGCGCAGCAGCTGGCGAACCAGCTGAAGTTCGGTGCGCTGCCGATGAGCTTCACCGTGCAGTCCACCGAGCAGGTCTCCCCGACGATCGGCGGCGACCAGCTGCGGCTGGGCATCATCGCCGGCCTCATCGGCCTCCTGCTCGTCATGGTGTATTCGTTCCTGCAGTACCGGGCGTTGGCGATCGTCACGGTCGCCTCGCTGCTCATGGTCGCGTTGCTGACGTACCTGTGCCTGACGTTGCTCGGCTGGGGGTACAACCTGCGCCTGACGATGGCGGGCGTCACCGGCGCGATCGTCGCGATCGGCACGACCGCCGACTCCTTCATCGTGTACTTCGAGCGGGTCCGCGACGAGGTGCGCGAGGGCCGCCGCCTGCAGTCGGCCGTGCAGACCGGCTGGAAACGCGCGCGGCGCACGATCCTCGTCTCCGACGCCGTGAGCTTTCTCGCGGCGGTCGTGCTCTACGTGCTGGCCACGAGCAACGTGCGCGGCTTCGCGTTCATGCTCATCCTCACGACCCTGCTCGACATCATCGTGACGTTCCTGTTCACGCACCCGATGCTGTCGCTGCTCAGTCACACGAAGTTCTTCGGAGGCGGGCACAAGTGGTCCGGCTTCCACCCCGAGACCCTCGGCGTGCGACCCGTCTACCGGGGTCGCGGCCGGATGACGATCGCCGACCGCAAACAGGGCGCCACGCCCGAAGGGAGCCCGGCATGAGCAGCCCCGGCCGGCGCGAGGTGCGGATGAACCGGTTCGCGGCCTTCGGCAACGACCTGTACACGGGCAAGCGCTCGATCGACTTCGTCGGGCGGCTGCGCACCTGGCTCGTCGGGTCGGTCGTCATCCTCATCATCGTCGGCGCCGGGCTCGCGCTGCGCGGGCTCAACCTCGGCATCGAGTTCACCGGCGGCTCGGACTTCCGGGTCGCGGGCGTGAGCAACACCGACGGCTTCGTGCAGCGCGCCACCGAGGTCGTGCGCGACACCGGCGGGCAGGACACCGCCACGGTCACCCTCGTCGGCGGCGACACCGTGCGCGTGCAGACCCAGGAACTCGACGAGCGCCTCACCCAGGACGTCTCGGAGGGCCTGGCGCAGACGTTCGGGGTGCCGGCCACCAACGTCGGGGCCTCGGTCATCGGCCCGAGCTGGGGGGAGTCGGTGAGCCGGCAGGCGCTGCAGGCGCTCGTCTGGTTCCTCGTGCTCGTCTCGGTGATGCTCGGTCTGTACTTCCGCACATGGAAGATGTCGTTCGCGGCGCTCGTCGCGTTGGCGCACGACATCGTCATCACGGTCGGCGTCTACGCGATCGCCGGCTTCGAGATCACGCCGGCGTCGATGATCGGCTTCCTGACGATCCTCGGCTACTCGCTGTACGACACCGTGGTCGTCTTCGACAAGGTCCGCGAGAACACGACCGAGGCCATGCACACCGGGCGAAAGACGTACTCGGAGGCGGCGAACCTCGCCGTCAACCAGACCCTCGTGCGCTCGATCAACACCTCGGTCGTGGCGCTGCTGCCGGTCGCGGCGATCCTCATCATGGGCCTGACGGTCATCGGGCCCGGCACCCTGCTCGACCTGTCGCTGGCGCTGTTCGTCGGCATCGCGGTCGGCACCTACAGCTCGATCTTCATCGCGACCCCGCTGCTGGCGTGGCTGCGCGAGCGCGAACCGCGGATGAAGGCGCTGCGCGAGCGGGTGGCCGCCCGCTCCGACGGCGCCCGCCCGCGGCCCGCGCAGACGCTCGTGCCCGCCTTCGCCGGCGCGGGCTCGCTGGTGTCGGCCGGGCGTGACGACCCCGCCACCCAGGTGTTCGGCTCGGCGGTCGCGGGGGCCATCGCGGTCAAGGGGCGCGTCGGCGCGGCCACACCCATCGACACCAGCGCCCTGACCGGGCAGAGTGGCCTCGGCATCGAGGAGGGGCTGACCGCGACCGGCCGGCCGATCCACCCCTCGATGCGAGTCACCGACACCCGCGCACCCCGCACCGGAAGTTCCCGGCTGCGGCGCCGCGGCCCGCGCCCCTCGAAGGAATGACCGATGGCAATGGATCGTGACGCCCTTGCGTCCCTCGTCGCCTCCCGACTGCGTGACGTGCAGGACTTTCCCGAGCCCGGCGTGCTCTTCAAGGACTTCACCCCGTTGCTCGCCGACCCGCACGCCCTGCGGGCCGTCGTCGACGACGTCGTCGCCCGCTACGAGGGGCGCATCGACGTCATCGCCGGCATCGAGGCCCGCGGCTTCATGATCGGCACCGCCTGCGCGGTGGCGCTCGCCGTGCCGTTCGTGCCGATCCGCAAGAAGGGCAAGCTGCCCGCGGCGACCTTCACCGCCTCCTACGACCTGGAGTACGGCTCGGCGACCATCGAGGTGCACCAGGACGCCTGCGGACCCGGTCAGCGGGTGCTCATCATGGACGACGTGCTGGCCACCGGGGGCACCGCGGCGGCCGCCTGCGAGCTCGTCGACCGCACGGGGGCGCAGGTCGTCGCCGTCGACATCGTGTGCGAGATCTCCTCGCTCGGCGGGCGGGACCGGCTCCGCGACCGGGATGTGCAGGCCCTGCTGCAGATCTGAGCGCCTATCATTGCGGCATGAACGAGCCGGTCGCCTCGCCGGACGCGCGCTCCCGCGCGTCGGTCGATCACGGAGTACCTCCGTCCGGCGTGCCCGGGCAGGGGGAGCTGCCTGCCGGGCCCGGTGAGCCGGCGCTGACCCCGCCGGCCCCGTCGTTGCCGCCGACCTCGCGGATGCGCGCGCGGCTGGCCCGGTTCGGCGGACCGCGGCACCACGTCAACCCGGCGCTCGAGCCGTTGTTGCACACGGTCAAGGCCACCCACCCCAAGGCCGACCTCGCGCTCATCGAGCGCGCGTACACCGTCGCCGAGAAGGCCCACACCGGGCAGATGCGCAAGAGCGGCGACCCCTACATCACCCATCCGCTCGCGGTGACGACGATCCTCGCCGAACTGGGCATGACGCCCGTGACGCTGGCGGCGGCGCTGCTGCACGACACCGTCGAGGACACCGACTACAGCCTCGAGCAGCTGGAGAGCGACTTCGGCGGCGAGATCGCGCTGCTCGTCAACGGCGTCACCAAGCTCGACAAGGTCAAGTACGGCGACGCCGCGCAGGCCGAGACCGTGCGCAAGATGATCATCGCGATGTCCAAGGACATCCGGGTGCTGCTCATCAAGCTCGCCGACCGGCTGCACAACGCCCGCACCTGGCGGTACGTGTCGCAGGCGTCGGCCCAGCGCAAGGCCAAGGAGACCCTGGAGATCTACGCGCCGCTGGCGCACCGCCTCGGCATGAACACGATCAAGTGGGAGCTCGAGGACATCTCGTTCATGACCCTCTACCCGAAGGTCTACGAGGAGATCGTGCGGATGGTCTCCGATCGGGCTCCGGCCCGCGACGAGTACCTCGCCGGCGTCAAGACGCAGGTCGCCGAGGATCTGAAGTCGGCCCGCATCAATGCGGTCGTCACCGGCCGCCCCAAGCACTACTACTCCGTGTACCAGAAGATGATCGTGCGCGGCCGCGACTTCGAGGACATCTACGACCTCGTCGCCGTGCGCGTGCTCGTCGACACCGTGCGCGACTGCTACGCCGCCCTCGGCGCGATGCACGCCCGCTGGCGCCCCATGCCCGGGCGCTTCAAGGACTACATCGCGATGCCGAAGTTCAACATGTACCAGTCGCTACATACAACGGTCATCGGCCCCGACGGCAAGCCCGTCGAGATCCAGATCCGCACCCACACGATGCACCGTCGGGCGGAGTACGGCGTCGCGGCGCACTGGAAGTACAAGGAGGTCAACGGCACGGTCGCCCCGAGCCGGGCGGGCGCCAAGGGCGACGACTCCACCTCCGACATGGCCTGGCTGCGCCAGCTGCTCGACTGGCAGCGTGAGACGAGCGACCCCGAGGAGTTCCTCGACGGGCTGCGCTACGAGATCAACGCCCGCGAGGTCTACGTCTTCACCCCCAAGGGCGGCGTCATCGCCCTGCCGGTGGGCGCCACGCCCGTCGACTTCGCGTACGCCGTGCACACCGAGGTCGGCCACCACTGCATCGGCGGACGCGTCAACGGCCGGCTCGTGCCGCTGGAGTCGCAGCTGGAGAACGGTGACGTCGTCGAGATCCTCACCTCCAAGGCCGACGGAGCCGGTCCGTCCCGCGACTGGCTGACGTTCGTCAAGAGCCCGCGGGCCCGCAACAAGATCCGGCAGTGGTTCTCCAAGGAGCGCCGCGAGGAGGCGATCGAGAACGGCAAGGATGCCATCGCCAAGGCGATGCGCAAGCAGAACATGCCGATCCAGCGCATCATGACCGCCGAGACCCTCACGGCGACCGCCAACGACCTGCGCTATCCGGACATCGACGCGCTGTACGCGGCCGTCGGCGAGGGGCACGTGTCGGCGCAGTCGATCGTCGACAAGGCCGTCGCCAGCCACGGTGGGGCCGACGGCGCTACCGAGGATCTCGCCGAGGCCACGGTGCCCGGCGTGATCCGGGGGAGGCGGTCGCCGAACAGCGACGCCGGCGTCGTCGTCAAGGGCGTCAGCGACGTGTGGGTCAAGCTCGCCAAGTGCTGCACGCCGGTGCCGGGTGACCCCATCCTCGGGTTCAACACCCGCGACCGGGTCATCTCGGTGCACCGCACCGACTGCACGAACGCCGACCAGCTGCGCTCCCACCCCGAACGCCTCATCGAGGTCGAGTGGGCGCCGAGCGCCGCGAGCCTGTTCCTCGTGCAGCTGCAGGTCGAGGCCCTCGACCGCAACCGGCTCCTGTCGGACGTCACGCGGGTCATCTCGGACCACCACGTCAACATCCTGTCGGCGACCGTGACGACCTCCCGAGACCGGGTGGCGATCTCGCGGTTCACCTTCGAGATGGGCGACCCGAGCCACCTCGACCACGTCATCAAGGCCGTGCGGCGCGTCGACGGCGTGTTCGACGTCTACCGGATCACCGGAGGCAAGGCCCCGGCCAAGAACGCGGGGTGAGCCTGTGACCGCCTCGCCCGGGCCTGCGCGCGGGCCGCTGCACGGGGTGCGGGTCGTCGAGCTCGGCGGCATCGGACCGGCTCCGTTCGCGGCGATGATGCTCGCCGACCTCGGCGCCGACGTCGTGCGGGTGCACCGGGTGGGCGAGACCGCGGAGCCGAACGCCGCCCTGGACCGCGGGCGGCGCTCGATCGCGGTGCAGCTCAAGGACCCTCGGGGGGTCGACGTGGTGCGCGAGCTCGCGGCGGGCGCGGACGCGCTCATCGAGGGCTTTCGCCCCGGGGTGCTGGAGCGGCTCGGGCTCGGCCCGCGGGAGCTGCACGCCGCCAACCCGGCGCTGGTCATCGGGCGGATGACCGGCTACGGGCAGGACGGCCCGTTCGCGCCCCGGGCCGGGCACGACATCAACTACATCGCGCTCTCGGGCGCGCTGGCCGCGATCGGCCCGGCCGGGCATCGCCCCACCCCGCCGATCAACCTCGTCGGCGACTTCGGCGGCGGGGGCATGCCGCTGGCGCTCGGCGTGGTCAGCGCGGTGCTGTCGGCGCGCGCCACCGGCCGCGGGCAGGTCGTCGACGCCGCGATGGTCGAGGGCGCCGCGAGTCTCATGGCGATGATCTACGGGTTCCACGGGCGCGGGCAGTGGAGCGTGCGCCGCGGCGAGAACCTGTTCGACTCCGGCGCCCCCTGGTACGACACGTACGCCTGCGCGGACGGCCGCCACGTCGCGGTGGGGGCGCTTGAGCCGCAGTTCTTCGCGGTGCTGCTGGAGCGCCTCGGGTTGAGCGAGCGCATCGACGCCGACCGGCAGCTCGACCGCGACACCTGGCCCCACCAGCGCGCCGAGTTCGAGGCGGCCTTCGCCGCGCACCCCCGCGCGCACTGGGAGAGTGTGTTCGCCGACGTCGACGCGTGCGTCACCCCGGTGCTCGACATGGACGAGGCGCCCGCGCACCCGCACAACGCCGCCCGCGGTGCGTTCGTCACCCTCGACGGGGTGACCCAGCCGGCCCCGGCGCCGCGCTTCTCCGGCACCCCGAACGCTGCGCCCGCCCCGGCCCCGGCCGTCGGTGCGCACACCGACGAGCTCCTCGCCGACCTCGGCCGCGACGCCGACCAGATCGCGCAGCTGCGCGCCGACGGCGTCGTCGGCTGAGTCCCCCCGGAAAAATCAGCTCCCAGAAGGTCTGCCAGGTCGACGCTCCGTCGATGCGAGCGCTTTCTTCGCGCTCGTCGTCGCTGAGTACCCCCGCCCGCGTCGCCCGCGTCGCCGCGCCTCGCGCTCGTCGCCCCGCCTCTCGACCGGCCCGTCAACACGTTGCGTGCTGTCGCGGCCCTCGCACCTGGTTCGGATCCTCCCTCATTCGTGTTAGGTGGCGTCGGCCCCGGCGCGCGTGGGCGATGGTGCGCCGGTGCCCACGATCGTTTCGCCATATCGACGATCTCGTCCGAGTGGGTGCCTGCGTGGCAGGCCCGTGACCTGGCGTTTCGCTGGGCAAGGCCCGAGGAGCCTCGATCGGGATCGTCGATATGGCGAATCCGCGGGTGGCACCCGCGTCGACGGCCTCGGCGCCGCCGCGGGAGGCCACCGGTCATCGCGCGACGTCGTCCGCCGTCCCGTCGTCCGCCCGCCCATCGGCCCTCGACACGTTCCCTGCTGTCGCGGCCCTCGCACCTGGCACGAGTCCTCCCTCATTCGTGTTAGGACGCGGCGGCCCTCGACGGGGGAGGGGGATGGTCCGCCGGTGCCCGCGATCGTTTCGCCATATCGACGATCTCGTCCGAGTGGGTGCCTGCGTGGCAGGCCCGTGACCTGGGGCTTTGTGAATCGGTCCCCGAGGAGCCTCGATCGGGATCGTCGTTATGGCGAATCGCCTGCGGGCACGTGCCGCAGCGATGCGTCCAGCCGCGGCAACGCAGGTGGGTTGTCGGGGCGGGCGTTGGGAGGGGGAGTCGTCAATGGCAGCCGTGGGATGGGCGAGGGATGGGAGCCGAGGGTAGGCATTGAGGGCAGCGGGGGCCCCGGGTCGAGCCTGGCTCGGGCGCCCCGAGGTCGTCGGTGGCGGCTCAGCGGCTCGGCGGCTCAGCGGATCGCCGGTCAGGCCGGAGGGGAGGGGCTGATCGAGCCGAGGTGCGGGGAGCCGAGGGCGACGCGTTCGACGTGGCCGTCCGGCGCCCCGGCGAGCAGCAACTCGACGGCGCGGGCGCCCATCTGCAGGTAGGGCAGGCGCAGGCTGCTTAGCGGCGGGTCGGCCCAGTCGGCCAGCTCGGAGCCGTCGAAGGAGACGATCGAGACGTCGTCCGGCACCCGCAGGCCGTGGCGGCGCAGCGCGTCGTAGGCGCCGAGCGCGGTGCGGTCGTTGAGCGCGCAGATCGCGCCCGGCGCGGGGTAGTGCGCCAGGTACTCGTCGAGCGCGCCGCGCGCCTCGGCCGGCCACCAGGGGCACGCCACGTGGGCCAGCGGCACCCCGTGGGCACGCAGATCGGCCCGCAGCCCACGCTCGCGCAGCGCCCCCGCGATCCCGGGCAGCGGGTCGTCCGCGCTCGATTCGCGCACCACCCGCCCGAGCAGCAGTACCCGGCGCCGGGCGGGTTCGCGCGCGCCGAGGGAGGCGCGCAGCAGCTCGCCCGCGAGGGCCCCGGCGCGTTCGTCGTCGGGCGCGATCGCCGGGGGCGTCGGCCACGTGCCGTCCGGGCCGGCCACCGGCACCCCGTTGAGCACGACGACCTGCTGGTCGCGCAGCACCTCCGGCACCCGCACCTCGCGGTTGCTGTTGACCGCGTAGACGAACCCGTCGACGCCGTGGTCGACGAGCCGATGGATGAGCCGCTCGACGGGCCCGGCGAGCCCGTCGGCCTGGGCCACGAACAGCAGCTGCCCCGCCCGCCCGGCGCCCTCGGAGGCGCCGCGCACGAGGTCGGCGGCGAACCGGTCGGTGGACAGGTCGGCCGAGACGAGCGCCAGCGTCTGCGTGTCACCCTGCAGCAGGGCCGTGGCCAGGCGGTTCGGCCGGTAGCCGAGGGCGTCGGCGGCCGCCCGCACCCGGGCCGCGGTCTCCGGCGAGAAGCGCGCGCCGGGCCGGTCGTTGAGGATGACGGAGGCGGTACCCCGGGACACCCCGGCCGCGTCCGCGACCTGCTGCAACGTCACCCGCCCCGCCACTGCCGCCCCCTGTTCTCCCCGATGGCGCCGGTGTTCTCGGGGCCACGTTGTCGTGTGCGGAGTCATAGCATGCTGCGCCGGTCGGCGCCAGCGCGAGTTGGTTTCTCATCGGGCCGGTCAGGGCGTTGACACCGACAGCGACCCTGCGATAAACCTTGCGGAACGCGTTTGGCAGCGAGCGCACATCCCTCCCGCGCAAAGGAGCGCCTCGATTCATGACCCCTCCCGGTGTGGAGCCCACTGACCCCGCCGACCCCGCCGACTCGGTCGACCCCGCCGACCCCGCCGACTCGGTCGACCCCGCCGACCCCGCCGATCGCGGCACGCCCGGCACGCCTGCCGAACCCGTCACGGTGCACCTGCGCGCCGCGGGCGTCGGCCTGCTGCTGGACCTCTCGCAGGGGCGCCTGCCGGCGGTGCTGCACTGGGGTGCCGACCTCGGTGACCTGAGCGCCGCCGACGCCGCCGCGATCGCCGACGCCACCGTGACGCCGGTGCCGCCGAACGCCGTCGACGTGCCGGTGCGCATCGCGATGCTGCCCGAACTGCACGCCGGCTGGCTCGGTCGCCCCGGCGTCAGCGGGCACCGCGAGGGCGCCGCCTGGTCGCCGCGGTTCGTCGTGGAGTCGGCCCGGCTGGGGGAGCGGGAGATCGCCGGGCACACCGACTCCGGGCCGGGGACGCTGCTGGTGCGCGCCCGCGACGAGGGCCTGGCTCTCACCGTCGAGCTGGAGACGCAGCTGCTGCCCGACGGGTTGGTGCGCACCCGCGCGACGCTCACCAACGAGGGCGAGCCGTACACGCTCGACGACCTCGTCATCGCCCTGCCCGTGCCGTCGACCGCCCGGGAGGTGCTCGACTTCGCCGGTCGCTGGGGCAAGGAGAAGGTCCCGCAGCGCAGCGAGCTGACCGTCGGAAACCACGTGCGGGAGAACCGCCGTGGCCGCACCGGCGCCGACGCCGCGGGCATCGTGCACCTCGGCGAGCGCGGCTTCGGGTTCGAACGCGGCCGGGTGTGGGGCGTGCATGTCGCGTTCAGCGGCAACCACACCCACTACGCCGAGCGGCTCAGCTCCGGCGCCCAGGTGCTCGGTGGCGGCGAGCTGCTCCTCCCGGGCGAGGTGCGCCTGAACACCGGAGACAGTTACGAGGGCCCGTGGGTGTACGGCTCGTTCGGCGACGGTCTCGACGCGGTCGCCGCCCGCTTCCACCGCTACCTGCGCTCCCGCCAGGCGCACGTCAATGCCGACCGCCCGGTCACCCTCAACGTCTGGGAGGCGGTGTACTTCGACCACTCGCTGCCGCGCCTGCACGAGCTCGCCGACCGCGCCGCCGATCTCGGAGTCGAACGGTACGTGCTCGACGACGGTTGGTTCGGCGCCCGCCGCGACGACCACGCGGGCCTGGGCGACTGGGTCGTCAGCCCGGACGCGTGGCCCGACGGGCTGCACCCCCTCATCGACCACGTCACGGGCCTCGGCATGCAGTTCGGCCTGTGGGTCGAGCCGGAGATGGTCAATCCCGACTCCGACATCGCCCGCGCGCACCCCGAGTGGGTGCTGTCGGCGAGGCCGGGGGAGGGCGCCGCGGGCTGGCCCGTCGAGTCGCGCTTTCAGCAGGTGCTCGATATCGCGATCCCGGAGTGCTACGCCTACATCCGCGACGCCCTCGACGCGCTGCTGGCCGAATACGACATCAGCTACTTCAAGTGGGATCACAACCGCGACCTCATCGAGTCGGGTGACCTCACCGACTCCGGGCGGCCGGTCGTCGGCGCGCAGACCCGCGCGTTCTACCGGCTCGTCGCCGAGCTCAAGGAGCGCCACCCCGGGCTGGAGATCGAGTCGTGCTCCTCCGGCGGCTCGCGCGTGGACCTCGGCGTCATGGAGGTGTGCGACCGCGTGTGGGTCAGCGACTGCATCGACCCGCACGAGCGCCAGCAGATGAACCGCTGGACGATGCAGCTGCTGCCGCCGGAGCTGCTCGGCAGCCACATCGCCTCCGGGCGCTCGCACACGACCGGGCGCTTTCACGACCTGTCGTTCCGCGCCGGCACCGCCCTGCTCGGGCACCTGGGCATCGAGTGGGACCTCACGAAGGCCTCGGAGGCCGAGCTCGTCGAGTTGCGCGCGTGGCTCGACTACTACAAGGCCAACCGCGAGTTCCTGCTCACCGGCGACCTCGTGCGCGTCGACGTCGCCGACCCCGACACGCTCACCGTCTACGGCGTCGTCGCCCCGGACAAGGCGCGCGCGACGTACTTCTACGCCGTGATGCAGCGTGCCGACTCCAGCCCGCGGCCGCGGTTCCGACTCCCCGGCCTGGAGCCCGAGCGGCGCTACCGGGTCGAGCCGCACGTCGTCGGGGAGCACCCCAGCGGGCTCGTGCCCGCGCACTGGTGGCACGGGCCCGACGAGCTCGAGGAGCCCGAGGCGCTCGACCCGGCGCACCCCTACCCCGAGGCCACCCTGGGCGGCCGACGCCTCTCCGGCGTCGTCTTCTCCGGGCGCGTGCTCGCCGAATCGGGCCTGCAGGCCCCCCTGCTCAACCCCGACCAGATCGTGATGTTCGAGGTCACCGCGATCTGATCACCACGCCCGCGAGGGCCCAGCGAAAGGGACGATGATGTCCACCACCACGACAGGTGCCTCCGGGATCTCCGGGCCCGCGGGGAGTTCCGGCTCGTCCGGGTCTTCGGGGTCATCGGGAGCCGGGTCGGGCGCCACGGCCGCGCGGCGTCGCCGTGACGACACGAAGACCGCGTTGCTGTTCATCGCCCCGGCCGCGCTGGGAATGATCATCTTCATGGTCTGGCCGCTGCTGCGCGGCATCTGGCTCAGCTTCACCCGGTTCAACCTGCTGCAGCCGGCCGAGTTCATCGGGTTCGACAACTACACCCGCATGTTCGGCGACCCGATCTTCTGGAACGCCATGCAGGTCACGCTCTGGTACGTCGTGCTGAACATCGGCATCCAGACCGCGCTGGCCCTCGTCGTCGCGGTGATGATGCAGCGGCTGACGACCTCGACGTGGCTGCGCGGCGTCGTGCTCACGCCCTACCTGGTCTCCAACGTGGTCGCCGCGATGGTCTTCCTGTGGATCCTCGACTACCAGCTCGGCATCGGCCAGCAGGTGCTGCAGTGGATCGGCCTGGAGCGCATCCCGTTCCTGGACTCCGAGGCCCTGGCGATCCCGACGATCGCGTTCATCAACGTGTGGCGCCACGTCGGCTACACCGCGCTGCTGATCTTCGCGGGCCTGCAGGCGATCCCGAACACCGTTTACGAGGCGGCGAAGATGGACGGCTCCGGCGAGGTGAGCACGTTCTTCCGGATCACGATGCCGCTGCTGCGCCCGATCCTCGCGCTCGTGCTCATCATCACGGTCGTCGGCTCGTTCCAGGTGTTCGACACCGTCGCCATCGCCACCCAGGGCGGGCCGGTCAACGCCACCCGGGTGCTGCAGTTCTACATCTACGACATGGCGTTCGGCCGCTTCCAGTTCGGCTACGCCTCGGCCCTGTCGGTCGCGCTGCTGGTGATCCTCATGATCGTCACCTTCGTGCAGTACCGCCTGACGAGCGCCGGCGACAGCGACCTGGACTAAGGGGAGAGACGATGACCGCCACCATGCCCACCGGCCCGGCCGGCCCCGCCGGCTCCGCCGACCCCAGCGAGCTGACCACCAAGGAGCCGCGCGCCGGCGACACCCCGCACCGCCGCCGCATGTCACCGGGGCGCATCGCCGCCTGGGTGTTCATGATCCTGTTCATCTTCATCACCCTGTTCCCCTTCTACTGGATCCTGCGCACCGCGCTGAGCAGCAACAATGCGCTCTACGCCGGGGGCAATTCGCTGCTGCCGGTTGGGTTTTCCACCGGCGGGTTCGAGCGGGTCTTCGGCATGCAGACCGGCCAGGAGGCCATCGACGCCGGCGGCGCGGGCCAGGCCATCAACTTCTGGCGCTACCTGCTCAACTCCGTCATCGTCGCCACCGTCGTCACGTTCTTCCAGGTGATGTTCGCGGCGATGTCGGCGTACGCGTTCTCCCGGCTGCGCTGGAAGGGCCGCAACGTCGTCTTCGCGATCTTCCTGTCGTGCCTGATGATCCCGGCGATCTTCACGTTCCTGCCGAACTTCGTGCTCATCACCCAGCTCGGGCTCATCGACACCCTCGCGGGCATCGCGCTGCCGAGCATCTTCATGACGATGCCGTTCGCGGTGTTCTTCCTGCGGCAGTTCTTCCTCGGCATCTCCCGGGAGGTCGAGGAGGCCGCGTTCGTCGACGGAGCCGGGCCGGTGCGGGTGTTCTTCCAGCTCATCCTGCCGATGGCCGCCGCGCCGATCACGACGCTGGCGCTGCTGGTCTACATCCAGAGCTGGAACGACTACTTCTGGCCGCTGATGATCAGCTACACCGACAACTCCCGCGTGCTGACCGTCGGGCTGGGCGTGTTCCGCTCCCAGACACCGCAGACCGGACCCGACTGGGCCGGCCTCATGGCCGCGACCCTCGTCGCCGCGCTGCCGATGCTGCTGCTGTTCGCGGCCTTCGCCAAACGGATCGTCAACTCCATCGGCTTCAGCGGGATCAAGTGAGGACGGCCATGCGATACACGACGCGATTCAAGACAGTGCTCGCCGGCGTCGCCGCCGCGGCCATGGTCGGCGTCACCGCGGCCTGCGGGTCGGGCGGCTCGGGCTCGCAGTCGCGGGCCGACGGGGTCATCGACTACTGGCTGTGGGACAGCGCCCAGCAGCCCGGCTACCAGCAGTGCGCCGACGCCTTCCAGCAGCAGAACCCCGACCTGCGCATCAACATCACCCAGATGGGTTGGGACGACTACTGGCAGCGGCTGACGGCCGGGTTCATCGCGGGCACCGCGCCCGACGTGTTCACCGACCACCTCGCCAAGTTCGCGCAGTACGTCGACCTGGGCGTGCTGGCTCCGCTGGACCAGCTCGAGGCGACGAAGAACCTCCAGGACGGCGACTACCAGGAGGGCCTGGCCGAGCTGTGGAAGGGCCAGGACGGGCACCGCTACGGCGCGCCGAAGGACTGGGACACGATCGGGATCTTCTACAACCGCGCGATGACCCAGGCCGCCGGCATCAGCGACGAGCAGATGGCGAACATGACGTGGAACCCCACCGACGGCGGCACGTTCGAGCAGATCCTCGCCCGGCTCACCGTCGACACCAACGGGGTGCGCGGCGACGAACCCGGCTTCAACAAGAACAGCATCCGCACCTACGGCCTCAACATCGACGAGGCCGGAGGCGGTAACTACGGGCAGACGCAGTGGTCGCCGTTCGCGGCGGCCAACGGCTGGCAGGCCACCGACGTCAACCCGTGGGCGCACCGGTTCAACTTCGACGACCCGAAGTTCCAGGACACCCTGGCGTGGTACTTCGGGCTGGCGAACAAGGGGTACGCGCCGCCGTTCGCCGCGGCCACCGACTCCGACCGGGTCATGGCCTCGGGCCAGGTGGCGATGGCGATCAACGGCTCGTGGATGATCGGCACCTTCACCTCCCTGGAGAACGCCCAGGGCGAGAAGATGGACATCTCGGTGGCGCCGACCCCGATCGGGCCGGTCGGGCACCGCGCGTCGATGTTCAACGGCCTCGCCGACTCCGTCGTCGCCAACGGCCCGGAGCCGGAGAACGCCGCCAAGTGGGCGGCGTTCCTCGCCGGGGAGGAGTGCCAGAACATCATCGGTGACGCCGGCGTCGTCTTCCCCGCCCGGCCGGCAGGCACCCAGCGCGCGGTCGAGTACAACAAGCGCGAGCGCAACCTCGACGTCGACGCGTTCACCGTGCAGGTGCGCGACAAGACGACGTTCCAGGCGCCGGTGGTCAACTACGCCGCCGACATCCAGGCGCTCATCACCCCGGCACTCGACGCGATCTACATGGGCCGCGAGCCCGTCTCCTCGATGACGCAGGTCAACGAGCAGATCAACTCCCTGCTCGAACAGCAGTAAGGGGTAGGCTTCCAGCCGCATCCGACGACGGCCGCGCCGCGAGGGGTTCTCCTCGCCGGGCGCGGCCGTCGCCCGTGCACCCCTTTGCCCCGACTCCGCTGTGAATCTTGCACGCTGGCGGGTCGATTGACCTCTCGCGAGCGGTCACGTTGGGTGCGCGGCGCAACAGCGCAGGTCAGAGCGCTGAGCTGGGGTGTCGAAAGACCGATTGACCTTTCGGCGACGTTCGAGAGGTCACTGCACAGAAGTCCATGCATACCCGGTGTCGCGTCGCCGCGCGGAGGCGGTCACGCACCGCCTCCGAAGTCGAGGACGTTCGTCCCGGCTTGAGGGCTTGACCCACGCCCGACCGTGTTATTAGGTATACCTATCCTTATGTGGCGTCCTGGTCGAGCCGGGGCCCGTCGCGTCCGATCGGAAGAGGCGAACCGCCGATGTCTGTGCTGACTCATACGCTGGCCGAACGGCGAGTCGAGCGAGTCGAGCGCGCGGACCTCACGGTCGCCACGGGCACGGTCACCCTCGACACGCTGCGGCGCGGCCAGCGGGCCATGATCATCGGCGTCGACGAGGCCCTCGAGCCCGCGTGGGGCCGACGCATGGTCGACCTCGGGTTCGCCCCCGGCGCCACCGTCGAGTTCATCCGCCGGGCCCCGCTCGGCGACCCCCGGGTGTTCCGCGTCGCCGACTACGAGGTGGCGCTGCGGCGACCGCTCTCGCGCTCCATCCGCGTGCAGCTGCTTCCATGAGCGGGCATCACCACGGTGGTGGTGGCGCCTCGATCCTGACCGGCACGCGCCGTTTCGCGCTCGTCGGCAGCCCGAACTCCGGCAAGACCACCCTGTTCAACGCCCTGACCGGCCTGCGCGCCAAGACCGGCAACTACCCCGGCGTCACCGTCGCCCGCTACGAGGGGCCGGCCCGCGTCGGCGGCGAGCAGGTCGTCATCGAAGACCTGCCCGGCTCCTACAGCCTCGACCCGATCAGCCCCGACGAGGCCGTCGTGGAGTCGGTCCTCGACCGCCACGACACGAGCGTGCCCACCCCCGACGCCGTCATCGCCGTGCTGGACCTGACGACGCTGCGGCGCTCGCTGCGCCTGCTCGCGCAGGTGCTCAACACCGGGCTGCCCGTGTGCGTCGTGCTGACGTTCGGCGACGAGATGGCCGTGCGCCACGGCGCCTACGACCTCGACGCCCTGACCCGGGCGCTGGGGGTGCCGGTGCTCAGCGTCGTCGGCGGCCGCCGCGCCGACGTCGACCGGCTGCGGGACCGGCTCGCGGACGTCGAGTCCTGGCCCGCCCCGGTCGTGCCGCCGCCGCTGGCCGTCGACGAGCTCAGCGGCTGGGTCGACTCGGTGCTCGACACCGCCGGGTACGAGGTGCCGCACGTCGACCGGCGCAGCCGCCGCATCGACGCCGTGCTGCTGCACCCGCTGTGGGGTTCGCTGATCTTCTTCGCCGTGATGTTCACGTTCTTCCAGGTGATCTTCACCGTCGCGGCCCCGGCCCAGACCGCGGTCGAGACGTTCTTCGCCTGGCTCGGCGGGCTCGTCGCCGCGCACGTGAGCAGCCCGTGGCTCGCCTCGTTCCTCAGCCAGGGGCTCATCGGCGGCATCGGCGGCGTGCTCGTGTTCCTGCCGCAGATCCTGCTGCTGTTCCTGCTCCTGGCCGTGCTCGAGGGAGTCGGGTACCTCGCCCGCGCGGCGCTGCTCATGGACCGGCTCATGGCGAAGGCGGGCCTGGAGGGGCGCGCGTTCGTCGCGCTGCTGTCGTCGCTGGCCTGCGCGATCCCCGGCATCATGGCCACCCGCACGCTGCCCTCGGCCCGCGACCGGATCGCGACGATGATGGCCGCGCCGCTCATGACGTGCTCGGCCCGGCTCCCGGTGTACGTGTTGCTCATCGGCCTGCTCGTGCCCGCGGACGCGAGCGTCGGGCCGTTCGGGCTGCAGGGCCTGGTGATGTTCGGGCTCTACCTGCTCGGGGCCTTCTCCGCGATGACCTTCGCCTGGGTCGTCGGGCGGTTCGCCGGGCGGGCCATCCCGCAGCTGCCGTTCTACATGGAGCTGCCCCCGTACCGCCTGCCGCGGCTGAGCAGCGTCGTCGTGTCGATGTGGGACTCGGCCCTGGCCTTCGTGCGCAAGGTGACGACGATCATCCTCGCGACGACGATCATCCTGTGGGCCGCGCTCAACCTGCCGGTGCACAGCGCCGCCGACATGAGCGCCGCCGGCGTCGACACCGGTGACGACGTCGCGGTCTCCTCGTACGTCATCGACAACAGCTACGCCGCCGGGCTCGGCCGCGCCGTGCAGCCGGTGTTCGAGCCCCTCGGATTCGACTGGCGCATCAACGTCGGCATCGTCGCGTCGCTGTCGGCCCGAGAGGTGTTCGTCGCCACGATGGGCCAGATCGCCGCCGCCGAGGAGCCCGAGGAGCCGGCCGCCGCGCTCGCCGCCATGACCGTCTCCGACGGGCCGCGGGCGGGGGAGCCGCTGTTCACCGCGCCGACCGTGGCGGCCCTGCTGATGTTCTTCGTCTACGCGCTGCAGTGCATGTCGACGGTCGGCGTCATGTGGCGCGAGACCGGCTCCTGGCGCTGGCCCGCGATCGCGTTCGTCAGCATGTTCGCCCTCGCCTGGCTCATGGCGCTGCTCGCGCGCACCGTCGTCGGCGCGCTGGTCTGAGGCGGTGGGTGCGATGCCCGCGGTGCTCGCGCTGCATCCGGAGGCGGTGCCCGGCGACCCCGCGACCCTGCGCTGGGTCGTGCCGCCGGGTCGCGTGCCCGTACGGGGCCGCCTCGAGCAGGCCCCCGGCGCGCTAGGCGACCTGCTGCGCGACGGCACGCTGACCGCTGTGCACTGCGGGCTCGCCGAGGTCAGCACGACCCTGGGCGGCGGACGCTCCTGGGCCGGCGAGGGCGCCCGGGTGCGGTCCGCCCTGCAGTCGGCCCTCGCGGAGCCCGACGGCTGGGT
>NZ_BCNQ01000099.1 GCF_001515525.1 Piscicoccus intestinalis NBRC 104926 | reverse complement strand
CGCGACCAGCGACGCGCTCGTGCCCGCGGCCCCGGCCCACTGCACGGGCAGGCCCGCGCGCACGAGGCGCAGGTCGGCAGCGGCGGCCGACAAACCCTCGAGCCAGTTCGCCGCGCGCAGCCCGAAGGTGCTCGGCAGCGCGTGCTGCCCCAGCGACCGCGCCACGCACAGGGTGTCGCGGTGGGTGATCGCCAGCGTGGCGAGGTGGTCGCACGCGGCGTCGAGGCGGGGGAGCAGGTCGTCGATGACCCGCGTGGCCACGAGCATGAGCGCGGAGTCGATGACGTCCTGGCTCGTCGCCCCCAGGTGCACGACCTGCGCCTGCGCGGGCGCCGACTGCGCCAGCTGCGCCCGCAGATCCGACAGCAGCGGGATGAGGGGGTTGCCACCCAGCGGCGTGCGCGCCGCGATCGACCCCAGGTCGTACGCCCCCGCCTCCCACACGCCCGACGCCGCCAACGTCGCTGAAGACTGCGTGTCGTGGTCGGAACTGCAGTCCGGACCGCAGTCCTGACCACGACTCGCAGTTCTCACGGTCGTTGGTGCGGTCGTTGGTGCGGTCGTTGGTGCGGTCGGCGGCGGGGGTGCCGGCACGGTGGTGGGCAGCGGCGTTGCGAGGCAGATCTCGAGCCAGGCGCGTTCGACGTCGAGCATCGCCTGGAGCACGGCGGTGTCATCGCACAGCTCGGCCGCGGCGCTGCCGGCCCAGGCGGGGTTGAGCAGGCCGATATCGCCGGAGCGCGCGGAGCCGGTCATGACACCTCGCCGCCCGAGGTGCTCGCCCAGTAGTCGAGAAAGACCGTCTCGTTCTCGCCCTGCAGGTGCACGTCCCAGCGCAGGGCGCCGGAGGGCTCGCGGGTGGCCACGAGCGTGGCTCGTTCGGTCTCCGACAACGACGACAGCAAAGAATTCTGTGCGTGTGCGGCGCCGTCTTCGGGCAGGTAGACGCGGGTGTGCAGCTTGTCGAGCAGGCCGCGCGCGAAGATCGCGACGCTGAAGTAGCGCGCCGAGCCAGGCGTTACGACCCCCGGCTCGACGGTCGTGAACGAGTAGCCGCCGACGTTGTCGGTGCCTGTGCGGCCCCAGCCGGTGAACGTGTGGCCGTCTCGCAGCAAAGAACCGTCTGCGGTCGGCACGGCGCCGGTGGCGTCGGCCTGCCACAGCTCGAGCATGGCGTCGGGGATCGGTTGTCCGTGCCCGTCGTAGACCGTGCCGTACAGGCGCACGGAGCCGGGCGAGCCGGGCGGCACGAGGTGTTCGCCACGCGCGAAGGGCAGCGCGAAGCCGAAGAACGGGCCGACGGTCTGGCCGGGCGTGGGCGTCAGGTCGCGGGGCGCGTTGCTCATCGGTGGTCTCCGTCCGCGTGAGTGGAGTGGTCGTCGCCGGCGAGCGTGTCGCGTTCGAGCAGGGTGCGGCGGCTGCCGGTGAGCACGATGTCCCAGCGGTAGCCGGTGCACCATTCGTGCCGGGTGATGTCGTGGTCGTACGTGGCGACGAGGCGGTCGCGCGCGTCCTGGTCGACGATCGACTGGTAGATCGGGTCGAGCGCGAACAGCGGGTCGCCGGGAAAGTACATCTGCGTGACCATGCGCTGGGTGAAGTCGGTGCCGAACAGCGAGAAGTGGATGTGGGCCGGCCGCCACGCGTTGTGGTGGTTCTTCCAGGGGTAGGGGCCCGGTCGGATGGTCGTGAACGCGTACGACCCGTCGTCGCCGGTCAGGCACCGTCCGACGCCGGTGAAGTTCGGGTCCAGCGGCGCGGGGTGTTGGTCGCGCTTGTGCACGTAGCGCCCGGCGGAGTTGGCCTGCCAGATCTCGACGAGCTGCCCGCACACGGGGCGGCCGTCGCCGTCGAGCACGCGCCCGGTGACGACGATGCGCTCGCCGAGCGGCTCGCCGCCGTGCTGGATCGTCAGGTCGGCCTCCAGCGGCGAGACGTCGCGGTGCCCGAACGCGGGGGAGTGCAGCTCGATGCTCTCCGGGTCGACCGGGCGCGCGGCCTTCGTCGGGTGCCGCAGGATGCTGCTGCGGTAGGGCGCGAAGTCGACCCGCGGCCGCGTCTCGGGGGCGCCTCCGGCCGCCACCACCTCCCGGTAGGCCCGATGCAGCGCCGCCATCTGCTCATCGATCTCGGCCTGCGTGCTCGTCGCGGAGTCCGATGAGGTGATGACCTTGGCGTCGTCGAAGTTCTCTTCCACTGCAGGTCCTTTCGAGGGGTCGTGGCGCGGGGGTCGCGCAGGGCGGAGAGCGGGTCAGGTGGCCGGTGGAGCCGGTGTGGCCGGCTCCGCCTGCAGGCGCGTCACGTGCTGCGAGGCCAGCCGCACGGGGGCGTTGGCGGCGCCGAACCCGTCGTAGCCGTGGGCACGCTGGACGATCTCGACGAAGAACTCGCCGACCGACGGGGTGAACATGTGCAGGTACTCGCCGCGTTCGTCGCGGTCGTAGAGCAGGTCGAGGTCACGCAGGGTGGCCAGGGCCTGCGGCGTGAGCTCGAAGCGGGCCGCGAGGTCCTCGTAGTAGTTGGCGGGCACCGGTAGTGGAGTCAGCCCGCGCGCCCGCGCGTGCCGGGCGAAGGCGACGAGGTCGGGACAGGTGACGCCCACGTGCTGGGCGCGGCCGATGCCGGGCCGGGTGCCGATCGGGCGTCGCGCCATCGGGGACGCGACGTCGAGGGCCAGGGTGACGGACCGGTCCGCGGTGCGCATCACCTGGCTGCGCACGAGTCCGATCGGGCTGGCGAGGTCGATCGACGGCAGCGGCTCGAGCCCGAGCGCGGACGACAGGAACAGCAATCCCTCCGCTTGGTGCTGCCAGGGCTGGTCGAGGTTGATGTGGTCGATGCGGTTCGACTCGGCGTGCTCGGGAGGCGTGACGAGGTGGGCCCGCGGGTCGCCGGGTGCGACGGAGAACAGGTCTGCCCACGTCGCGTCGGGGCCGGTGAAGAAGATCTGCGTGCCGTCCGGGGCGAGGACGCCGCCGGGCGGGTCGTCCGACGGGCCGCTGTCGGCCGACACGCTCGGGACCATGAGTTCGGCCGCACGGGCCAGCGACCGCGCCGGATCCTCAACCCGCAGGCCGATGCCCGTCAACGCCGGGCGCCCCTGCGGGGTCGGGGCCTCGTGCACCACGACCCGAGCCCCGGCCAGCGTCCACAGGCGCATCGGGCGGGTGGGGTGTGTGCCGGCGTAGGAGAACCCCAGGTGGGCCAGCACCTCGTCGAGCAGTTCCAGCCCCTCCTGCCCGCGCACCTCGACGAAGTCGACGCCGGTCGGCGGCTCGACACGAGTGAGCCGGCGCAGCGGCACCGCACCAGGGGCGTCGCCGGCAGCGCCGGCAGCGCCGACGCCGCCCTGCAGCCGCTCGGCGGTCTGCTCCTCGAGCCAGCGCAGTGAGCGCATGGCGTCGGCGGCGGTGCGATCGACGTCGGTCTGCCGCACGGTGTCGTTGAAGATCTCCAGCGAGATCGGGCCGCGGTAGCCGGCGCGCAGTACGCGACCCAGGAAATCGGGCACGTCCCAACCGCCCTGGCCGGGGAACACGCGGTGGTGGCGGCTCCAGCTGAGCAGGTCCATGCGCAGCAGCGGCGCGTCGGCCAGCTGCACGAACTCGATCTTCTCGGCGGGGATCTTCTCGATGTCGCGCTGGTCGTCGCCGCGCGAGGAGATGTGGAAGTTGTCGAGGCAGATGCCGACGTTGGGGTGGTCGGCGCGGCGCACCAGTCGCCAGGCGTGCTGGTAGGTGTTGACGAAACGGCCCCAGGCCAGCGCCTCGTAGGCGACCCGCACGCCGTGTTCGGCCGCGAGTTCGCCCAGCCGGTGCAGCTGCTCGGCGGCCAGGCCGTCGTCGTCGATCGTCGCGGTGCCGACATTGCTGCACACGAGGATGGCCGGGATGCCGAGCCGGTTCATCAGCTCGAACTTGTGCCGCGCCCGGCGCAGGTTGTCGGCGAAGGGCACCGGCCCGACTCCCTCGATGTCGCGGAAGGGCTGGTACAGGTCGAGGGTGAGGCCCAGGGCGGCCGCGAGCTCGCGCACCTGTTCGGGCGTGCGAGTGGAGGCGATGAGGTCGGGCTCGAACAACTCCACGCCGTCGAACCCGGCTGCGGCGCTGGCCTGCAGCTTCGCCTCCAGAGTTCCGGACAGGCTCACGGTCGCGATGCTGGTGCGCATGCACCTCAGTGTCCTGGAGTGACCGATCGGGCACCGGGTCGTTGCATGCGTCCGCGGCCGCTGCGTGGTGCGGCGCGCCGTGATTCGCGCCTCGCACCGCCTCGTCGCGCGCATGCCGCACCTCCCTTGGATGCGCGACCGAGTCTAGGAGGTGTTCACGATAAGCACAAGCGTTCGCAGAGCGAACATAGCCTCGTACGAGCTACGCGTGTCAGTCGGCGCGAGCGGTCCGCAGCGTCGGCTTGGCCTCCATCCCGCTGAGGCCGTTCCAGGCGAGGTTGACCAGGTGCGCCGCCACGTCGGCCTTGTTGTACCGCCGCGAGTTGAGCCACCACTGGCCGGTGAGCGCGACCATCCCGACGAGCATCTGCGCGTAGACGGGAGCGGCCCGCGGGTCGAGCCCACGGCGCTTGAACTCGGCGGCGAGCAGGTGTTCGACCTGGGTCGCGATGTCGGAGATCAGGCTGGCGAAGGAGCCGGTGGACTGGCCGGTGGGGGAGTCGCGCACGAGGATGCGGAAGCCGTCGGTGGAGTTCTCGACGTAATCCAGCAGCGCGAGCGCGGCGAGCTCGACCAGGCCGCGCGGGCTGGTGTGTTCGGTGGTGAGGGCCTCGGTGATGGCGTCCAGCAGCGTGCGGATCTCGCGATCGACCACGACGGCGTACAACCCCTCCTTGCCGCCGAAGTGCTCGTAGACGACGGGCTTGGACACGCCCGCCTTCGCGGCGATCTCCTCCACGGTGGTGCCCTCGAAGCCGCGATCGGCGAACAGGGTCCGCCCGATCCGGATGAGCTGCTCTCGTCGTTGTTTCCCGGTCATCCGGGAGCGTCCGCCGGTGTCTCGACTCACCCCTCCATCTTGCCCCGCCCGCGCGAGAACGCTCAGCGAGGCGGGAACGGCTGCGAGAACGGCTCCCCGGGTAGGAATCGAACCTACGTCGCTTGTCCTGATTCAAAGTCAGGCGGGCCCTACCAGCAGACCAACCGGGGACGGTCGCCCGGGTGGTGGCGGCGATGGGCCGACCCGGGGCTCTCGTCAGGGTAGTCGACCGCGCTCGGGGCGCGGTGCACCCGCAGCGATCGCCACGAGCCGCCGACCGGCCATCGCCGCGACATCGGAGCACGACGTGGCCGGCAGGGCCGTCGGTTCGGTCTGCTCCGGGCGCACTCAGCCAGTTCCTTTGTCTCCCAAGACGATTGCCGAGAAGCCGACAGAGATGCAGGTCACAGGACTTTTGTCCGATGTGCGTTCGGATCAATTAGTGTCCACCTTCGGTAACGCCTTCGGTGACTGGTTCTTCATGATCAGCCTGCTGCTCATCGGCATCGCGTTCCTCGTCGGCGCGGGCTTGCGGCTCGCGGGCGTCGGTGGCGCCCTGCTCATGCTGTTCATGTACGTCGTCGCGCTGCCGCAGCCCTCGGCCATGGTCGACGGCGAATTCGTCCGGGGCGCGACCAACCCGATCCCCGACGTGCACTGGATGGACGCGCTGCTCCTGCTGATCTGCGCATTCACCGTCTCCGGCGACACGCTCGGACTCGGAAAGTGGTGGGCCCGCCTGCCGTTCGTGCGCGCCAACCCCTGGCTGCGCTGACTGTTGCGCACAGGCGCCCCGGGCCGGTTCGCAGCAGGTCCCTGCGCCGGCCGGGGGTGCGGCGTCGAATACGATGATGGGCGGTGCTCGCCGCCTCCCGGTCGGCGGGCTGACAACCGCCGTTGATCAGGGGGCGCCACGCGTGACCGACCACCGACCGACCGCCGTCATCGTCCTCGCCGCCGGAGAGGGCACGCGGATGAAATCCGCTCGCCCCAAGGTGTTGCACACGATCGGGGGGCGTTCCCTGCTGGGTCACGCGCTCGCCGCCGCGCAGGGGCTGCATCCCGCGCACCTGGCGGTCGTCGTGCGGCACGAGCGAGACCGCGTCGCCGAGCACGTCACGCAGGTCTGCCCCGAGGCGGTCGTCGCCGACCAGGACGAGATCAAGGGCACCGGACGCGCCACCGAATGCGGCCTCGACCAGCTGCCCGCCGACCTCGGCGGCACCGTGCTCGTCACCTACGGCGATGTGCCGTTGCTGGAGACCGAGTCTCTGCACGCGATGGTCGTCGCCCACGAGACCTCGGGCAGCGCGGTCACCGTCATGACCGCGCACGTGTCCGACCCCACCGGCTATGGTCGCGTGCTGCGCGACGAACTGGGGCAGGTCGTCGGGATCGTCGAGCAGAAGGACGCCACGCCGCAGCAGCGTGCGATCACCGAGATCAACTCCGGCATCTACGCCTTCGACGGGACTCTGCTGCGTGAGGCGCTGGCCCGGGTCGGCACCGACAACGCCCAGGGCGAGAAGTACCTCACCGACGTCGTCGGCGTCGCGCACGGCCTCGGCCGCCCGGTCAACGCCTTCGTGCTCGACGACCTGTGGCAGACCGAGGGGGTCAACGACCGGGTGCAGCTGGCCGGCCTCGGCGCCGAGCTCAACCGGCGCATCGTCGAGCGGCACATGCGCGCCGGCGTCACCGTCGTCGACCCCGCCACGACGTGGATCGACGCGCAGGTCTCGATCGGCCAGGACGCCACGATCCTGCCCAACACCCAGCTGCTGGGGGCCACGACGATCGGCGCCGACGCGACGATCGGGCCCGACACGACCCTGACCGACATGGACATCCGCGACGGCGCCACGGTAATCCGCACCCACGGCAGCCTGTCGGTGATCCGCGAGGGCGCCACCGTCGGCCCGTTCGCCTACCTGCGTCCCAACTCCGACCTCGGCCCCAAGGGCAAGATCGGCACGTTCGTCGAGACGAAGAACGCGACGATCGGTGAGGGCAGCAAGGTGCCGCACCTCACCTACGTCGGCGACGCCACGATCGGGGTCGGCAGCAACATCGGCGCCTCGAGCGTGTTCGTCAACTACGACGGGGTCAACAAGTCGCACACGACGATCGGCGACCACTGCCGGCTCGGCAGCGACAACATGTACGTCGCCCCCCTGACCATCGGAGACGGTGTCTACAGCGGCGCCGGCACCGTCCTGCGCAAGAACGTGCCGCCGGGGTCGCTGGCGATCAACGTCTCCCCGCAGCGCAACCTGGAGGGCTGGGTGCTCGAGAAGCGGGCCGGCACCGCCGCCGCCGACGCGGCCAGCGCCGCGATCCGCGCCCAGGAGCCCGGCGACGACTCCGGCTCCGTGGAGGGCTCCGTGGAGGGGTCCGACCCGCGATGAACAGTCTCAAGCGCACGACCGAGAAGAACCTCATGGTGTTGTCCGGTCGGGCGCACCCGGACCTGGCCGAGGAGATCGCCGACTGCCTGGGCATCGAGCTCGTGCCGACCACGGCGTACGAGTTCGCCAACAGCGAGATCTACGTGCGCTTCGAGGACTCGGTGCGCGGCAGCGACGCGTTCGTCGTGCAGAGCCACACCGCTCCGATCAACGAGTGGATCATGGAGCACTTCATCATGATCGACGCGCTGAAGCGGGCGTCCGCCAAGCGGATCACCGTCGTGCTGCCGTTCTACGGCTACGCCCGGCAGGACAAGAAGCACCGCGGCCGCGAGCCGATCTCGGCCCGGCTGATGGCCGACCTGTTCAAGGCCGCCGGTGCCGACCGGCTCATCTGCGTCGACCTGCACACCGCCCAGATCCAGGGCTTCTTCGACGGGCCGGTCGACCACCTGCAGGCCCTACCGATCCTGTCCGACTACGTCCACGAGAACTACGGCGACCAGCCGATGACGATCGTCTCGCCCGACGCGGGGCGCATCAAGGTCGCCGAGCAGTGGAGCAAGCGCCTCGGTGGCGCGCCGCTGGCGTTCATCCACAAGACGCGGGACATCAACCGGCCCAACCGCTCCGTCGCCAACCGCCTCGTCGGCGACGTCGAGGGGCGCCTGGCCATCCTCGTCGACGACATGATCGACTCCGGCGGCACGATCTGCCAGGCCGCCGACGCGATCATGGAGGCGGGCGCGACCGGGGTCGTCATCGCCGCCACCCACGCGATCTTCTCGGACCCGGCGACCCAGCGCCTCAAGGACAGCGTCGCCGCCGAGGTCATCGTCACCAACACGCTCCCGCTGCCGCCCGAGCGCCAGTTCGACAAGCTGACCGTGCTCTCGATCGCCCCGCTCATCAGCCAGGCGATCCACGAGGTCTTCGACGACGGCTCGGTGACCCGGCTCTTCGACACGCCGGAGTGACCCGGGGCCGCCACGCCGGCCCGGCACTCACAGCGGAAAAAACTTCCGCGTTTTTGCGAAACCACTTGCCCTGCCCGGCAAGTGGCCGCTGACCTGCGCACTCGTCCCCCTGCGCGGCGGCCGCCGCGCGTCCTGAGATGGACAGATGTTCAGGACGAACGTTAAGATCAGGTAACACGATGCTGTGAATGGGCTGAGGGGCCCGTACGTATTTGTAATGGGGGCACCGCTTTCCCGGTTCCGGCCGGGTGAGGGAGGAGTGGTGCCTCGCTGACATCAGCGCCTTGGGGGGCGCAAGGGGGACGTTCGATGACGCTGCAGTCAGAAGTGCCGTCACGGGAGCAGGGCCACGCCCACGATGCCCACACCGAACTCGGTGGCTCGGGTGTGCGCCCGCCGCTCCAGCGACGCATGCACCACTACTTCGAGGCGACCTGCGACCGGTTGCCCAACCAGACCGCGCTGGAGTGGGAGGGCGGCAGCGCCACCTACCGCGAGCTCGACGAGGCCGCCAACCGCATGGCCCACCTCATCCGCTCCCGGCACGAGGTCGCCGGCCGCCGCGTCGGTCTGCTCGTGCCGCGCTCGCGCGACCTGTACGTCGCGCTGCTGGCCATCCAGAAGGCGGGCGCCGCGTGGGTGCCGATCGACCCGTCGTCGCCGGCCGACCGCATCGAGTACTTCGCGCAGGATTCCGACCTCGCGCTGCTCCTGACGACCAGCGAGTTCACCGACGTGCTCGAGGGTCTCGACGTCGAGCGGCTGCACCTCGACGGCATCGAGGACGAGCTCGCCGACCAGCCGTCGACGCGCCCGGAACTCGCCGACCAGCCGTCGACGCGCCCGGACCTCGACCTCGAGGGCGACCCGACCGCCTACGTCATCTACACCTCGGGCTCCACGGGCCGCCCCAAGGGCGTCGACATCCGGCAGTCCAGCATCTGCAACTTCCTGCACGTCATCACCGAGCTCTACGACGTGCGCGCCTCCGACCGCGTCTACCAGGGCATGACGATCTCGTTCGACTTCGCGATCGAGGAGGTGTGGCCGACGTGGTGCGTCGGTGCCGCGCTGATCGCCGGACCGACCGACGGGCGCCGGGTCGGCGCGGGCCTGACGACGTTCCTCGAGGAGCGCGCGATCACGCTGCTCTACGTCGTGCCGACCGTGCTGTCGACCGTCGAGCGCACGATCGACTCGATCCGTGGCCTCATGGTCGGCGGCGAGGCGTGCCCCTCCGAACTCGTCGAGCGATGGGCTCCGGGGCGTCGCATGCTCAACACGTACGGCCCGACGGAGGCCACCGTCACCTGCACGGTCGGCATCCTGGAGCCGGGTCGCCCGGTGACCATCGGCATCGCGGTGCCCACGTACACCGCGTGGATCCTCGACGACCAGCGTCGCCCGGTGCCGCAGGGCGGCGACGGCGAGCTGTGCATCGGGGGAGTCGGGGTGGCCGCCGGCTACCTCAACCGACCCGACCTCACCGCCGACCGGTTCATCCCGCACCCGCAGAACGGCGACGAGCGCATCTACCGCACCGGTGACCTCGCGCGCATCGACGAGCGCGGCGAGATCGTCTACCTGGGCCGCGCCGACGCCGAGGTGAAGATCCGCGGTCACCGCGTCGACCTCGGCGAGATCGAGAGCGTGCTCATGCGCGCCGAGGGCGTGCACACCGCGGCCGTCAAGCACCTGAAGTCGGGCCAGACCGGCGACGAGATCTCCGGCTACCTCGTGCCGCACGCCGGCACCGCGCGCAGCGACCAGCGGCTGCTGAGCCTGCACGACCACCTGCGCGACGTGCTGCCGCCGTACATGGTGCCGGCCTACCTGGAGTGGGTCGACGAACTGCCGATGCTGGCCAGCGGCAAGGTCGACCGCAAGCAGCTGCCCGACCCGACGTCGGCCCGGCTCGTCGGCGGCTCCGGCGAGATCGTGCCGGCGAGCACCGAGATGGAACGCTGGGTGCTCGGCGTGTGGGCCGCCACGTTCGCGCTGGAGCCCGAGCAGCTCTCCGTCGAGGCCAACTTCTTCGACGACCTCGGCGGGCACTCGCTCGTCGCCGCCAACGTCACCTCGGCGATGCGGCGCGACGAGCGGGGCGCCCCGATGTCGATCATGGACCTGTACGCCAACCCGAGCGTGCGCACGCTGGCCCAGCACCTCGACCTGGTGGCCCTCGGCGACGCCTCCGACCGCGAGGACGAACAGGTCGTGCAGGCCCGCGAGACGCTGCGCTACCCGTCCTGGCGGGTGGCCCTCTTCGGCTTCGCGCAGTTCCTCGTCGTGTTCGCGATCGTGGCCTTCGGCACGCTGCCGTTCGCCGTCATCTACGCCCTGCACGAAGGCCGTCCGTCGATGGCCATGCTGCAGGAGATCTGCCTGATGTTCCCCGTGGCCTATCTCGCCGAGCGCTGGCTGCTGCCCGTGCTCGTGGCCCGCGTCTTCGGGGCGGGGCTGCGCGACGGCGAGCACCGGCTCTACGGCTGGACGCACCTGCGGGTGTGGCTGGTCACCCGGGCGATGAGCCTGTCGCCGATGGTCAATCTCGCCGGCTCCGCGTTCGCCGCCCGCTACCTGCGCCTCGCGGGCGCCACCATCGGGCGCGGCTGCCACATCGGCTCCGAGCTCATCCCCGTGCCGAGCCTGCTGCGCCTCGACGACGGGGCGACGATCGGCTACGCCACGCACCTGCTCGGCACCGAAATCAGCGACGGACGCCTGGTCGTCGGCCGCGTCCACCTCGGCCGCTCGGTGACGGTCGGCGCCAACTGTGTCATCGCCGGGCCGTGCCACCTCGGCGACGGGTCGGTGCTGCGCGACCAGTCGGCCGTGCAGCACGGCCAGCACCTACCCGCCGGCAGCGTCTGGCAGGGGTCCCCGGCCGAGCGCCGGGACACGGTCGACGACCCGATCCTCGAGATCATGGCCGACTGCTCGCAGGCGCCCCGGGAGTGGTCGCCCGCGCTCAAGCGCCGGTTCGCGTGGGGCCTGGTGGCCCTGGAGTTCGCGCCGCTCATCGCGCTGCTGCCGGTCGTCGTGCTCGTCTGGTGGGTCATGATCGCCTTCGGGCTGTGGCCGGCGTTCATCATCACCTGCCTCACCGGGCCCGTCTTCGTCACCACCTCGTGCCTGGTCATCCTGGCGCTGCGGCGGTTCGGCCTGCCGAGCACCCCGGTGGGCATCCACCACCTGCGCAGCCGCCTCGGCGTCGAGAAGTGGTTCGCCGACAAGCTGCTGTCGCTGAGCCTGCTGCAGACCAACACCCTGTACTCGACCGTGTACACCCCGTGGTGGCTGCGCAAGCTCGGCGCGAGGATCGGCGCCCGCTCCGAGGTCTCGACGATCGCGAACATCGACCCCGACCTGCTGACGATCGGCGAGGAATCCTTCGTGGCCGACATGGCCAGCGTCGGCAGCGCCACGTACTGCAACGGGCACGTCGCCTTCCGCCCCACGACGATCGGCAAGCGCGCGTTCGTCGGCAACGCGGCCTTCGTGCCGTCGGGCAACTACCTCGGCGACAACTCGCTGCTCGGCGTCGGTTCCGTGCCGCCCACCTCGGGCGTGCCCGCCGGCTCTTCGTGGCTCGGCAGCCCCTCCTTCTACCTGCCCAAGCGCGAGATCTACGAAGAGTTCACCGAGGAGCAGACGTTCGCCGAGCCGGTGGCTCGTCGTGGCCCGCTACATCATCGAGGCGCTGCGCATCGTGCTGCCGTCGTCGATCCTCGCCGTCTCGCTGTTCCTCACCCTCAACGTCACCTCGATGCTGGCGCAGGAGGAGGCGGCCATGTGGCAGCTGATCCTCGCCGTGCCGGCCCTGGCGTTGACGTTCGGCTTCGGCGTCGTCGTGTCGATCGCGCTCATGAAGTGGCTCATCGTCGGGCGATACAAGCCGCGCGTCGAGGCGCTGTGGAGCCTGTTCGTGCGGCGCACCGAGTTCGTCACCGGCGTCTACGAGGCCGCCGCCGTGCCCGCGCTGCTCATGCTGCTGCAGGGCACGCCGATGCTCGGCCCGGTGCTGCGCCTGTACGGCATGCACGTGGGACGACGCAGCCTCATCGACACCACCTACGTCACCGAGTTCGACCTCGTGCGCCTCGGCGACGACGTCGCGATCGGTCCCGCGGTCTCGTTGCAGACCCACCTGTTCGAAGACCGCGTCATGAAGATGAACGAGGTCCGCGTCGGCAATCGCGTGAGCGCCGGCACCCGCACCGTGATCCTCTACCAGACCGACGTCGGTGACGACGTCGACCTGGCGCCGCTCTCCCTCGTCATGAAGGGCGAGTCCCTCCCCGCCGCATCGGCGTGGGCCGGCATCCCGGCCCAGCCTGCCCGCCGTCCCTCAGGAGCCCACCGATGAGCCTCATCCGGCCCGACCGCCGCGCGCATGCCCGCCACCGCCGTCCCGGCGGCCGGCACGCTGCGCGCACCGACCTGTCCGCGCACCGTGGACCGGTCGGCGCCGACGCCACGGGCAGCGTCGACACCATCGACAGCAGCGCCGCGAGTGCGGCGGACGACGGCAGCGTGGCGACCCCCGTGTCGTGGCGCCCCATCGTCGACCACGACGACGCGGTCCGCTTCCCGCACGCGTGCGAACCGAACGCGGACGGGGAGTACATCGACGAGTACGACCCGCCGCGGCCGTCGCGGCGCCGGCTCGTCGGCCTCGACGTGGCCCGCGGCATCGCCCTCATCGGCATGATCGCGATCCACACGATGACCTCCGACGACGGCGACGGCAACATGTCGCTCGCGTGGATCCTCGCGCTCGGCAAGGCGTCGGCGCTGTTCGCCGTGCTCTCCGGAGTCGGTTTGGCGTTCATCACCGGCCGGCGCGCGGCGCCCCGCGGCTGGCTCGCCCCGCGCATGTCGATGGTCACCGTGGTGCGCGGCACCGTCGTGCTGCTCATCGGCCTGCTGCTCGGCGCGTTCGTGCCGGGTGCCGAGGTCATGGTCGTGCTGCCCTACCTGGGCGTCATGTTCATCGTCGCGGGTCTGCTCGTGTCGCTACGCACGCGCACGCTGCTCGTGGTCGGCTTCGCCTGGACGATCATCGGCCCGGTCATCAGCCACCTCGTGCGGACGGGCCTGCCGCCGGCGGCGCAGGACCCGACGAACCTCACTCTGGCGTCGCTGGCCTCACCGATCGACACGCTCACCGTCATCTTCTTCACCGGCTCGTTCCCGGTCATCACCTGGATGGCCTACGTGTGCATCGGCATGGCCCTGGGGCGCTCCAACCTGGCGGCGCGCTCGACGATCGGTCTCATGACCGTCGGCGGTCTGGCGCTCACCCTGGGCACCGTGCTCCTCTCGCAGTTCTTCGTGCACGGCGCCGGCCTCTACGAGCGGCTCGCGCTCGACGTGTCCGACCGGATGTCGCTGGACACCTTCACCGACTTCGTCGTCTTCGGCTCCTCGGGGCAGCTGCCCACCGACTCGTGGTGGTGGTTGGCGGTCAACGCTCCGCACACGGGCACGCCGCTCGACCTGCTGTACACGATCGGGATCTCCCTGGCCGTCATCGGCGGGTGCCTCGCCCTGACCAACGTGTTCTCCGGCCGGTTCGCGCTGCTCGCCGTGCCCGGCAGCATGACGCTGACGATGTACGCGCTGCACGCGCTGCTCGTGGGACCGATGTCCGAGCTGCCCGACCTGCTGATCTTCGGTCTGCACGTCGTCGGCCTGACGATCCTCGCGCTCGCCTGGGCGCACTTCTTCCAGCGCGGCCCCCTGGAGGAGATCGTCGCCCGGATCACCAACCTCGTCCGGCCCACCCGCAACTCCCGGATCTACGCTCGGGGCGGGGCGTACAAGCGCAACGGCCAGGTCGTCGCGTGAGGTTGTGGCCGTTCGGTCGGTCGGGCGAGCCGGGCTCCGGCGGCTCGGGTGCGGCGGCGCAGGCGCTGGTCTACCGCGGCCCGGCGGCGATGCCCGGGTGCGCGGAGTCGGTGGCGCGGGTGCTGCAGCGGGTCGGCCTGAGCGTCGACTTCGTCGGCCCGAAGGAGCGGCTGCCGCTGACCGCGCAGAGCCTGTCCGGTCGGCTGCTGTACGCCCAGCCCGGCGGCCCCGACCTCGACGACGCCTGGCAGCACATCGCTCCGGCCGCCGAGGCGATCCGCGACTTCGTCGGTGGCGGCGGCTACTACGCCGGGTTCTGCCTCGGCGGGTACCTCGCCGGCCGCGACCCCGGCCTGCGGATGCTGCCGGGAGACACCGACCAGTACATCGGCACCCGCGGTGCCAGCGTCGACCACGACCGCGACGCGCTCGTCACCGTCACGTGGTCGGGCGCGCCCCGCGAGCTGTACTTCCAGGACGGCCCGTACTTCGCGCTGAAGAAGAAGGCCGTCGGCACCCCGGTGCGCGACGGCGGCCGGGCGCAGGTCGTCGCCGAGTACGACAACGGGCTGCCGGCCGCCGTGCTGTGCCGCTACGGAGACGGTGTCATCGCCGCCGTGGGCCCGCACCCCGAGGCGACGGATGACTGGTTCACCGACTGCGGGCTGCCGGTGCCGCGCCCGCTGGGGATCGACCTCGCCGAGGACCTCGTGCGCCGCCTCCTGGACTGCCCGACGGGCGCGAACGCGAGCTGAACGCGGCGCCCGGCCCGCTGCGCCGGTGCGCTGTGCCGGCCCGCTGCAGCGCAACCTCGGAGACGCTCGATCCCGTTGTGGCGGTGGGCCGCTCGGGGGGAGTTCAGGGCGAATTCACAGGTCGGACCGGGGGTCGGCGCGGCGGGCGTAGCGCATAGGCTGCCGGTCATGGTCAGACATCGGATGCACGCCCTGATGTCTGCGACCGTCATGGCCGGAGTGGTCGGGTTGGCCGGGCTGGCGGGTTGCACCGCGGCCCCCCATGCCGGCGTCGACGCACCCGAGCTGCCCGACCCCGCGGCCGATCGGCCGGTCGTCGCGCTGACGTACCGGATGGCCGACGACCTGGCCTCCGCCGAGGGCACCGAGCGGGTGACGTTCACCCCCGACGAGCAGGTCTGCGAACTGGTCTTCCGGGCCTGGCCCAACAAACCCGCCACCGCCGTCACCGGCAACGCGCTGACCGTCTCCGCCGTGAGCGTCGGCGGCACCGCCCTGCCCCTGGACGTGCAGGCGGCCGGGGCGCCGTCGGGCTCGCCGGGCACCCTCGTCGAGGCGCGCCTGCCGAGCTGCAGCCCGGCCGGCACCCCGATCACCGCCGACCTGACGTTCCAGCTGCGGCTCGGGGAACGCACCGACGAGCGCGTCGGCTACTCGTCTCGCCACCGCATCGCCTGGTTCGGCAGCGCTTACCCGATGCTCGCCTGGGCGCCCGGCGTGGGCTGGACGCGCGATCCCGCCGTCGACGTCGCCGGCGAGATGACGACCTCCCAGGCGTACCGGCTGGAGTCGATGACCGTCGAGGCGCCCGGTGACGACGCGGTCATGGGCGTCGGCGACGAGGTGCGCACCGAGGCCGGCTCGCGGCCGGGCACGACCGCGCACACCTTCAGTGCCGACGTCGTGCGCGACGTCACCGTCAGCGTCGGCCGATTCGAGGTCGACACCCGCTCCGTCGACGGCCGGCAGATCTCGGTGGCCTTGCCGCCCAACGCCCGCGCCTCGATGGACGACTGGCACACGCAGCTCCGCGACGAGCTGGGGTCGCTGTCCGAGCTGCTCGGGCGCGTGCCCGCCTCCCACCTGTGGATCAGCGTGCTGCCCGGGGTCAGCGAGGGCGTCGAGTACGGGGCGGCGATCCAGTTCGGCAACCTGCACCCGCAACGCGACCGCTGGCTCGTCGCGCACGAGCTCGCGCACATGTGGTTCTACGGCCTGGTCGGCAACAACCAGGCCGAGCACCCGTGGCTCGACGAGTCGTTCGCCACCTACGCGCAGGAGGTCGTCAGCCCCGCCGACACCACGCGACGCGAGAGCGAGGAGCCCGTCGGCGCTCCGATGAGCTACTTCGCCGGTCGCCCCGACGCAAGCGAGGCGTACGTCAACACGGTGTACGCCCGCGGGGGAGCCGCGCTGCTGCGGGCGCGCGAGCGGGTCGGCGAGGACGAATTCGACGCGGCCCTGCGCGAATACCTGCGCGCCAACGCCTGGAGCATCGCCACACCCGACGACGTGCGCGCCGCCCTGGCGCACCTCCCGGAGGCGGTCGCGGCCCTCGACGAAGCCGGTGCCTTCCGCGCCGACTGACCCTCACTGACCCTCATCCCAGACCTCGTCCGGGCCACGGCCCCTCCTTACTCGTGTCAGGAGGCGTCCCTACCCGCGCCTGGGCCGCCCGGTCCTGCCGGTGCTCGCGATCGTTTCACCACATCGACGATCGCGTCGAGAGCCGCGGTCGTGTCGCAAGCTCGTGACCTGCGGCTTCGCGATTCGACGCCCGACGAGGCTCTATCGGGGTAGTCGAAACGGCGAATCCTCGGCCGGCACCCCGGCGACGATCGCCCTGGCCGGCACGCGGTAGTCGTCAAGGCTCACGCGAGGCAGGTGCCCTAGGGGCCACGCAGGGTTACTCGGGGGTGCATCGGCATCGATCTGGGTGAACATGTCCAGACTGCCGTGAGACGTGTGGTTGAGCCGGTTACTCGGTGGCGGTGGGTTCGGGGGCGCCCTCGTAGTCGGCGGTCACGTCGCCCTGGAACGTCGAGATCAGCCAGGTGACCCGCGGGTCGCGGGTGAACGGCGTGGTCGGCGTGGTCGCGGCGCCCGTCGCACCGGTCGCGCCGGTCGCACCAGGGGTCGCGGGGGCCGTCGTCGGGAGCGCGGGGTCCGACTCCCTGGGCACGACCGTGTACTGCACGGTCTTCTCCAGCGAGATGTGGAACGGCGTGCGCGCGTTGCGCAGCTCGAGTTCGGCGTCCTGCACGAAGTCGATGACGAGCGGCGTGACGCCACTGGAGCTCGTACCGACGTTCACGGTGCCCTTCGTGATCGTCTGGCTGGTCACGAGGCGGTTGCCCGGCGGCAGCCGCAGCGTCGGCGCGTCGAGGGTGTACAGCCGCAGGACGTTGATGTCCTCCCGCGCGGCGTCGTCTCCACCGACGGCGGCGTTCACCGTCTGTGCCCACCGCGCGGCCGTGGCGTTCGTCAGGTGCGACGGGATGCCGTCGGTGAGTTGCTCCGCGGTCGGCTCCGGGCCGGCCGGATCGAGCACGTCGGTCTTGAGCCACTCGTCCATCGAGAACTCGGCGAGTTCGCGGTACGCAGCCTCGGCGCCGTCTCCGTAGGCCTGACGCGCCTGCTCGGAGACCGTGGGCGACTCGATGTAGCGCTCCGGCACCGCGTCGGTCGTGCTCGTCGGGCCGCTGCAGGCGCCGAGCAGCGCCGCGGCCACCGCCACAGCGAGCACGACCGGTCCTCGTGCCGCCGTCGACCTGCCCTTTTCCATACATACCCCCGCGATCCACCGGTGCGTTCGCAGCTCTCATCGTATGCCGCCGACTCGCTCGGCAGGCTCCCCACCTCGACACTTACCCGCGCGCCCGACGTGCCGATCCGATCCGCCCGCCTCGCGCCGCGCCGGGCGCCGGGGCCAGTGGTGGTGTCCGCCACAGCCGCTCGGCGCTCAGGGCCCGGCCCCTGGGGGCCGATGGGAGGGGGACCGATCGCCGTCGCTCGAGGGAGCCCCCATGACCGCCCGCATCCAGCGTCGCGCGATGATCACCGCCTCGGCCGCTCTTCTCCTCGGTGCCGTCGCTCCCCTGACCGCACCGAGCCCTGTCTCGCCGGTCCCGCCGGCGGCGGTCGACGCAGCCCCAGGAGCCGCCGACGCCGCCGACGCCCCCGACGCCGTCGACGCCCCCGCGACCGCCCCCGTCGCACCCGCCAGCGCGG
>NZ_BCNQ01000098.1 GCF_001515525.1 Piscicoccus intestinalis NBRC 104926 | reverse complement strand
CCGGGCGGCCCCCGGCGCCGCGACCCCGCGTCGGCCCGGGCGGCTCGGGCCGGAGACGCCCGCCCGTTCGCCGACCCGACTCCAGAACGCACCGAGGAGCACTGAGGATCACCGATGTTCGAATACTTTCCCGGCAACTACGTGTGGAATCTCGGGGTCGTCGCCACGCTCAACAGCGGCGGGCTCATCGACGAGGTCGACCGCGCGTGCCGCCCGATCCGCGAGCTCGCCAACCAGGGCTCCGACGTCGGCACCACCGAGTTCATGGCGGCCTGGCAGGCCGTCGCCGACCAGCTCGAGGAGCAGGCGAAGGACGCCGAGGCGAAGGGGCACCGGCGCACCGCCGGGCAGCTGTACAAGCGTGCCAGCGGCTATCTCGCCCAGTCCGAGCGCATGCAGAGTGCGAAGCAGGAGCACCGGGCGAGCCGCAACGCGATCTACGAGCACTGCCTGCGCCTGACCGCGAAGTCGTTCGAGCTGCTCGAGCCGCACGTCAGCCGCGTCGAGGTGCCGTTCGAGGGCACCAGTCTGCCGGCGTACTTCTCCGACGCCTCGACCGACGGCCAGCCCGCTCCGGTGATGATCATGTTCAACGGCCTGGACTCCACCAAGGAGCACATGTACACGTCCGATCACCACAACGAGCTGCGCGCCCGCGGCATCTCGACGCTCATGGTCGACTGCCCCGGCAGCGGCGAGGCGCTGCGGCTGCGTGACCTGCACTCCCGCGTGGAGAGCGAGACGTGGGCCGCGGCGTGCGTCGACTACCTGACCGGTCGCGACGACGTGCGAGCCGACCGCATCGGGCTCGTCGGCTGGTCGCTCGGCGGGTACTACGCGCCGCGCGCCGCGGCCTTCGAGAAGCGGCTCGCGCTCGTCGTCGCCTGGGGCGCCAACCACAACTGGGGGGCGGTGCAGAAGCGCCGGCTGCAGCGCGAGGGCGAGAACCCCGTGCCGCACTACTGGGAGCACGTGCTGTGGGTGTGGGGCAAAGACGACCTCGACACGTTCATCACCCACGCGGAGGCCGTGCACCTCGACGGCGTCGTCGAACACATTTCTGTGCCGTTTCTCATCGCGCACGGCGAGAACGACCGGCAGATCCCGCTCGAATACGCCTACCGCTCCTACGAGCAGGCGGTGAACTCGCCCAAGCGCGAGCTGCGCGTCTTCACGCCGGCCGAGGGCGCGACCGAGCACATCGGCCTCGACCACCTGCCGTACGTGTCGACGTTCATCGCCGACTGGGTCGCCGACACGTTCGCGGAGCTGGGATGACAGCCGAGGTGAGCCACGACGGCCGCGACCGCCTCGGGCCGCTGACCCCGGCCGACCTCGACCGCACCGACCCCGAGGGGGCCGTCGCGGCGGCCGCCGCGCGGGTGAGCAACTGGGGCCGCTGGGGCGAGGACGACGTGCGCGGCACGATGAACTTCCTGACCCCCGACCTGCGGGTCGCCGCGGCCGGGCTGGTGCGCACCGGCGAATCCTTCTCGCTGTCGCAGCGGTTCGACATGGACGGGCCGCAGAAGGGGTGGCGGCGGCGCACCAACCCGGTGCACACGATGCTCGACACCGGCACCGACGCCGTCACCGGGGTGCAGGGTTTCCCGCACGGCATCGGCGGCGCCGACGACGTCATCGCGATGCCGCTGCAGTGCTCCACCCAGTGGGACGGGCTCGGGCACATCTTCGACCACGGCCGCGCCTGGAACGGACGGCCCGCGCAAGAGGTCGTCACCAGCCTCGGAGACGGGGTCACCGGCATCGAGACCGTCGCCGACGTGATCTGCGGGCGCGGGGTGCTGCTCGACGTCGGCCGCACGGTGGGCGCGCGGTTTGGTTCCGACGGGCTGCCCGACGGCTACGCGATCACCGCCGCCGACCTGGAGGAGACGATCGCCGCCCAGGGCGAGTCGGGCCGGGTCGGCCGCGGCGACATCGTGCTCGTGCGCACCGGGCAACTGGCCCGAACGCGCCGGGACGGGTGGGGCGACTACGCGGGCGGACCGGCTCCGGGGCTGTCGTTCACGACCGCGGACTGGCTGCACCGAACAGAAATCTGTGCCATCGCGACCGACACGTGGGGCTTCGAGGCGCGGCCGAACGAGTTCGACGACGCGTTCCAGCCGCTGCACCAGGTGGCGATCCCGCACATCGGGCTGTTCATCGGGGAGATGTGGGACCTCGATGCCCTCGCCGCGGCCTGCGCGGCCGACGGCCGGTACGAGTTCCTGCTCACCGCCGGGCCGCTGCCGGTGACCGGCGCCGTCGGGGCCCCGGCCAACCCGATCGCGCTGCGCTGACCCGCGCTGACCCGCGCTGACTGCCGCTGGCTCCCGCTGACGACGGCGCCGTCGCCGGCGGAGTCGGCGTCGTCGGCACCGTCGCGAGGGTGGATGTCGGACCTCGGAGGTAGGATGGAGACCCCATCGCCGGAGGTTCTCTCATGACCGACACCGCTGCCGATCTTGACCCCCACGGGCCCGCGCCCTCGTCGGACGCCGACGCGGCGAACCGGCTCGCGGCGGTCGGAAAGGCCGACAAAGACCTGGTCAACGACCTGACGCAGACGATCGGGCCGGGCCCGCTGCGCACCCGGCTCATCGACCGGCTGCGGATGAGCCACGACGGCTCGCACTTTCAGCTCGTGCCGCAGGCGATCGTCATCGCCCGCGACGGGCGCGACGTGCAGGGCGCGATCGCGGTGGCCGCGCGGCACGGCGTACCGCTGACCTTCCGCTCCGGCGGCACGAGCCTGTCCGGGCAGGCGGGCACCGACGGGGTGCTCGTCGACACCCGCCGCAACTTCCGCCACGTCGAGGTGCTCGACGACGGCGCGCGGGTGCGCTGCCAGCCGGGCGCCACCGTGCGCGCCGTCAACACCCGGCTCGCCCCGTACGCCCGGGCGCTGGGGCCCGACCCGGCCAGCGAATCCGCCTGCACCATCGGCGGCGTCGTCGCCAACAACTCCTCCGGCATGCAGTGCGGCACCACCGCGAACACCTACCGCACGCTCGACGCGCTCGACCTCGTGCTGCCCTCGGGCACCCGCGTCGACACCGGGGCCCCCGACGCCGACGCCCGGTTGCGGCACGACGAGCCGGAACTGTGGGAGGGGCTGGCCCGGCTGCGTGACCGCGTGCGCGGCAACCCCGACTCCGTGCGGCGCATCGAGCACCAGTTCTCGATGAAGAACACGATGGGCTACGGAATCAACGCCTTTCTCGACCACGACGACCCGGCGCAGATCCTGGCCCACCTCATGGTCGGCTCGGAGGGCACGCTCGGGTTCATCCTGTCGGCGACGTACCGCACGGTGCCGGTCTACCCGCACGTCGCGACCGCGCTGCTCGTGCTCGACTCCATCGACGCCGCCACCCACGCGCTGCCCGCGCTCATCGAGGCTGGCAGCCGCACCGCCGAACTCATGGACGCCGCCTCCCTGCGGGTCTCGCAGGCCGGTCCGGTGCGGGTCGCCGCGCTCGACGGGCTGGCCGTCGCCGAGCACACCGCCCTGCTCGTCGAGGCCCAGGAGGAGACCCCCGACGGGCTCGCCCACACCCGCGACGCCATGGAGCGCGCGATCTCCGGGCTGCGCGGGCTGTCGTCCCCGGTGACGTTCACCAGCGACCCCGCCGAACGCGCGTCCGCCTGGTCGGTGCGCAAGGGGCTGTACACCGCGGTCGCCGGTGCCCGGCCAGCCGGCTCGACCGCGCTGCTCGAGGACGTCGTCGTGCCGATGCCCGCCCTGACCCAGACCGTGCGCGACCTCGGGAGGCTGTGCGGCGGCTACGGCTACGACGACGCCGTGATCTTCGGGCACGCCCGCGACGCCAACCTGCACTTCATGATCAACCCCGACCTCTCCGATAACACACAATTGCGTGCATTCGAGCGGTTCACCGAGGACCTCGTCGACCTCGTGCTCGGCGCCGACGGATCGCTCAAGGCCGAGCACGGCACCGGCCGCATCATGGCGCCGTACGTGCGCCGGCAGTACGGCGACGAGTTGTACGAGGTGATGCGCGAGGTCAAGCGCCTCGCCGACCCGGCCGGGGTGCTCAACCCCGGGGTCGTCATCGGCGACGACCCCAAGGCGCACCTGCGCGACCTCAAGCTCGCCGCCCAGGTCGACCCCGACGTCGACCGGTGCGTCGAGTGCGGCTACTGCGAGCCGGTGTGCCCGTCGCGCGACGTGACGACGACGCCCCGGCAGCGCATCGCGCTGCTGCGCGACCTGGCCGCGGCCCCCAACGACGTGCGCAAAGACGTCGAGCGCGACTACGCGTACATGGCCGTCGACACGTGCGCCGTCGACTCGCTGTGCCAGGGCGCGTGCCCGGTCGGGATCGACACCGGCGCGTTCATGAAGAAGCATCGCGCCGCGCGGCACACCGCGGCGACCCAGGCGGTCGGGGAGCGGCTTGCGCGCGAGTGGGGTCGGGTGCTGCCGGCCCTGCGCGCCGGCGTCGGCCTCAACGCGTCCGGCCCGCCCGGTCTGATCAGCGCGGTCACCGGGGTGACCCGCCGCGTGCTGCCCACCGATCTCGTGCCCTACGTCGGGTACGACCTGCCGGAGCCGGGCATCAGCCGGGCCACCGACTCCCGCCGCGAACCCGGCGACGTCGTGCTGTTCGCCTCCTGCATCGGGGAGCTGTTCGGGCCCGCGACGCCCGGCGAACCCGCGACCGCCGGACCGGCCGCTGCCGCGCCGGACGAGCCCGCTGAGCCGACGGGGCCGACCCGGTCTAATGGCACGACTGGGCCAGCCGGGCCGAGCGAGACCGCGCGCGGGCTCGGCTCGGGGCGCGCGTTCGTGGCGTTGTGCGACCGTGCGGGGGTGCGGGTGCGCATTCCGCAGGGTGTCGAGTCGCTGTGCTGCGGCACCGTCTGGCGTAGCAAGGGTTTGACACACGGCACGGCCGCGATGGCGCGGCGCACCGCCTCCGCGCTGCTCGAGGCGACCCAGGAGGGGCGGGTGCCCGTGGTGACCGACGCCAGCTCGTGCACCCACGGCCTGACCGAGCTCGCACACGACCTGCGCGCCGCGGGCGACGACGAGCTCGCGGCGCGGGTGGCGCGCCTGGAGGTGCTCGACTCCGTCGCGTTCGTCGCCGAGCACGTGCTGCCCCGCCTCCCCGAGCCGGCCCGCGCACCGGCTCCCGCAACGCCTCCCGCGGCGGTTCCCTCGCGAGGCAGGGCGCCGCGGATCGTCGTGCACCCGACGTGCTCGGACCGGCGCGCCGGTGACCTCGGCGCGCTGACGACGGTCGCGGCGGCGGTCGCGGCCCGCCGGGGCGGCGAGGTCGTCGTGCCTCCGGACGCGGGCTGCTGCGGCTTCGCCGGTGACCGCGGCATGCTGCACCCCGAGCTGACGGCGGCCGCCACGCGACCCGAGGCCCTCGACGTCGCGGCCCTCGGCGCCCCCGACGACGTGTACGTCTCGACGAACCGCACCTGCGAGGTCGGCATGACCCGCGCCACCGGCCGCGTCTACCGTCACGTCCTGGAGTTGCTTGAGGAGGCCACCCGCCGCTGACGTCCCGGAACGTCCCTCGGCGCTGCCCGCAGGTCTCAGGGGCTGTGACGGGAGCGTGGCGCGACGATCGCGGCGGCGGACTCCAGGTCGTCGACGAGGTGCACGGCGTCGGCCATCGGCCGCCCGGCGGCGAGCGCCTGCACCGCCGGCCACACCGGCACCTGCCGCGTCCAGTGCTCCTCGCCGACGAGCACGAGCGGCGGAAGGGTCTCGAGCTCGGTGTAGTACAGCGGCGTCACTGCCTGGAAGATCTCCTGCACGGTGCCGGCGGCGCCGGGCAGCGCGATGACGCCGTTGCGGCAGCGGGAGAGCAGCCCGTCCTCGCGCAGGGCGTTGGAGAAGAACTTGCCGACGGCGTCGCAGAAGACGTTCGGGGGCTCGTGGCCGTAGAACCACGTCGGGATACCGAGGCTGCGCGGCGGCGCCGACCAGGCGTGCGGCCGAGCCGCCTCCCGGGCGCGGAAGGCGACCCGCGCCCACGCGTCGATGTCCGGCTCGAACGTCGGCACTTCGGCCAGCAGGCGCAATGCGCTGCCGAGCCGGGTCTCGTCGGTGGCGTAGGCGCCGAGGTTGGCGGCCTCCATGGCGCCCGGACCGCCTCCGGTGACGACGAGCACGCCGGTGTTCGCGAGCCGGTGGCCCAGTGCCGCGGCGAGCGCGAACCGTTCGCTGCCGCGACCCCAGTCGTGGCCGCCCATGATCCCGACCACTTCGCGGTCGTCGATGATCTCGTCGAGGCTGTCGCCCATCGCCGCGTCGTGCATGGCGCGCAGCACCGAGACGTACGCGTCGTTCGTCAGTTCCGGGTCGCGGCTCCACGCGTACGCCCGGGCGTCCGGGGTCGCCGCGTACCCGTGGTCGGCGAGGCCCGCGTACAGCTCGTCGGGCGCGTAGAGGTTGCTGCGGTACGGATCGACCGGTACGTGCGGAGTCGGTGGAAAGACGATCGCCCCGGCCCGCGTCAGGCGCCGCACGAGCTTGGGCCGAATCCGCCCGCCGAGCACGACCAGGCCCTCGATGTCGGTACGGCCGTCGAAGATGTGGTCGTGTCCGCGCAGGTCAAGGCCCTGCAGGCGAAGGTGGGCCAGCGACGCGCCACCGTCGAGAGCGGCGCGCAGGGCGGGCACCGAGTCGATGTCCATCGCTCGATGATGCACCGCCCACGCGCCCGCGGCCCGCCGGGCCGGTCGGCGATCGTTGTCCTTTCGTGACGATCGGCGTGCTGTGGTTCGGCGACGACCGCGCCGACAAAGAAAACAGACAAACCGCCACCCCCCGGCACCCCTCACCGGCTCCTCATCCGGCCCCCTCACACGGGCCCTGACAAGGATCCCCATGAAGCTCCTGCAGGTCGTTGCAAGTGCCCTCGCCGGCCTCGGGATCGCGGCAGCCCTCGCCGCGGTTCCGGACATCGCAGACCCCGCCGCCGCCGGCGGCCCCGCCGCAGAGCCGGTCACGGCCGTGGTGACCGGCTCCCCGCCGCAGTACCCGACCCTCCAGGCCACCCGCGTCGTCGGTCCGGCCGCGCCCACCTCCGGCGGGCCGACCGACGAGACGGGCACGCCGGTGCAGCGGGCCATCGTGCGCGCCGTGCGCGGCTCCGACCTCACCTCACGCATGCCCGACGCCGCCTACACCGTGCGCTCGATCCACGTCTCCGACGAAGGCACCTGGGCGACGGCCATTCTGGTGCCCGACGACCCGGGGACGATCGAACCGGCCGTCGTGCTCGTGCGCCAGGCGTCGGGACGCTGGACGGTCAGTGACCTGGGCACCTTCGAGGTCGGGTGCGAACGGGTGCCCAGCACCGTGCTCGTCGAACTGCACATCGGCTGCTCCTGAGAGCCGCTGCGGACGCCGTCGCGAGCCGGACCACATACAAGTGTGGGGCGACCGCTCGTCGCGGCAGTGAACCGCTCGCCGAACAACTCCGCGGCCGCATGCCGAATTGGTCGTATTGATCGTCGCGGAGGGCTGACAGGCTGCGGCTCAGACGTAAAGATGTGGCATGAGCACCGGCGCTTACCGCGAAGTCCACGACCGCTGCACGAGCGATCCGCACGGGTACTGGGGGGAGGTGGCGGCCTGCATCGACTGGATCACTTCTCCGGAGACGACGATCGACGAGTCGCGGCCGCCGTTCTACCGCTGGTTTCCCGACGGTGAGCTGAACACGTGCTACAACGCCGTCGACCGTCACGTCGACAACGGGCGCGGCGATCAGCCCGCCATCTTCTACGAAAGCCCGGTCACCGACTCCTCCCGCACGATCACGTACTCCGAGCTGCTCGACCTCGTCGAGCGCTTCGGCGGCGTGCTGAGCAGCCTGGGGGTGGAGAAGGGTGACCGCGTCGTCATCTACATGCCGATGGTTCCCGAGGCCCTCGTCGCGATGCTGGCCTGCGCCCGCATCGGCGCGGTGCACTCGGTCGTCTTCGGCGGGTTCGCCCCGGCCGAGCTGGCCGCGCGCATCGAGGACGCCAAGCCGAAGGTCATCGTCGCCGCCAGCTGCGGCATCGAGCCGACCCGCACGATCCCCTACAAGCCGATGATCGACGCGGCGATCCGCCGCAGCGAGCACAAGCCCGAGCGCTGCGTCATCCTGCAGCGCCCGCAGGTGGAGGCCGAGATGGGCGAGAACGACGTCGACTGGGACGAGGCCATGGCCGACGAGTCGATCGAGCGCGCCGAGTGCGTGCCGGTGGCCGCGACCGACCCGCTGTACGTGCTGTACACCTCCGGCACCACCGGCAAGCCCAAGGGCATCGTGCGCGACAACGGCGGGCACGCCGTCGCGCTGTGCTGGTCGATGTCGAACCTGTACGGCATCAACGCCGGCGAGGTGTGGTGGGCGGCCAGTGACGTCGGTTGGGTCGTCGGCCACTCCTACATCGTCTACGCCCCGCTGCTGGCGGGCGCGACGACGATCGTCTTCGAGGGCAAGCCGATCGGCACTCCCGACGCGGGCACGTTCTGGCGCATCGTCGAGAAGCACAAGGTCGCCTCGCTGTTCACGGCGCCGACCGCCATCCGGGCCATCAAGAAGGAGGACCCGAACGGCGAGTTCATGAAGAAGAGCGACCTGAGCAACTTCCGTCGCCTCTTCCTCGCCGGCGAGCGGCTCGACCCCGACACGTACCACTGGGCCCACGAGAAGCTCGGCATCCCGGTCATCGACAACTGGTGGCAGACGGAGACGGGGTGGCCGATCGCGACCAACCCCGTCGGCATCGAGGAGCTTCCGGTCAAGCCGGGTTCGCCGAGCGTGCCGACCCCGGGCTACGACGTGCAGATCCTCGACGACCAGGGCAACCAGGTGCCGGCCGACGCCGAGGGCGCGATCTGCATCAAGCTGCCGATGCCGCCCGGCACGCTACCGACGCTGTGGCAGGACGACGACCGCTACGTGCAGTCGTACCTGTCGGCCTACGACGGCTACTACCTCACCGGAGACGGTGGCTACATCGACTCCGACGGGTACGTCTACGTCATGGGCCGCACCGACGACGTGCTCAACGTCGCCGGGCACCGGCTGTCGACCGGCTCCATCGAGGCGGCGCTGTCGGGTCACCCGCAGGTCGCCGAGTGCGCGGTCATCGGCGTCGCCGACCAGATGAAGGGCCAGATCCCGCGGGCGCTGGTCGTGCTGAAGTCGGGCGTCAACCTCGACGAGGCCGGCGAGGCGCAGTTGAAGAAGGAGCTCGTCGGGCGGGTGCGCGACGAGGTCGGCGCGGTTGCCGCCCTGCGCGAGGTCGACGTCGTGTCGGCGCTGCCGAAGACCCGTTCGGGCAAGATCCTGCGCAAGACGATGCGTCAGATCGCCGACGGCCAGGAGGCCATGGTCCCCAGCACCATCGAGGACCCGGCGGTGCTCGAGGCGCTCACCTCGGTGCTGCAGCGCAGCTGACCCACCCACGGGAGCAGGTCCGCGACGGCCGGGGGCGAACCGCCTCCGGCCGTCGCGGTGCGTGGGCATCGAGAGTGCCGGTCGATCAGCCGCCGATCAGCCGCCGATCTCAGCTCTTCAGACTGGCCCTGAGTTCGATGTCCTCGACACCGGCGAGGGCCCGGGTGACGAGACAGACCTCCTTGGCCTGCGCCGCCGTCTCCTGGAACTGCTCTTCGGTCAGGCCGGGCACCTCACCGACGGTGGTGAGCACGATCTGGGTGATCGTCGGCTTGCCGTCGATGTTGCGCAGCGAGCACACCGCGGAGGTGTCGACGCTCGTCGGCGTGTTGCCCGCCTCTGCGAGCATCGCCGACAGCTGCATCGAGTAGCAGCCGGCGTGCGCGGCCGCGATGAGCTCCTCGGGGTTGGTGCCCTCGCCGTCCTCGAAGCGGGACGTGAACGAGTAGTTGCCGGTGTAGACGCCGTTGCCGACGGTGACCTCGCCGGTGCCGGACTTCAGGTCACCGCGCCAGATCGCACTGCCATTGCGTGTTGCCATGCGTCGCCTCCTCGCGAATCGAGCGGCCCGGGTGGGCCGCTGCCCACGCTACGACGTGAGGTCGGCGGGCGTGAGGGTGAGCTCGCCCCCGGGCAGCGTGAGCGTCACTCGCGCGCCGCCGGTGATGCGGGTGTAGTCGCCGGCCTCGGGCTGCTCGAAGAGCGTGATGCGGTGCGGATCGTCGGTGAGGTCGACGACGAGGTAGGCGGGGATCCCGGCGCGGGCGTAGTCGGCGCGCTTGTCGCGCCAGTCGCGCACCACCGAACCGGGTGAGACGATCTCGGCCACCAGCAGCGTCTGCGACGCGTCGACCCGGTAGGTGGACTCATCGACGTCCGCCCGCAGCGCCGCAACGTCGGGTCTGCGCACCGTCGGCCCCGCGTCATCCACGAGAACCTCGCACTGCAGGGTGACGATCGCGGTTGCGCCCAGAGCGCGATCCAGGGCGTTCACCAGGTGCACGGCCGCGCGGTTGTTGCGGATGATCTCGGGTGGAGACACGGTTGGTAGGCCGTCGACCAGCTCATAGGCGTCCTCCCGCTGAGACCACTCGTCCCATTCGGCCACAGAGAGCAGACGTGGCAGCGGCGAGATGTGTGTCACTGCGGTCATGGCTCCTCCTCTCGGTGGGTTCAGTATCGACCGGCTCTCGGCCGTCACGGAACCCTACGGGTGATCTCGGCGCGCCCGCAGGCCTCAGCCTCGACCGCTGTGGACGACGTCACTGCATCGAGCAGGGCTGTGGACGAGCCAGCGCCTCACGACAGCGGCCGCAACCAGTCGCGCAGCGTGGCGCCGAGTTGGGTGACGTCCGCCGCACCGGTGGCCGCGGCGATGACCAGGTCGTACGCCGCGTCATCGTCGGGCTGAGTGAACTCGTGACCGTTCAGGCGACACAGCGCCCGGGCAGCCGACCAGGCCAGTCTTTTATTGCCGTCTACCAGGGCGTGATTGCGTGCGGCCGAACTGAGCTGGGCGGCGACCTTCGTCGCGAGGTCGGGGTAGGCGTCCTCCCCGAAGACCGTGGACTGCGGCCGATGCGCGGCCGAGTCGAGCAGGCCGACATCGCGCACTGCGGGGGTGCCCAGGCGTGCCGCCATGTGATGCAGATCCTCGACTGTCAGGTACTGCCAGTCGCTGTCGGTCACTGGGCCAGCCGTCGCAGCAATTCCGCGTCACGGTCCAGCACGTCGTCCATGATCGCGTCGATTCGCGCTCGACGGCCGCGTCGCCGGGCCGCCTCTTCGATCAGATTCAGGGTGGCCTGGTGCTTACTCACACCGTCTTCGCGAGCGATCTCTTCGAGAATCCGGTCGTGCTCGGGGCGGAGGCGTAGGGTCATGGCCATTCGGCGATGATACCAAAATGCCGACAATTGATACCAATGGAATTGGCTCTCGATGTTCACCATGACGTGCTTGATGCGCGTGTAGTCGCTCGCGCCGAGGAGGCCGCTGAAGAGCAGACCATATAATGGGACATGTGATCTCGAATGATGAGAACAGCGCGGTCTACACCCACGGCCACGCCGCGAGTGTTCTCGCCTCGCACGGCGCGCGGACGGCCGCCACGAGCGCCGCCTACCTGTTGCCGCACCTGAGCCCGGGCATGCGGCTGCTCGACGTCGGTTGCGGGCCCGGCTCGGTCACGCTCGATCTGGCACAGGCCGTCGACGGCATCACCGGAGCCGGTCAGGTCGTCGGGCTCGAGAACGTCGAAGCACCCCTGGAGGCGGCCCGCGCCCTGGCTGCTGCCCGCGGCGACGAGCGCACCCGCTGGGAAGTCGGAGACGTGTACGCCTTGCCGTTCGACGACGACAGCTTCGATGTTGTGCACGCCCATCAGGTGCTGCAGCATCTCGCCGACCCGGTGGCGGCGCTGGCCGAGATGGCCCGGGTCGCCCGCCCCGGCGGCCTCGTGGCCGCCCGCGACGCCGACTACGAGGCGATGACGTGGCATCCGCGCTCGGCGGGGATGGCCGACTGGCTCGACACCTACCGGCGCCTCGCCCGCGCCAACGGCGCGGAGTCCGACGCCGGGCGTCGTCTGCTGGAGTGGGCCCACGCGGCGGGGCTGACCGAGGTCAGCGCCTCGGCGAGCACCTGGTGTTACGCCGACGAGGCCGGCCGGGAGTACTGGGCGGGTACGTGGTCACGGCGGGTCACCGACTCCGACTTCGCCGACGGGTGCCGACGGCACGGTCTGGCCGATGACGAGCAGCTGGCCCGCATGGCGCAGGCATGGCGCGAGTGGCCGGGGCCCGACTCCTGGTTCGTCGTCGTGCACGGGGAGATCCTCGCCCGGCCCTGACCGGGGCGACCATTCTCGGGAGGTGGCTAGTTGCCTTGACGCTTGGCCTGCGCCTCGGCGACCTTAGCGGCCCGCTCGCGCTCGAGACGGCGGATCGGGTCGCTGTCGCCGCCCAGCTGGGCCGGCCCGAACACCGACATCACGGCCTTGCGGATGTTCCACCAGAGCCGGTAGCCCACGCTCAATCCGTCGCTTGCCATTCCTGCCCACTTCCCCTCGCTTTGGTGCGTCCGAGCGGTATACGGCCGCACCGGGATCGCGCTGCCAGGATAAACCCAGGAAACGAGGCGCTCGCCGACGGTGTTGTGCCATATCGACGATCCCGATGCTGCCTCACGAGGCATCGGCGCAGGTCGCCGTCGAGGTCAGCCCGATCGCGGTAGTCGTTCCGGCGATTCCTTGGCCGGCACCGGTGTCTCCCGAGCCGCGGTCGCGCCCGTGGCGGGTCCGCGGCGACGCCGGATCGCGTCGACGAGGGCCACGACCGGCCACACCAGGAGCGTCAGCAGGAACACCAGTCCGTATTCGATGACCGGGATGCGCACGATCTCGTCGACCTTGTCGAACCCGCGGAAGGTGTAGACGCCGAGCACCGCGAGCACGTAGGTGCCGCCGAGCAGCCACCGGGTCAGCCGCGAGAGCCCGACCCCGTGCATCTGGGTGATGACGAAGATCCCGAAGAAGCCGAAGAAGAACATCGGCCAGAACCCGGTGGGCCCGGCCTGCATGACCGCCACGAGCGCCCCGTGGATGAGCACCATAACCTCGAGCGTCAGGGTCCACCACCGGTCCGTGTGGCTGCGGGTGAAGAACAGGCTGCCCTGGATGAGCAGCAGGAATATGTAGAAGAACCCGATGAGGTGGCCCTGGGTGTACTCCGCCGGGTGGTACCAGAACGTGTAGACGATGGCCCAGCTGAACAGGTAGCCGTGGTATCGGCGGGCGACGTCGACGACCCGGCGGGCCAGTGGCGCCTTCCTGCCGAAGAACATGCCGCGGCGCCGGTTCTCCATGAGCAGCACGACGACGAGCAGCAGGATGACCGAGCCCTGCGAGCTGTAGATCGACACGTCCTGGGCGAGGCCGTCGTAGAAGAACACGCTCTGGGCCAGGTGCAGCACGATGAACGCGAAGTTCACGCCGAGGGCCACGGCGTTGATCGGGTGCAGCCCCGCGGTGTACCGCCGCACACGAGTCTGTGCGTAGTAGATGAGGCCCCAGAGCGCGAGCTGGTGGGCGACGTACCCGCCCCACGCCGACAGCCGGGTCCACACGGTCGGCTCGGGCAGCTGCCAGTAGTACCAGGAGGGTCCGGTGTCGGGAAGCAGGTCGGTGCGGTGGATCTGCTCGCCGACGAGCCAGACGACCCCTGTCAACGCGAGCGCCACGGGAATCGCCCAGATCAGCGGGTTGGGCATCCTCGTCGGGAGCCGGGACGGCCGGGTGGGAGACGGGGTTGACGAGGACATCGATCCAGTCTAGGTGAGCCGCAGCGGCAGGCTCCGGGCTCGCTGCCCGGTGGCCGCGTGCACCGCGTTGGCCACCGCGGCGGCGACCGGCCCGAGCACCGGCTCGCCCATGCCGCGGGGCCGGTCGTCGCTGTCGACGAAGAAGACGTCGATCGGGGGCGTGCGGTCCATCGTCAGGATCGGGTAGTCGTCGAAGTTGCCCTGCGTCACGGCCCCGTCGGCCACCGAGAGCTGTTCCACGAGCGCCGAACTCAGCCCCATGACGACCGAGCCGACGGCCTGCTGCCGGGCGCCGGCCGGGTCGACCACGAGCCCGGGATCGACGGCGACGACGACCCGCTCGACCTCGATGCGGCCGTTGCCCACCCGCACCTGCGCGACCTGCGCGACCGCCGTGTCGTGATCGAGGCAACACGCGACGCCGCGGCCCCGCCGGGCGCCGTCCGCCGGCAGCGGCCCGCCCCACCCCGACTCCTGCGCGGCTGTGCGGAGCACGGCCGCGAGCCGCCTCCCGGCGTCGTCGTCGGGCAGGTTTGCGAGCCGGAACCGCACCGGGTCGGCGGAGGCGGCAGCCGCGAGCTCGTCGACGAAGCTCTCCAGGGCGAAGGTGTTCGGGTAGGCCCCGAGCCCGCGCCATGGTCCGGTCGGCACCGGCAGCTCCTCGCGCTCGTTGCGCACCCGGTAGCCGTCGAGGCGGTACGGCAGGAACTGCGCGAGCAGCGTGCCGGGGTCGAATCCGAGGGTGTCGCGCACGAATTCGGGGAGTCCGGCGATCGCCCAGATGATGTCGCCGGAGGAGCTGAACTGCTCGACGCCGCGCAGGCGGGCCGCGTCGCCGGTGCCCTCGACGGTGGCGCGCAGCCGCGTGTGCGTCGGGGGCCGGTAGACGCCGTGGCGCAGGTCCTCGCCGCGGCTCCAGCCGACGTGCACGGGCGAGCCGTCGGCGCGGGCCAGCCGGGCCGCCTCCACCGCGGCGTCCTGGCTGCCCTTGCGCCCGAACGAGCCGCCGAGCAGCGTGGGGTAGACGGTCACGTCATGGCCGTCACCGAGCAGCTCGGTCAGCGCGTCCTTCGCGGCGCCCGGAGCCTGAGTGCCCACCCACGCGCGCACGGGCCGGGGCCCGTCCGGCTGCGCGGGCGGGTCGATCGCGACGAGCGCGGCGACCGGCTCCAGGTGCGCGTGGTGCGCGAGCGGGGTGCGGTATTCGGCCTCGACGAGCGTGCCGCGGGAGAGCGCGTCGTCGAGGTCGCCGTCGCGGCGGATGACGGCGCCGCCCGTCGCGGGCAGCATCGCGTCGAGGTCGGCGGAGCTGGCCTGCGTGCCACCCTCCCACTCCAGCTCCAGTTCGGCGAGGGCCGCCCACGCCTGGGTGCGGGTGGGCGCGACGACCCCGGCGAAGTTCGCCTCGGCGTCGATGAGCACGGTCAGGCCGTCACGGGTGGGGCCGCGGCCGGAGCGCAGGGTGGCGCCGAAGCGGGGTGGGCGCGCGACGGCGCCGAATCGCATGCCGGGCACGCGCGCGTTGTAGGAGTACACCGCAGCGCCGGTGAGCTTGTCGCGCATGTCGACCCGTCGCAGGTCGCGGCCGATGCGGGTGAACGAGCCGCGGCCGCGCAGGGCCGGTGGCTGCTCGGGCAGCTGCCAGGGCGTCGTGCGGCCGGCGACGACCTGACCGAATGTCAGCGCGCGGTCGGTGCCACGCACCGTGAACCGGCCGGCGGCGGCGTCGAGTCGGTCGGCGCTCACCCCGAGCCGGGCGCCGGCCTCGGCGGCGAGCATCGCCTGCACCGCGGCGGCGGCCTCGCGCACCGGCTGGTACATCGTGCTCACCGACGTCGAGCCGAAGGTGAACTGGGCGTCGGCGGCGAAGCCGCGGGCGGTGTCGGCCTGCTGTACGCGCAGCTGTTCGGGCTCGATCGCGAGCTCCTCGAGGGCGAGCTGGGCGAACCCGGTGTGCACGCCCTGGCCCATCTCGATCTTCGGCACGTGCAGGGTGACCGGCCGGTCGTCGCCGTGCAGCTCGAACCACACGAGGCCGTCGGGGATGGTGGGGGAGCCGGTGCCGCGTTCGAAGATCGCCTCCGCAAGCCGCGGCCGGCCCCGGTCGAGCGCGACCGGCGCGCCGACGACGAGCAGCCCGGCGCCGGCGGCGGCCCCGAGCAAGAGTCGCCGCCGGGTGATGCCGCGCTTCTTTGGCGAGGCCCCGGTCGGCGAGTCCGGCGCGCCCGCCGCGCTCGACTCGCCGTTCGGGTCGCCCGGCTCGGCGCTCACGACCCCTCCTGGGCGATCTGGGCGGCGCGGGCGACGTTCTCGCGGACGGCGGTGTAGCCGCCGCAGCGGCACAGGTTGCGGCCCGCCTCCGCGGCGATCTGTTCGGGGCTCGGGTCGGGGGTGCGCGACAGGAGCCCGACCGCGGTCATGACGTGGCCGGGCAGGCACCACCCGCACTGCAGGGGATTCTCGAGAAACGCCTGCTGCACGGGGTGCAGCTCGTCGCCGGTGGCGCCGGTGAGCGCGGCCAGCCCCTCAAGGGTGGTCAACGAGCGCCCGGCCGCGTCGCGGGCGCTGACCTGGCAGCTGCGCAGCGGCTGCCCGTCGGCGAGCACCGTGCAGCAGCCGCAGATGCCGGCCCCGCAGCCGTAATGCACCCCGTTGAGGCCGAGTTCGTCGTGCAGCGCCCACAGCAGCGGCTCGTCCGGGTGGGAGACGGTGTGCCGGGCGCCGTTGACCTCGAGTTCCATCGCCCCATCCTCGCGCAGCCGCCCACCCCGGGGTCGCCGGGGAGGCGGCGCCGGGCGGCACTTCCGCCGCTGCGTCGGACCGCGTCGGCTGAGGCTTGCCGGTCTAGAGGGCGAGGTGCAGGCGGAGGGCGGAGTCCACGTCCGTCATTCGCTCCCTGGGCACTCTGCCGATCACCGGGCCGAGCCGGCGGACGTCGACCGACCGCACCTGCTCGGCCTGCACCTTCGAGTCGCGGTCCAGCCCTGTCTGCGCCGCGGAGAGAAAGACCTGAAAGGACAGAACTCGGGCCGTGTTGCTGGTCAACGGCACGATGGTCACGACACCGCGGCCCAGCTCGACGCTCATCGACGTGTGGGCGTCACGGCCCACGACGACCACCGGCCGCGTCTTGGCGGCCTCGCTGCCCTCGGCCGGATCGAGCCGAACCAGAACGATGTCACCACGCCTCATCGACGATGCCGTCCGCATCCGTCGAGGCCCAGGCCTCTGCGTCACCCGATGACTCCCACTCCTGGGCGGCCTGCCGGTACTCCTCGACAAGCCTCGCCTCCCGGAGGAGTTCGATCGCCTGCTGGATCACCGCCGAGCGGCCGGCAGCGCGCTTCTCCGCGACGACCGCATCGAGGAGGGCGACGTCTTCCTGAGGGAGACTCACACTCAGTTTCATACCAGCGATGCTACCTGCTGAGCTACTACCCGGAGTGCTCGATTTCCCAACACCATCACCCGGCGCGGCGGCTCCTTGTGGCGCTAGTCGACTTCTCCGGCGTCCGCCGGGCCTCGCGCATCGACCACAGCCGATTAGTTGCCCTGGGCGCACGGGATCCTGTGCGCTGGAGTCGACGCTCGCTGACCGAGGCCGACGTCACCCGGCTGCCGGGCACAGCCGCGGCCGGCTCGGCCGCCGCCAGCACGAAGTCTCCATCCAGGCGGCACGCCGCGCCCACGACGACGGCATCGAGCCGGCCTCCACCCTCCTGCTCGAACGGCGCCGACCGCTGACGCCGCATTCTCAGCGCAGCGTCGAACGGGACCGCAGCAGGTGCGAGCGCATGGCGGCGCGGACGCCGAGCATCTGGCTGAGGCGTTCCGTGCTGGTGGGCGCCGGGCCGGCGAGAGATGGCACCGCTGCGTGGCGTGCGGATCGTCGGAGGTGACGGCGTGCGAGCCGATGTCCAGCGTTCTCGCCGAGTTGAGTCAAGTCTTTGCCAGGTCACTAGCGAGGCTGGCGGGTCACGCGCAATCTGATTGTGGGGGTGTGGTTTTCAGGGTTTTTGCCGGGTTCGCGGTGCTGCGGGTTGGGTTGGTGTGGGGGACAGGCCGAGGGAGGCTGTCATGGCGGGTCGTTCGCGCGTGGTGTCGGGGTTGTCTGGGGTGTCGGTGGCGGTTCTGGTGGCGTTCGGCGCGGGGGTGCCGGCGGGCGCGGCGTCGCCGGTGCCGCCGCCGGTGCCGCCGGGTGATGCCCGCGGCAAGGTCGATTTGCGTGATGGCGCGGGCGCGAAGGCGCCCGCGCCGAAGGCACCTCCGGGGTGGGTGAAGGATTTCGTGGCGGCCAAGCGGTGGGCGGCTCCGGGGCGGGACCGGATCCGCCGCCAGGCCCCGGGTCGGGTTCCGGGCCCGAGCGTGGCGTGGACCGAGGACGGGTCGGCCTCCGGGCCGGGGGCCGGGCGGCCGTCGGGCAGCGCGCCGAGCTCCCCGTCGACATCCTCCTCGGCCTCGGCCTCGAGTTCGTCGTCGAGTTCGTCGTCGAGTTCGGCGTCGGCGTCGGTTTCGGGGTCGTCGGCGCGGTCGAGTGCGGGCGCGCTGGCCCCGGTGGGGGCGGCGGCGG